>NZ_BAAANS010000013.1:0-161634 GCF_039529925.1 Kitasatospora saccharophila | reverse complement strand
ACGCGTCAACGTCCTGTGGGCTCTCATCCGTGACGGACAGTGCTTCCAACGTGGACTCCCGGTCGCATCAGCGGCTTGACAACAGCATTAGGAGGTGGTGGAGGGGGTGCGTAAAACTCTTCTCTACGGGTTCAAGGGCGCTTCGCGCCCGGGGCGCGGCCCAACCGCTCGCCCCCGCCCTTGTCTTCGCCCGGGCGAGGCGGCGGCCGGCCGCGCACGGCGTCGGACGGTCGTAGGTGGTTGCGGCCCAATGCGCCGTCGTGGCTGGGGCGGGCGGCTCCACGGTTTTACCCACCTGCCAGGACCGGGCCCCGCACCGAGCAAGACCGGGGGGCCACTCGGCCAAATTGCGGTCAGGCCCAAAGAGCCCTGACCGAGTCGCAACAGCTTACGGCCCCCCGATCATGCTCGGACCCAGACCAGGCAGGACACCGGCCAAAACCGCTCCACCGCCCGTGAGCGCACAGTCAGGTGCGAACTCTGAGATCAGCGGACACTACTTCGAACGAGCGCTACCATTCATGGCAATTGACGATTCTGATGTTCCGCGATGGCAAGTGACCTGATGGGGGAGAGATGGCGCAGGGCAGAGATCAGACACTCGGCCCCGTTGAGCTGCAATTGGCCCAAAGTAGGGCGATCTTGGAGATCGAGCAGAAGCTTCGGGCTGCCACGAGAACTAGGCTTCGATGTCTCGCCATCAAGGCTATATTTCCATCGGCTGTGCTAATTCTCTTCCTTGTCAATATTGTATTCTGGGGGAAAATTAGTCTGTGGCGGATTGACGTGGCGGGCATTCCGATTTCTTTTGCTCTCTTCATTCTCAGGGCGGACCTTCCGGCGGAAGGTAATAAAATCTCACCCTGGGGTCAGAAGTACATTGCGGAGCAGAGGCTTGAGCTTGAGTTGGCACACGAGCGCCGTAGGCTGATGGCGGTCAAGCTCAACCTTGATCCCTTGTCCCGCAGGTACATCTACCGCGAGACGGTTCCTGTAGCTATCGACAGGTACCAGCGGAGCGGCGCGAGGTATAGGGCGGTCCACAATGGCTTCCAGAGCGTTATCATTGTGGGCTCGCTGGCGACATCAACGATCGCGGCGCTCGGAGACTCGGTCCCGAGGGGGCAGTTGCTTACTGTCGCGGCGAGCTTTGCTGTCGGCGTCTCGGCTGGATTTACTGGCTACTTCAAGTATCGTGAGCGCAGCTTCTATCTGCAGCAGACTTCTGATTCACTGGCGGAGGAGCTGAACTCCGTAAACTTGAAGATCGGGCGCTATCGGGCTATTGAATCCGAAGAAGAGGCGATTGCGGAATTTACCGAGAGGGCTGAAATTCTTCAAAATGAGCAGCGGAGGCGTCAGCAGCAGTTGGATCAGCCGGCGCAGGCTTCTCTTGGTGACTGACGAGGCGTGGTCCCCAGGGCGTGATCCGGACCGGTGGCGGACCAAGGTTGCGCCCCTGGGGCATAACCAGCGATAACCCGCAGATGACGGCAGGTAGGCGTCTTCACTGTGCGGCAGACTGTAAATCTGTCGCGCAAGCTACGCAGGTTCGAACCCTGCACCAGCCACTGGATAGTGAAGAAGCCCCCGGGCTGCGTAGACGCAGCCCGGGGGCTTCTTCGTCGTCCGGGCCCCTGGCGGTGCCGGCGCGTGCCGGACGGCGCGGCGCAGCCCGACCCGGCCCGGGCGGCTCAGTCCGGGTGGTTCTGGCGGGGGAGGGCCAGCGTGACGGTGTCGGCGAACTCGCGGACCGCGCTGGTGCGGGAGACGATCCGGCCGCAGTGCACCACCAGGCGGGACTGGCCGCCGGAGAGGGCGCCGGTCAGGCTGTCGCCGCGGACGGCGAGGAGTTCGGCGGGGAACCCGGCGTCGACCCGGACGGGGGCCAGGCCGAGGGCGGTGCGGGCCTGGGCGGAGACGGCGTCGTAGGCGGCCTCGGGGGAGAGCGCGCCGCTCGCGGCGAGCAGCCGGGCGGCGTCCAGCGGGTCGGCCCGGCCGACCGGGTTGGAGGCGTCGCGCAGGGCGCCGGTGCCGGCCGTGAGGGCGACCCGGGCGTGCGCGAACTCCCGGACCAGGGCAGGGCGCAGGCCGATCGGCCGGCCTTCGAGCCCGGTGCAGCCGCCGTTCTGCGGCAGGCAGACCACCCGGACGCCGGCGCTGGCCAGCACGCCGGCGCCGCCGGGCGGCAGCGCGCTGCACGGGCCGAGCGTGACCCGGGGCCGGTGCGGGGCCAACGCGGCCGCCACCCGGGAGAGTTGGGCCTGGTCGGCGGCGTTGGTGTGCAGGTCGACCGGGCAGTCGGCCTCGGCCGCGGCCTCCAGCAGGACGTGCACGTAGCCGACCGGGTCCGGGTCGAGGTCGGGGCAGCCGCCCGCCGCGTCCGCGCCGAGCTTGAGCGCGTCCCGCAGCAGGGCCCGCCCGTCCGCGCCGGCCCGGCCGGTGAGCAGCCGGGGCATCGCGACCGCCTGCAGTTCGGCCAGGCCGCGCAGCGACTGGCGGGCGGTGAGGACGGCCTCCAGTCGGGCCAGCCCGTGCACGTCGCCGATCCGGACGTGGGTGCGCTGGGCGGTGGCCCCGTAGCCGAGCGAGGTGAGCGCGGACTCGGTGGCCCGGCGGACCAGTTCGGCCGGGCCGTCCCCGGTGGGCTCGGGCAGCGCGGCGGAGAAGGCGGTGTCGTAGTGCCCGTGCGGTTCGGCGGGGGCGGGCAGCAGCAGGTAGCCGGACAGGTCGATCCGGGCGCCGGTGGTCACCGTCGGCTGTCCGGGCATCGCGGGCAGCGGCCCGAGGCTGCCGACGGTGCCGACCGCCTGGATCCGGTCCCCGCTGATCCGGACGTCCACCACCCGCCCGTCCAGCAGCCGGGCCCCGGTGAGCAGCAGCACCGGCCCGTGCCCGAGCGGGTTGGCGGGCGGCGGCTGGGCGCCCTCGCTGCGTTCGCTCATCGGTCCGCTCCTCCAGTCCCGTCGACCGTCCGGCGGCCCCGGAGCCGGTGCGGGGCGGCCGACCTGCGGCGCACCCGTTGAAGAGGCCGCCCGGGAGGCCGCGGAGACCGCTCGGGGGACCTCGGGAGATCACTGACGGTCGAGCCTAGGCCGACCTCGGGCGCGACGGTCGGATGCGGGCCGCCCTGACGTGTCGGGACGTGTCGGGTGCGTTCCGGTGGCGGCGGGGGTCGAACGGGTGTCGGGTGACGGCGCGTCAGTGCGGTGCCGCCGACCTGCGGAGATCCGGCGCGGATACGGATTTCACCTCTGGCCCGGAACCGTGTAATCTCTTCCTCGTTCGCCCCTATAGCTCAGTCGGTAGAGCGTCTCCATGGTAAGGAGAAGGTCTGCGGTTCGATTCCGCATGGGGGCTCTGGTGAAAGGCTCCTCGCTCCGGTGAGGTTCCGATCATCAAAGCGGTGTAGCTCAGTTGGTAGAGCAAGCGGCTCATAATCGCTGTGTCACCGGTTCAAGTCCGGTCACCGCTACCCCGCGTAGTCGATCGGGGGGGATTACTCCCGATCGGCTACTCTTGTCTGTGTTCTTATTCATTGTCCAAGGAAGGCACTCCCGTGGCTGCCACCGATGTCCGCCCGAAGATCACGCTGGCCTGCGTGGAGTGCAAGGAGCGGAACTACATCACCAAGAAGAACCGGCGTAACGACCCGGACCGTCTTGAGATGAAGAAGCACTGCCCGCGTTGCAACTCTCACACGGCGCACCGCGAAACCCGCTGACTTTGCCTCGGCTCCAGGCCGCACCCCACTCGGGGCGCGGCCTGGAGCCGTTTCTGCATACTGGACCACCGCCGGAGCATCGCCGGACCGCCGGCGGACGGCCGTACGCACCAGAGGAGTTGCCCCATGCCACTCGACCCCTCGTTCATCGGGCGGACCTACCCGCCCACCGAGCCGTACGAGGTGGGCCGGGAGAAGATCCGCGAGTTCGCCGCCGCGATCGGTGACGCGAACCCGGCGTACACCGACGCCGAGGCCGCCAAGTCGCTGGGCCACCCGGACGTCATCGCCCCGCCGACCTTCCCCTTCATGCTGAGCTTCCGGGCCGCCGCGCAGGTCGTCAACGACCCCGAGCTGGGCCTGGACTACAGCCGGGTGGTGCACGGCGACCAGAAGTTCGCCTACACCCGCCCGGTGCGGGCCGGCGACCGGCTCTCCGTCACGGTCTCGATCGACGCGATCAAGTCGCTGGCGGGCAACGACGTGCTGACCGTCCGCGGCGAGGTCGACGACGCCAGCGGCGAGCACGTGGTGACGTCGATCATGACGCTGGTGGCGCGCGCCGCCGACGAAGCCGGGGAGGAGTGACCGTGGCGGTCCGCTTTGACGAGGTCCAGGTCGGCACCGAGCTGCCGGCGCAGTCGTTCCCGGTCACCCGGGCGACGCTGGTGCAGTACGCCGGTGCCTCGGGGGACTTCAACCCGATCCACTGGAACGAGAAGTTCGCCCTGGAGGTCGGCCTCCCGGACGTGATCGCGCACGGCATGTTCACCATGGCCGAGGCCGCCCGGGTGGTGACCGACTGGGTCGGCGACCCGGCCGCGGTCGTCGAGTACGGCGTGCGGTTCACCAAGCCGGTCGTCGTCCCCAACGACGGGGTCGGCGCCACCGTCGAGGTCACCGGGAAGGTCGCCGCGCTGCTGGAGGACAACCGGGTCCGGGTCGACCTCACCGCCACCAGCGCGGGGCAGAAGGTCCTCGGCATGGCCCGGGCCGTCGTCCGCCTGGCCTGACGCGCTCCCGGCGGTGGGGGCCCCGGACGGCGGGGCCCCTGCCCGGGACCGCGGACCCGTGGGGGTTGCTAAGTTATTGGCCAATCACTAATCTTTGGGTGTGGCCAGGAGCAGCATGCGGATGTCCGCCGAGGAGCGGCGCGAGAGCGTCGTCCGGGCGGCCATGGTGGAGTTCGCCCGGGGCGGGTACCGGGGCACCTCCACCGAGGCGATCGCCCGCCGGGTGGGAGTCTCGCAGCCGTACCTGTTCCGGCTCTTCCCCAACAAGCAGGCGATCTTCGAGGCGGCGGCGGAACACTGCATCGAGGAGACCTGGCGGGCCTTCGACCGCGCGTCGGAGGGCCTGACGGGGGAGGCCGCGTGCGAGGCGATGGGCGAGGCGTACCTCGGCCTGATCGCCGACCGCGAGCAGGTCATGATGCAGATGCAGATCTACGTCTCGGTGTTCGCGGCGGAATCGGTCGGGGACAACGAGATCGGCGAGATCGCCCGGGCCGGCTGGTTCCGGCTGTTCGAGCGGATCCGCGACCGGCTCGGCGACCGGGTGTCGGCCACCGAGTTCATGGCGCACGGCATGCTGATCAACACCCTGGTGGCGCTGGGGTACCCGGCCGGCCACGAGCTCTGGGAGGGCTTCGCGGAGCTCAACCGGAGGCGGGACGGGGAGGGCTGAGGCGCTCCGCCGACAGCGGCGGGCGCCCTTTTTTCGGCCCACGAAAGTTATTGATCAATCACAACCTGGGGGAAGCAGAGATGAACAGGCAAGCCGTCTGGACCCTGGTGGTCGTCAGCGTGGCCAGCTTCATGGCCGGCCTCGACAACCTGGTGGTCACCACCGCACTGCCCGCGATCCGCGCCGACCTGGGCGGCGCCCTCGCCGACCTGGAGTGGACGGTCAGCGCGTACACCCTGACCTTCGCGGTCCTGCTGATGTTCGGCGCGGCCCTCGGCGACCGCTTCGGCCGCCGCCGGCTGTTCCTCGGCGGGCTCGTGGTCTTCACCCTCGGCTCGGCGTCCGCCGCGCTCGCCCCGAGCATGGGCACGCTGATCGCCGCCCGCGCCGTCCAGGGCGTCGGCGCGGCCGTGATGATGCCGCTCACGCTCACCCTGCTCACCGTCGCGGTCCCCGCCGCCAGGCGCGGCATGGCCTTCGGCATCTGGTCCGGGGTCAGCGGACTGGCCGTCGCCACCGGACCGCTGATCGGCGGCACCCTCACCGAGCACTTCTCCTGGCAGTGGATCTTCTGGGTGAACGTCCCGGTCGGCCTGCTCCTGCTGCCGCTCGCCCGCGCCGTGCTCGGCGAGAGCCGCGGCGAGAACCCCCGCCTCGACCTCCCCGGCACCGCGCTGGTCAGCGCCGGCCTGTTCGGCCTCGTCCTCGGCCTGGTCCGCGGCAACCCCGACGGCTGGACCGACCCGCTGGTGCTCACCGCGCTGACCGGCGGCGTCCTGCTGCTGGCCGCCTTCGTCGGGTACGAGGCCCGCTACGCGAAGCGGCCGATGCTGCCGATGCGGCTGTTCCGCAACCGGACGTTCAGCGCCGTCAACGCCGCCAGCCTGCTGATGTTCCTCGGCATGTTCGGCTCGATCTTCCTGATCAGCCAGTACTTCCAGGGCGTCAACGGCTACACCGCCGAACAGGCCGGCCTCCGGATGCTCCCGTGGACCGCCATGCCGCTGCTGATCGCCCCGCTCGCCGGCGTCTTCACCGACCGGATCGGCGGCCGCCCCATCGTCGTCACCGGCCTCGTCCTGCAGGCCCTCGGCCTGGTCGGGATGGCCCTGCTCGCCGAGAACTCCGCCGGGTACGGGGCACAGGTCCCGGTCCTGATGCTCTGCGGCGCCGGGATGGCCCTGTACTTCGCCCCCACCGCCAACCTGGTGATGGCCAGCGTCCGGCCCGCCGAACAGGGCATCGCCTCCGGCGCGAACAACGCCATGCGCGAGGTCGGCGGCGCGCTCGGGGTGGCCGTGCTCTCCGCGGTCTTCTCCGCGCAGGGCGGCTACGGCAGCGTCGACTCCTTCACCGACGGACTCGTCCCCGCCGTCCTGGTCGGCGCCCTCGCGATCGGGGCCGGCGCGGTCGCCGCCGCGCTCGTCCCGCGCCGGCGGGGCGTGCGGACGGCCGCGGCGGCCCGCCCGGAGTCCGCTCCCGCTCCCGACGCCGCCCCCGCCCCCGCCACCGTTCCGGCCGACCGGGCCTGAGCGCCGGTCGGCGACCCGCCGACGGACGAGGAACAAGAGGAGGAACCCGTGCTCGCGATGACGCTCCCGTGGAGCCCCGGCCCCGCCGCCCAGCAGCCCCCCGCCCGGCCCGTCGTGATGGCCGCCGAACTCAAGGTCCGCGGACTGCGGCACGTTCCCGGCTTCCTGCGGCAGTCCCTGAAGGTCCGCAGCCGGGCCCGCCGCGCCCCCGGCGCCCTCGGCGTCACCCTGCGGGCCGCGCCCCTGGACCGCACCTTCTGGGTGCTCTCCAGCTGGAGCGACCGCGAGGCGCTCGCCGCCTTCGTCCGCTCCGGGACGCACCGGCGGGCGATGACCGCCCTCCGCCCCGCCATGGAGCACTCCGCGTTCGCCAGCTGGGACGCGGAGAGCGCGGCGGAACCCGGCTGGGACGAGGCCCGGCGGCGCCTCGCGGCGAACCGGTAGGCGGGGCGGCCCCCGGTGGTGCGTGCCCGCCGTCCTCCCCGAGGCTTGCCTTACGCTGGGGCGGTGATCGAGGAGATGGACGCGCCGCTGGCCCCGTTGACGACGCTGCGGCTGGGCGGTCCGGCCCGCCGGCTGGTGACGGCGCAGACGGACGCCGAGGTGGTGGCCGCGGTGCGGGCGGCGGACGCGGCGGGGGAGCCGCTGCTGGTGATCGGCGGCGGGTCGAACCTGGTGATCGGCGACGCCGGCTTCCCGGGGACGGTGCTGCGGATCGCCACCGAGGGCTTCGAACTGGACGGGACGCGGCTGGAACTCGCGGCCGGCGAGGTCTGGTCGGACGCGGTGGCCCGCACGGTCGACGCCGGGCTGGCCGGGATCGAGTTCCTCGGCGGGATCCCCGGCTCGGCGGGCGCGACCCCGGTGCAGAACGTGGGGGCGTACGGCCAGGAGGTCGCGGAGAGCATCACCGAGGTGGTCGCCTACGACCGCCTGCTCGGCGAGAGCGTCACGCTGGCCAACGCCGACTGCGCCTTCTCCTACCGGCACAGCCGCTTCAAGGCGGACCCGGACCGGTACGTGGTGCTGCGGGTGCGGTTCCGGCTCGCGGACGAGGGCGGGCTGTCCTCGCCGGTGAAGTACGCCGAGGCCGCCCGGGCGATGGGCGTCGAGGCGGGGCAGCGGGTGAAGCTGGCCGACGCCCACGCCGAGGTGCTGCGGCTGCGCGCGGGCAAGGGCATGGTGCTGGACGCGGCCGACCACGACACCTGGTCGGCGGGCTCGTTCTTCACCAACCCGGTCCTGACGGACGATCAGTTCGCCGCGTTCAGCGCCAGGTTGGGCGAGCTGCGGGCGCCGAGCTACCCGGCGGGGGAGGGGCGCACCAAGACCTCCGCGGCCTGGCTGATCGACAACGCGGGCTTCCGCAAGGGCCACGGCAGCGGCCCGGCGACGCTCTCCACCAAGCACACCCTGGCCCTGACCAACCGCGGCTCGGCCACCACCGAGGACCTGCTCGCCCTGGCCCGCGAGGTGCGGGACGGGGTGCGCGCGGCGTTCGGGGTCGAGCTGGTGAACGAGCCGGTGATGGTGGGCGTCAGCCTCTGAACCCGCCGGGTACTCAGCCGCCGGCTGAGTACCCGCGCGCTGTCGGGCCGCGCCCCGGGTGCGGGACGCTCGGCCGGTGAGAGCCGAGACCGCGCACCGCGCACCCCTACTGCTGCCCCTGCTGACCGCCGTCCTGGCCTGGGCCGCCTGGCTGGGGTGGGACGGGGAGCGGGACGTCGCCCCGGACGGCACGGTGTCCGGCCCCTACCAGGTGTGGCAGGTGCTCGGCCTGGTGCTGACGGTCGGCGCGGCGGTGTGCTGGTCGGCGCACCGGGGCCGGCCGCTCGCCGCCGTCGCGGGCAGCACGGCGGGCCTGACCGGCGCCGCCGGGGTGGACTGGGCCGGGGACGGCGACGGGCTGTTCGTGGTCGGGGCGGCCCTGGTCGCGGTCGGCGCCCTGGTGGTGGGCGGGCTGCTCGCCGCGGCGACCGGCGCCCTCACCCGCCGGTCCTAGGAAGCCCGGGCCGGCTCCTCCACCAGCCAGGCGTCGACCTCGCCCAGGAGTTCCTTCACCACGTGCTCGGGGGCCCGGGAGGAGCGGATCGACTGGCGGGCGAGCTCGGCCAGCTCGGCGTCGGTGAAGCCGTGCGACTCGCGGGCCAGGGCGTACTGGTCGGCGAGCCGGGAGCCGAACAGCAGCGGGTCGTCGGCGCCGAGGGCGAGCGGGACGCCGGCCTCGAAGAGCGCGCGCAGCGGCACCTGCTCGGGGCTGTCGTAGACGCCGAGGGCGACGTTGGAGGCCGGGCAGACCTCGCAGGTGACCTGCCGGTCGGCGAGCCGCTGGAGCAGCCGCGGGTCCTCGGCGGCGCGCACGCCGTGGCCGATCCGGGTGGCGCCCAGGTCGTCCAGGCAGTCGCGGACGGAGTCGGGCCCGGCGAGCTCGCCGCCGTGCGGGGCGGCGATCAGGCCGCCGCCGCGGGCGATCGCGAAGGCCCGGTCGAAGTCCCGGGCCAGGCCGCGGCGCTCGTCGTTGGAGAGGCCGAAGCCGATCACCCCCCGGTCGGTGTACCGGACGGCGAGCCGGGCCAGCGTCCGGGCGTCCATCGGGGACTTCATCCGGTTCGCGGCGACCAGCACCCGGATGCCGACGCCGGTGGCCTCGGACGCCTCCCGGACGGCGTCCAGCACCAGCTCCAGGGTCGGGGTCAGGCCGCCGAGCAGCGGCGCGTACGAGGTCGGGTCGACCTGGATCTCCAGCCAGCGGGAGCCGTCGGCCCGCTCGTCCTCGGCGGTCTCCCGGACCAGCCGGCGGATGTCGGACTCGTCGCGCAGGCAGGAGCGGGCGGTGTCGTAGAGCCGCTGGAAGCGGAACCAACCGCGCTCGTCGGTGGCCCGGAGCTTGGGCGGGTGCTCGGAGCTGAGCGCCTCGGGCAGCCGGATCCCGTGCTTGTCGGCGAGTTCGAGCAGCGTCGCGGGGCGCATCGAACCGGTGAAGTGCAGGTGCAGATGGGCCTTCGGCAGGCTCCGGACATCACGCAGGCGATCCATTCACCGATCCTGCCGCAAAACCCCCCGAAACAGGAACCGCCCCCCGTACCTCGCCCGATCGGGTGAGTCGCGGGGGGCGGTGCTGACGGGAGGTCAGTCGCGGGCCTCGCCGAGCAGCTTCTGCATCCGGCTGACGCCCTCGACCAGGTCGGCGTCGCCGAGCGCGTAGGAGAGCCGCAGGTAGCCGGGGGTGCCGAACGCCTCGCCGGGGACGACCGCGACCTCGGCCTCGTCCAGGATCAGCGCGGCCAGCTCGGCGGAGGTCTGCGGGCGCTTGCCGCGGAGCTCCTTGCCCAGCAGGGCCTTGACCGACGGGTACACGTAGAACGCGCCCTCGGGCTCGGGGCAGAGCACGCCCTCGATCTCGTTGAGCATCGCCACGATGGTGCGGCGGCGGCGGTCGAACGCGGTCTTCATCTCGTCCACCGCGGAGAGGTCCCCGGCGACGGCGGCGATCGCCGCGCGCTGGGCCACGTTGGAGACGTTCGAGGTGGCGTGCGACTGCAGGTTGGAGGCGGCGGCCACGACGTCCTTCGGGCCGATCAGCCAGCCCACCCGCCAGCCGGTCATCGCGTAGGTCTTGGCCACGCCGTTGACCACGATGCACTTGTCGGCCAGCTCGGGCAGCAGGGCCGGCAGCGAGGTGAAGGTCGCGTCGCCGTAGACCAGGTGCTCGTAGATCTCGTCGGTGAGCACCCACAGGCCGTGCTCCAGCGCCCAGCGGCCGATCGCCTCGGCCTCGGCCTCGGTGTACACCGCGCCGGTCGGGTTGGACGGCGAGACGAACAGGACGACCTTGGTGCTCGCGGTGCGGGCGGCCTCCAGCTGCTCCACCGAGACCTTGTAACCGGTGGTCTCGTCCGAGACGACCTCGACGGGGGTGCCGCCGGCCAGCTTCACGGCCTCCGGGTAGGTGGTCCAGTACGGGGCCGGGATGATCACCTCGTCGCCCGGGTCGAGGATCGCGGCGAAGGCGTTGTAGATCGCCTGCTTGCCGCCGTTGGTCACCAGCACCTGCGAGGCGTCCACCTGGTAGCCGGAGTCGCGCAGCGTCTTGGCGGCGATCGCGGCCTTCAGCTCCGGCAGGCCGCCGGCCGGGGTGTAGCGGTGGTTCGCCGGGTCCTGGCAGGCGGCGACCGCGGCGTCCACGATGTAGCCGGGGGTCGGGAAGTCGGGCTCGCCGGCGCCGAAGCCGATCACCGGACGCCCGGCGGCCTTGAGGGCCTTGGCCTTGGCGTCGACGGCGAGGGTGGCGGACTCGGCGATGGCGCCGACCCGGGCGGAGACCCGGCGGGCGGCGGGGGAGACGTTCTCGGGGGTGGGTGCGCTCATGCCTTGAATGGTCCCAGACCGAACGGACCGCGGGCATCGCGGTTTCCCCCGGTGGGCACCGGCGTTCCAGCATCCGCGCCGCGGGTCCGGACGATCTCGGGCGGACGGCGATCGGAGCCGGAGGATCTCGGGCGCAGGACGCCGAAAGTCGCCGAATGTGGATCTCGGTGAATGGGGTTCGACCAATCGGCGAAGAACCCGTACACTCACTGCTCGATGGCTCCCGAAGTGCGGATCCTTCGGCCGGGTACACCACACGGCCGGGCGGATGCGGTAGGTTGGGGGCCACGCCGGAGCCGCGAGGCTCCGTAGGGCACTAGCTCAATTGGTAGAGCACCGGTCTCCAAAACCGGCGGTTGGGGGTTCGAGTCCCTCGTGCCCTGCAGCTCGATCCGTGCCAAGCCCGTTCGCTCCGCAGAGCGAGCGGGCTTGATGCGGAGAGGGCCCCACCCAGCACAGCTTTCGCCGGATCGCCCGTGCAGCAGGCACGGACCTCCGCAGGACCGGGATTCAGGTGAGGACGAGTGACGGAGACCACGGGCTCCACCGCAACGCCTGAGAGCGGCAACCCCGAGGGGGCCGAGGGCGCCGCGGACGAGACCACCAGCACCGAGGACGGCAAGCTGTCCCGGCGCGAGCGCCGTCGGGCCAACAAGGCCGCCGGCGAGGGTGGCAAGAAGTCCGGGAAGCGCGCCAAGAAGGGCGTCTTCGCCCGGGCCGCGATCTTCTACCGCCAGATCATCGCCGAGCTCCGCAAGGTGGTCTGGCCGACCCGCAGTCAGCTGATCCAGTACACCACCGTCGTGGTCACCTTCGTCATCGTGATGATGCTGGTGGTCGCCGGCCTCGACTGGGTCTTCGGGAAGGGCGCCTTCTGGATCTTCGGCTGACGCCGGATCCGGCCCCACCCCGCAGGGATCCCCGCAGGTCCCGCACCGAATACTCCACCCCGACCCGGGCCGAATCCTTCGGCCCGGGTCGAGCTGTCGGCGCGAGGGGCCACGGGCGACTACCGTTGAGTCGGTACTGTTGAGGTATCCGTTCCACAACCAGGAAAGAAGCAGCGACCGTGTCTGAGTCCCCCCTGTACGACGCCGACGAGACCGTCCGCGAGGCGGATGTCGCCGCCGAGCTGGACGCGGCCGAGGCTGCCGACGTTGAGTCTCTTGCCGAGGAGACCACGGGTGCGGCCGAGGCGGACGCCGAGGAGGACGAGGTCGAGGCCGCCGACGAGCTGGAGGCGGGCGAGCCCGCCGAGGCCGCCGCCGTGCACGAGGTGGACGGGGCGGAGGCGGAGGAGGAGTCCGCCGAGGACGCCGAGCCCGCCGAGGACGCTGCCGCCGAGGGCGACGAGGCCGCCGAGGAGGTCGAGAGCGACCCGGTCGCCGAGTTCCGCGAGCAGCTGCGCCGCGCCCCCGGCGAGTGGTACGTCATCCACACCTACGCCGGCTACGAGAACCGGGTGAAGCAGAACCTGGAGCAGCGCTCCGTCTCGCTGAACGTCGAGGACTACATCTTCGAGTCCCAGGTTCCGCAGGAGGAGGTCGTCCAGATCAAGAACGGCGACCGCAAGACCATCCGGCAGAACAAGCTCCCCGGCTACGTGCTGGTCCGGATGGACCTCACCCCGGAGTCCTGGGGCGTCGTGCGCAACACCCCCGGCGTCACCGGCTTCGTCGGCAACGCCTACGACCCGTACCCGCTGACCCTGGACGAGGTCGTCAAGATGCTCGCCCCCGACGTGGAGCGCGCCGCCGCCAAGGAGGCCGGCAAGGCCTCGCCGGTGCGCCCGGTCGAGGTGCAGGTGCTGGACTTCGAGGTCGGCGACTCGGTCACCGTCACCGACGGCCCGTTCGCGACCCTGCAGGCGACCATCAACGAGATCAACCCCGACTCGAAGAAGGTCAAGGGCCTGGTCGAGATCTTCGGCCGGGAGACCCCGGTCGAGCTCTCCTTCGACCAGATCCAGAAGAACTGACCCGAAGGTCCCCGGTGCCGGGGCGGGGCGAGAGCCTCCGCCCCGGCACCGTTTTGGTTCCGCGACGGGTCACCGGTTAGCCTGGTCCGATGTGTGTCCTGGCGGTCGGGTTTCGCCCCGGGGCCGGGCACATCAGCAATCACCTCTCGGAAGGACCCGGAGAGACATGCCTCCCAAGAAGAAGAAGATCACGGGGCTCATCAAGCTCCAGATCAACGCCGGTGCGGCCAACCCGGCTCCGCCGGTCGGCCCCGCGCTCGGCCAGCACGGCGTCAACATCATGGAGTTCTGCAAGGCGTACAACGCGGCCACCGAGTCGCAGCGCGGCATGATCGTGCCGGTGGAGATCACGGTCTACGACGACCGCTCCTTCACCTTCGTCACGAAGACCCCGCCGGCCGCTCGCCTCATCCTGAAGGCCGCGGGCATCGACAAGGGCTCCAAGGAGCCGCACAAGACCAAGGTCGCCAAGCTGACCTCGGCCCAGGTGCGCGAGATCGCCACCACCAAGATGCCCGACCTGAACGCCAACGACCTGGACGCGGCGGAGAAGATCATCGCCGGCACCGCCCGGTCGATGGGCATCACCGTCGAGGGCTGACCAGCCCCCGTACGTCCTTCCCGTGGTAGGGCCAGCGCGGCCCGTTCCCACGAACTCCATTAATCACCAGGAGCAGCAGTGAAGCGCAGCAAGGCCCTCAAGGCCGCGGACGCCCAGGTCGACCGCGCCCGGATCTACGCCCCCCTCGAGGCCGTCCGCCTCGCCAAGGCGACCTCCACCAGCAAGTTCGACGGCACCGTCGAGGTCGCCATGCGTCTGGGCGTCGACCCGCGCAAGGCCGACCAGATGGTCCGCAGCACCGTCATCCTCCCGCACGGCACCGGTAAGACCGCTCGGGTCCTGGTCTTCGCGAACGGTGAGCGTGCCGAGGCCGCGCGTGCCGCGGGCGCCGACATCGTCGGCTCCGACGAGCTGATCGACGAGGTCGCCAAGGGTCGTCTGGACTTCGACGCCGTCGTCGCCACCCCGGACCTGATGGGCAAGGTCGGCCGCCTGGGCCGCGTGCTCGGTCCCCGTGGCCTGATGCCGAACCCGAAGACCGGCACCGTGACCCCGGACGTCGCCAAGGCCGTCAACGAGATCAAGGGCGGCAAGATCGAGTTCCGCGTCGACAAGCACTCGAACCTGCACCTGATCATCGGCAAGACCTCGTTCTCCGACGAGCAGCTGGTCGAGAACTACGCCGCCGCGCTGGACGAGGTCCTCCGGGCCAAGCCGTCCGCCGCCAAGGGCCGCTACCTGAAGAAGGTCGCCTTCTCCACCACCATCGGCCCCGGCATCCAGGTGGACCCGAACCGCACCCGCAACCTCCTCGTCGAGGAGGACCCGGCGTCGGTCTGACCCCGAGTCAGTTCCCCGCGCGGTCAACGCTTCACCGGGCCCGCACCCCTTCCGGGGGTGCGGGCCCGGTGGCGTTCGGAAAGGGTTTGCGCGGTGCTCCGGCCGGTTCGGTAGAGTCCGCCCCGTAGTTGAGATGAGAATCCGATTAGAGGGGGACCTCCCGTGCGCGCACTGCGTACCCTCGCCGTGGCCTGCCTGGCCACCGGCGTCCTGACCGCCTGCAGCAGCTCCGGCTCGGACGGCTCGACCGAGGCCAAGGGCGGTTCCTCCGCCGCGGCCTCCTCCCCGGCGGCCGGTGCGGGCAAGGGCGGGGTGAAGCTCGCGCCCAAGGAGGCCCTGCTCGCCTCCGCCGTGGTGATGGACAAGGCCGGCAGCGCCAAGCTGGCCGTCAAGGGCGCCGGCGACGAGGGCACCGGCGAGTACGTCTGGAAGGACCCCGCGTCCTTCCTGCTGACCACCACGGAGGAGGGCAAGGAGGTCAAGATCCTCTTCGCCGGCGGCCAGATGTACGTCGGCGCCACCCCCGACATGGCCGCCGTGGCCCAGGGCAAGAAGTGGCTGCTGCTCGACTCGTCGGACAGCTCCGGCGAGGACGGCAACGAGGCGGCCTCCATCGCCGGGGCGATGCAGGTGATGAACCCGGCGGTCCAGCTGGCCGCCGCCGCGCCCACCGCCACCCTGGTCGGCACCGAGACCGTCGCGGGCCAGAGCGCCTCGCACTACCGCAGCGAGATCAAGGCGGAGGACCTGGTCGCCAAGATGAAGCTGGAGGGGGCCCTCAAGGCCCAGGTGCTGGCCGAGATCAAGAAGCAGAGCGCGACCGTCACCGCCGACCTGTGGGTCAACGACAAGAACGAGCTGGTCCAGCAGACCGTCATCGACCCCTCGACCGACGCGGGCAGCAAGCCCGAGACGGTCGTCTACAGCGCCCTGGGCACGGTCAAGGCCACCCCGGCCCCGACCGCCGCCGAGGTCTTCAAGCTCTCGGACCTGATGCAGCAGTAACGGGCTGACGGTCCGTCGGACCGCGGGTCCCCGGGGTCGGCTCCGGGAACCCGCGGTCCGCATGGCATCGTGAGGGGTCAGGACGGCGGCGAGGCGGCAGGAGGAGGACGGATGGGGGCACCGGCACGTTGGGCCGCCGGCTTCCTGGCGGCCGCGCTGCTCACCGGGGCGGCCACCGGCTGCGGCTCCCCGGGCGGCACCCCCGACGGCGGCGCCTCCTCCACCAGCGCCTCCCCGTCCACCGCCCAGCCCACCCCCACCGACCGCTCCCCGCACGGGGTGATGCTCTCCGCCCAGCTGGTGCTGCACGACGCCCGGCGGGCCGAGTACACGGCGGTGCTGGGCGGCGAGGGCGCCAAGGGCGAGCTGTTCTGGGCGCCCAAGACGGTGCTGAAGTACCAGGGCGAGGCGGACAGCCAGGTGCTGATGGTGCTGGACACCTCCGCCTACCTGGGCGGCGACCCGGAGAGCGCGGCCAGGCTCGGCGGCCCGCACTGGCAGAAGTTCTCCAACGGCCGGATCCCGTACGGCGACCTGATCGACCGGCTCAGCCCGGTGGTCGCGGTCGCCGCCGCGGCGGCCGCCCCGGACCCGCAGCTGGTCGGCGAGGAGAAGCTGCTCGACGGCACCGCCGAGCACTACCGGGTCACCGTGACCTCCGCCCAGTACGCCGCCGCGCAGAGCCAGCTCGACCCGACCCGGCGGCAGGCGCTGGAGGCCGCCCTGGGCACCGGGGACGTGGTGCTCGACCTCTGGCTCGACGACGGCGACCAGCTGGTCCGGCTGCGCCGGGCCGCCGCCGCGGTCGACACCGTCGACTACAGCGAGTTCGGCAGCTCCGCGCTCTCCGTCCAGGCCCCCGCCGAGGCCGACACCGCCCCCGGCACCGAGAGCAGCCCGCCGCCCTTCCCGTAGGGCGATTTGGTCAAACCCGACTTCCCCCGTTAGGCTGGCCGAGCCAAAGACCGCTGGTTGTCGCCGTGCCCCGAGAGGGAGGACGGTGGCCGAAGGGTCCGCACCCGTTGCGGACCGCCCGCGCAGGTTGTGGAGCAGAGTGGAGATCTCCGGGCCGTTCACGGTCCGTCGAGGTCATTGCGAGCCCCGGTGCCTGCGCACCGGGGCTTCTTCGCTTCCTGGGGTCCGAGGCGTTGGATGGTCGACTTCTCGAAGGTCGGCCCGACTTCGACATCACGGAAGGAGGCGTAAGCCTATGGCCAGGCCCGACAAGGCTGCCGACGTCGCCGAGATCACGGACAAGTTCCGTGCCTCCAGCGCCGCCGTTCTGACCGAGTACCGCGGTCTCACGGTGAAGCAGCTGAAGACGCTGCGTCGCTCGCTCGGCGGCAACGCCGATTACGCCGTGGTGAAGAACACGCTGACCAAGATCGCGGCCAACGAGGCCGGGATCTCCGAGCTCGACGACCTGTTCGCCGGTCCGACGGCTGTCGCCTTCGTCACCGGTGACCCGGTGGAGTCGGCGAAGGCTCTGCGTGACTTCGCCAAGGAGAACCCTGCTCTCATCATCAAGGGCGGTGTCCTTGACGGTAAGGCGCTGTCCGCCGATGAGATCAAGAAGCTCGCGGACCTCGAGTCCCGCGAGGTGCTGCTCGCCAAGCTGGCGGGCGCCCTGAAGGCCAAGCCCTCCCAGGCTGCCGCCGTGTTCCAGGCGCTCCCGTCCAAGCTCGTTCGCACCGTCGAGGCGCTGCGCGAGAAGGTCGAGCAGGGCGGTGCCGGTACTCCGGCTCCCGCCGAGGACGCGGAGTAACCACTCCCGTCCCAGCGGGCCCGTAAGCACGCCCGCCAACCCGTACATCCGGCACCTGCCGATTTAGTGGAAGGACGCCAATCATGGCGAAGCTCAGCACCGAGGACCTGCTCGAGCAGTTCGAGGGCATGACCCTGATCGAGCTCTCCGAGTTCGTCAAGGCCTTCGAGGAGAAGTTCGACGTCACCGCCGCCGCCCCGGTCGCCGTTGCCGCTGCCGGCGCCGGCCCGGCCGCCGCCGAGGCCGTCGAGGAGCAGGACGAGTTCGACGTCATCCTCGACGGTGCCGGCGACAAGAAGATCCAGGTCATCAAGGAGGTGCGCGCCCTCACCTCCCTCGGCCTGAAGGAGGCCAAGGACCTCGTCGACACCGCCGGTGCGAAGGTTCTGGAGAAGGTCGCCAAGGACGTCGCCGAGAAGGCGAAGGCCCAGCTCGAGGGCGCCGGCGCCAAGGTCACCGTCAAGTGACTCGTTCCTCTCGCTGAGAGGTTCTCTTCCGGCCGGGCCGGCCACCCTTCGGGGTGGCCGGCCCGGCCTGCTTGTGTTCCGTTCCGGGCCCCGTGGGCCGTTGCTCCTGATGGCTCAAGCGGGACTCGGCTCCTGTCGGGGCCCGGGGGTAGGGTGATCGCTGTCCGCCGGCCCCCGGGTGCAGGCAGCGTGTAACGCGGGGCGCGGTCCGGACGATGGGCACTACGAGGTCCACACCCTGGTGCGGGCCTTGACGAACAGCACGCGGCGCGCGATTCTCAAGGCGCGTGCCCAAGCGGAACCGCCGCCGATGCATATTCGGGGGTGGCACTGGGAAGGTTCCCGGTGACGCAGAAGTGGGTGCGACGGCCCGGCCGGTGAGGGATCACTGCCCGGGTTGTCGGTTGTACGGGAGGAGCGTCCGATTCGGTCTCCGAATCAGGGCTTGCTAGCAGTGTCGCCTTTGGCTACACTGTCCCTTTGCGCTGCCTGTTAGCTGCTCCGTGACTCGTCGCCCGGAGTGGTCCCTGTCCTGACCTGGGGTTTCCGCCTCGGCAAGGCCCGGCCGGTATGCGCGTAGTGAGCTCCGAGCCCTCGGAAGGACCCCCCTCTTGGCCGCGCCGCGCAACGCCTCGAACAATTCCGCATCCACCGCCCCGCTCCGCGTCTCGTTCGCGAAGATCAAGGAGCCCCTCGAGGTCCCGAACCTCCTGGCCCTGCAGACCGAGAGCTTTGACTGGCTGCTCGGGAACGCGGCCTGGAAGTCCCGGGTCGAGGCTGCCCTGGAGAGTGGTCAGGACGTCCCCACCAAGTCCGGTCTGGAGGAGATCTTCGAAGAGATCTCCCCGATCGAGGACTTCAGCGGGTCGATGTCCCTGACCTTCCGGGACCACCGTTTCGAGCCGCCGAAGAACTCCATCGACGAGTGCAAGGACCGCGACTTCACCTTCGCGGCCCCGCTCTTCGTCACCGCGGAGTTCACCAACAACGAGACCGGTGAGATCAAGTCCCAGACCGTGTTCATGGGCGACTTCCCGCTCATGACCAACAAGGGCACGTTCATCATCAACGGCACCGAGCGTGTCGTCGTGTCCCAGCTGGTGCGTTCCCCCGGCGTCTACTTCGACTCCACCCTGGACAAGGTGTCCGACAAGGACATCTTCTCCGCCAAGATCATCCCCTCCCGCGGTGCCTGGCTGGAGATGGAGATCGACAAGCGCGACATGGTCGGTGTCCGCATCGACCGCAAGCGCAAGCAGTCGGTCACCGTGCTCCTCAAGGCCCTCGGCTGGACCACCGAGATGATCCTGGAGGAGTTCGGCGAGTACGAGTCGATGCGCGCCACCCTGGAGAAGGACCACACCCAGGGCCAGGACGACGCGCTGCTCGACATCTACCGCAAGCTGCGCCCGGGCGAGCCGCCGACCCGCGAGGCCGCGCAGACGCTGCTGGAGAACCTGTACTTCAACCCGAAGCGCTACGACCTCGCCAAGGTCGGCCGCTACAAGGTGAACCGGAAGCTGGGCAACGCCGAGTCGCTCGACTCCGGCGTGCTCACCGAGCCGGACATCATCAACACCATCAAGTACCTGGTAAAGCTGCACGCCGGCGAGACCGAGTGGCGCGATGACGAGGGCCGCGACATCGTCATCGAGGTCGACGACATCGACCACTTCGGCAACCGCCGCCTGCGCAACGTCGGCGAGCTGATCCAGAACCAGGTCCGCACCGGCCTCGCCCGCATGGAGCGCGTGGTCCGCGAGCGCATGACCACCCAGGACGTCGAGGCGATCACGCCGCAGACCCTGATCAACATCCGGCCGGTCGTCGCCTCCATCAAGGAGTTCTTCGGCACCAGCCAGCTGTCGCAGTTCATGGACCAGACGAACCCGCTGTCGGGCCTGACCCACAAGCGCCGCCTGTCCGCGCTCGGCCCCGGTGGTCTGTCCCGCGAGCGGGCCGGCTTCGAGGTCCGCGACGTGCACCCCTCGCACTACGGCCGCATGTGTCCGATCGAGACCCCCGAAGGCCCGAACATCGGTCTGATCGGCTCGCTGGCCTCGTACGGCCGGGTCAACGCGTTCGGCTTCATCGAGACCCCGTACCGCAAGGTCGTCGACGGCGTCGTCACCGAGGCCGTGGACTACCTGACCGCGGACGAGGAGGACCGGTACGTCATCGCGCAGGCCAACGCCCCGCTCACCGCGGAGCTGACCTTCGCCGAGCCCCGCGTCCTGGTCCGCCGCCGCGGCGGCGAGATCGACTACATCCCCGGCACCGAGATCGACTACATGGACGTCTCGCCGCGCCAGATGGTGTCGGTCGCGACCGCCATGATCCCCTTCCTCGAGCACGACGACGCCAACCGCGCGCTGATGGGCTCGAACATGATGCGCCAGGCCGTCCCGCTGCTGCGCAGCGAGGCGCCGCTGGTCGGCACCGGCATGGAGTACCGCTGCGCCGTCGACGCCGCGGACGTCATCACCGCCGACAAGGCCGGCGTGGTGCAGGAGGTCTCGGCCGACTACGTCACCGTCGCCAACGACGACGGCACGTACAACACCTACCGGGCCGCCAAGTTCACCCGCTCCAACCAGGGCACCGCCTTCAACCAGAAGGTGCTCGTGGACGAGGGCGCCCGGGTCGAGGCCGGCCAGGTGCTGGCCGACGGCCCGTGCACCGACGAGGGCGAGATGGCCCTCGGCAAGAACCTCCTCGTGGCGTTCATGTCGTGGGAGGGCCACAACTACGAGGACGCGATCATCCTGTCGCAGCGCCTCGTCCAGGACGACGTCCTCTCCTCGATCCACATCGAGGAGCACGAGGTCGACGCCCGTGACACCAAGCTGGGCCCCGAGGAGATCACCCGGGACATCCCGAACGTCTCCGAGGAGGTCCTCGCCGACCTCGACGAGCGCGGCATCATCCGGATCGGCGCCGACGTCGTCACCGGCGACATCCTGGTCGGCAAGGTCACCCCGAAGGGCGAGACCGAGCTGACCCCGGAGGAGCGCCTGCTCCGCGCGATCTTCGGCGAGAAGGCCCGCGAGGTCCGCGACACCTCGCTGAAGGTGCCGCACGGCGAGTCCGGCAAGGTCATCGGCGTCCGCGTCTTCGACCGCGAGGAGGGGGACGAGCTCCCCCCCGGCGTGAACCAGCTGGTCCGCGTCTACGTCGCCCAGAAGCGCAAGATCACCAACGGTGACAAGCTGGCCGGCCGCCACGGCAACAAGGGCGTCATCTCCAAGATCCTGCCGGTCGAGGACATGCCGTTCCTGGAGGACGGCACCCCGGTCGACATCATCCTGAACCCGCTGGGCGTCCCGTCCCGAATGAACCCGGGACAGGTCCTGGAGATCCACCTCGGCTGGCTCGCCAAGCAGGGCTGGGACGTCTCCGGCCTCGCCGACGAGTGGGCCAAGCGGCTCCAGGCGATCGGCGCCGACACGGTCGAGGGCGGCACCAACCTCGCCACCCCGGTCTTCGACGGCGCCCGCGAGGACGAGATCACCGGCCTGCTGGACAACACCACCCTCACCCGTGACGGTGAGCGCCTGGTGAACTCCACCGGCAAGGCCCGGCTGTTCGACGGCCGCTCCGGCGAGCCGTTCCCGATGCCGATCTCGGTCGGCTACATGTACATCCTCAAGCTGCACCACCTGGTCGACGACAAGCTGCACGCCCGTTCGACCGGCCCGTACTCGATGATCACCCAGCAGCCGCTCGGTGGTAAGGCGCAGTTCGGTGGTCAGCGCTTCGGTGAGATGGAGGTGTGGGCCCTTGAGGCGTACGGCGCGGCCTACGCGCTGCAGGAGCTGCTCACCATCAAGTCCGACGACGTCCTGGGCCGCGTGAAGGTCTACGAGGCGATCGTCAAGGGCGAGAACATCCCCGAGCCCGGCATTCCCGAGTCCTTCAAGGTCCTCATCAAGGAAATGCAGTCGCTCTGCCTCAACGTGGAGGTGCTGTCCTCGGACGGCCAGTCCATCGAGATGCGCGACAGCGACGAGGACGTGTTCCGCGCCGCCGAGGAGCTCGGCATTGACCTGTCCCGGCGCGAGCCGAGCAGCGTCGAAGAGGTCTGACGGAGGCCGGGCCGGCCTGGTGCAGAACCAGGCCGGCCCGACCCCCAGGCCCCCCTCAGACCAACAGACAGACTCTCGAATCACGAAAGAGGGCTTGACGACCAGTGCTTGACGTCAACTTCTTCGACGAGCTCCGCATCGGACTGGCCACCGCCGACGACATCCGCCAGTGGTCGCACGGCGAGGTGAAGAAGCCGGAGACCATCAACTACCGCACGCTGAAGCCGGAAAAGGACGGCCTCTTCTGCGAGAAGATCTTCGGTCCCACCCGGGACTGGGAGTGCTACTGCGGCAAGTACAAGCGCGTCCGCTTCAAGGGCATCATCTGTGAGCGCTGCGGCGTCGAGGTGACCCGCGCCAAGGTGCGCCGCGAGCGGATGGGCCACATCGAGCTCGCCGCCCCGGTCACCCACATCTGGTACTTCAAGGGCGTCCCGTCCCGCCTGGGCTACCTGCTCGACCTGGCGCCGAAGGACCTCGAGAAGGTCATCTACTTCGCCGCCTACATGATCACCTGGGTGGACGACGAGCGCCGCCAGCGCGACCTCCCGTCCCTGGAGGCGCACGTCTCGGTCGAGCGCCAGCAGATCGAGAACCGGCGCGACGCCGACCTGGAGGCCCGGGCCAAGAAGGCCGAGTCCGACCTGGCCGAGCTGGAGGCCGAGGGCGCCAAGGCCGACGTGCGCCGCAAGGTGCGCGAGGGCGCCGAGCGCGAGATGAAGCAGCTGCGCGACCGCACGCAGCGCGAGATCGACCGCCTCGACGAGGTCTGGACCCGCTTCAAGAACCTCAAGGTCCAGGACCTGGAGGGCGACGAGCTGCTCTACCGCGAGCTGCGCGACCGCTTCGGCACCTACTTCTCCGGCTCGATGGGCGCCGCGGCCCTCAAGGACCGCCTGGAGTCCTTCGACCTGGGCGAGGAGGCCGAGCGCCTCCGCGAGATCATCCGCACCGGCAAGGGCCAGAAGAAGACCCGTGCGCTCAAGCGCCTCAAGGTCGTCTCCGCCTTCCTGCAGACCAGCAACAAGCCCAAGGGCATGGTGCTCGACTGCGTCCCGGTGATCCCGCCGGACCTGCGCCCGATGGTCCAGCTCGACGGTGGCCGCTTCGCCACCTCCGACCTGAACGACCTGTACCGCCGCGTCATCAACCGCAACAACCGCCTGAAGCGGCTTCTCGACCTCGGCGCGCCCGAGATCATCGTGAACAACGAGAAGCGCATGCTCCAGGAGGCGGTCGACGCCCTGTTCGACAACGGCCGTCGCGGCCGTCCGGTCACCGGCCCGGGCAACCGCCCGCTGAAGTCGCTGTCCGACATGCTCAAGGGCAAGCAGGGTCGTTTCCGTCAGAACCTGCTCGGCAAGCGCGTCGACTACTCGGCCCGTTCGGTCATCGTCGTCGGCCCGCAGCTCAAGCTGCACCAGTGCGGCCTGCCCAAGGCCATGGCGCTGGAGCTCTTCAAGCCGTTCGTGATGAAGCGCCTGGTCGACCTGAACCACGCGCAGAACATCAAGTCGGCCAAGCGCATGGTCGAGCGCGCCCGCCCCGTGGTGTGGGACGTCCTCGAAGAGGTCATCGCCGAGCACCCGGTGCTGCTGAACCGCGCGCCCACCCTGCACCGCCTCGGCATCCAGGCCTTCGAGCCGCAGCTGGTCGAGGGCAAGGCCATCCAGATCCACCCGCTCGTCTGCACCGCGTTCAACGCGGACTTCGACGGCGACCAGATGGCCGTGCACCTGCCGCTCTCCGCGGAGGCGCAGGCCGAGGCCCGCATCCTGATGCTGTCCTCGAACAACATCCTGAAGCCGGCCGACGGTCGCCCCGTCACCATGCCGACCCAGGACATGGTGCTGGGCCTGTTCTTCCTCACCTCGGACCGCGAGGAGGTCAAGGGCAAGGGCCGCTCCTTCTCCTCGACCGCCGAGGCGATCATGGCCTTCGACGCCCGCGAGCTGGACGTCCAGGCCCCGATCGACCTGCGGATGGCCGCCGGCACCGTCCCGCCGCGCGGCTGGACCCCGCCGGTGGACGAGGACGGGCAGCCGACCTGGCACGAGGGCGAGCCGTTCCGGATCACCACCACGCTGGGCCGGGCGCTCTTCAACGAGCTGCTCCCCGAGGACTACCCGTTCGTCGACTACGAGATCGGCAAGAAGCAGCTCTCGGCGATCGTCAACGACCTCGCCGAGCGCTACCCGAAGGTCGTCGTCGCCGCGGCGCTCGACAACCTGAAGGCGGCCGGCTTCCACTGGTCGACCCGTTCCGGTGTCACCGTCTCGATCTCGGACGTCATCGTCCCGCCGAGCAAGCCCGCCATCCTGGAGGGCTACGAGGCGCAGGCGGAGAAGGTCCAGCGCCAGTACGAGCGCGGTCTGATCACCGACAACGAGCGCAAGTCGGAGCTCATCGGCATCTGGACCCGCGCGACCAACGAGGTCGCCGACGCGATGGCCGCGAACTTCCCGAAGACGAACCCCATCTTCATGATGGTCGACTCGGGCGCGCGCGGAAACATGATGCAGATGCGTCAGATCGCCGGTATGCGCGGTCTGGTGTCGAACGCGAAGAACGAGACCATCGCGCGTCCCATCAAGGCCTCGTTCCGCGAGGGCCTGTCCGTGCTGGAGTACTTCATCTCCACCCACGGTGCCCGTAAGGGTCTGGCCGACACCGCGCTGCGCACCGCCGACTCGGGTTACCTGACCCGTCGTCTGGTGGACGTCTCGCAGGACGTGATCATCCGCGAGGAGGACTGCGGCACCGAGCGCGGCCTCAAGCTGTCGATCGGCTCGGTCGGCGCGGACGGCGTGCTGCGCAAGGCCGACGACGTCGAGACCAGCGTCTACGCCCGCATGCTCGCCGAGGACATCACCGTCGACGGCAAGCTGATCGCCACCGCCAACACCGACCTCGGCGACGTCCTGATGGACGAGCTGATCCGGCACGGCGTGAGCGAGGTCAAGGTCCGCTCGATCCTGACCTGCGAGTCCGCGGTCGGCACCTGTGCCTTCTGCTACGGCCGCTCGCTGGCCACCGGCAAGCTGGTCGACATCGGTGAGGCGGTCGGCATCATCGCCGCCCAGTCCATCGGTGAGCCCGGCACCCAGCTGACCATGCGCACCTTCCACACCGGTGGTGTGGCCGGTGACGACATCACCCAGGGTCTGCCCCGTGTCGTCGAGCTCTTCGAGGCCCGCACCCCCAAGGGTGTCGCCCCGATCTCGGAGGCCCAGGGCCGGGTCCGCATCGAGGACACCGAGAAGACCCGCAAGGTCGTCGTCACCCCCGACGACGGCAGCGACGAGATCGCCTACCCGGTCTCCAAGCGCGTCAAGCTGCTGGTCAGCGAGGGCGAGGCGGTCGAGGTCGGCCAGAAGCTGACCGTCGGCGCCACCAACCCGCACGACGTGCTGCGCATCATGGGCCAGCGTGCCGTCCAGATCCACCTGGTGGCCGAGGTCCAGAAGGTCTACAACTCGCAGGGCGTGTCGATCCACGACAAGCACATCGAGATCATCATTCGGCAGATGCTCCGCCGCGTGACGATCATCGAGTCGGGCGACGCCGAGCTGCTCCCGGGCGAGCTCGTCGAGCGCGGCCGCTTCGAGCAGGAGAACCGTCGCGTGGTCTCCGAGGGCGGCCACCCCGCCTCCGGCCGTCCGCAGCTGATGGGCATCACCAAGGCCTCGCTGGCCACCGAGTCCTGGCTGTCGGCCGCCTCCTTCCAGGAGACGACCCGGGTGCTCACCGACGCGGCGATCCACGCCAAGTCGGACCCGCTGCTGGGCCTCAAGGAGAACGTCATCCTCGGCAAGCTCATCCCGGCCGGTACGGGTCTGCCCCGCTACCGCAACATCCGGGTCGAGCCGACCGAGGAGGCCAAGGCCGCGATGTACTCGGCCGTCGGCTACGACGACTACGACCTGTCGCCGTTCGGCGCGGGCTCCGGCCAGGCCGTCCCGCTGGACGACTACGACTACGGCCCGTACACCGGCTGATCCGGTACCGGCTGAACCGCAGGGCGGTCACCCCACTCGGGGTGGCCGCCCTGCGGCGTTCCGCCGAGCATCCGTTGGAACAGCAGGTCCCTGAGGCGGCCGGGGTCGGAGTCCGCGTCGGTGAGCGCGGACATCAGATGCATGGACGGGTCCGCCTCGGCCGAGGCGGAGAGGCCGGCCGCGAGACAGCCGAGGACCCGGTCGAGGGCGTTTCCCTCGGGAACCGGCTGCAGCCACCCGGCGGTGCGGGGGACGGCCTCCGGATGATCGCGGAAGTTCCCCAGGAGTTCGGCGAGGCCCCGGGTCAGCAGGTGTTCCGGCAACGGCGCGGGAGTGGAGAGCAGCCACGGCTCCGATCCTCCTTCCTGCCGGACGGTCAGCAGCGCCAGCAGGGAGAGCGTTCCGAGGTGACCGGGCCGGTCCCGGGTGAGCCAGGTGTCGACCTCGCTGACCAGCAGCGGGAGGGTCCGCTCTTCTGCGGCGAGGTCGTCGAGTAGTGCGAGCAGCCGCTCCCGCAGGCCGTTCTCGGCGTGTTGGGCGAGGTGACGGAGCCGGGTCATGGCCAGTCGCCGGTCGCCGGAGCGGCTTTCGGGGGCCAGGAGCACGGGGCGGCAGATGTCGATCACGGCTTGGCCCGGGCCGGTCTGGGACTTGGCCCAGGAGGTCATCAGTTGCCAGACGCCCCGGCGCATGTGCTCGTCGGCCAGGATTCGACCGGTGACTTCGGTGAGCAACGTGATCCGGCCGGCTGCCACGGCGATCCGGCGGCTCTCGTCCAGCCGGTCGATGTCCTTGTGGCGCAGGATCAGTTCCGCCAGGGCGCGGGCGGCCGGATCGGCGCCCGTCCGGTCACGGACGGGCAGACGGACGAGCCAGTCGAGGAGGGTGGAGCGGATCTGGGGGAAGTTGTCCCACACGTAGACCAGGACGGCCTCCGTGTAGCCGGGCCGGTCGAACACCACCTGGTCGTACGGGTCGACCTGGGCGGAGAGGGCCGTCAGACGGGAGCGCAGGCCTTGCCCGGCGAAGAGCGTCGCCACGGTGGGCTCACCGTAGGAGCCTCCCGGCGATGCCCGGACCAGTGCGGTCTCCAGAGCCAGCGCGTCCTGGTCGATGGTGTGCGCGGGCGCGCTGCGGTGGACGACCAGGCTGACCAACAGGCAGCGCAGACGCAGCGACAGACTGCTGCCTCCCGGGCCGGGGCCGGCCTCGCTGAACAGCCGGTCGAGTTCGATCCGCCAGTCCCCGAGCGCGGACTCGATCCGGGAGGCGAGGTCCTGGTCGAACTCGTGCTCCGGGTGCGGAACGGAGCTCCGTCGGAGGCCGGCCAAGGCCGGCAGCCAGGGAACGGCCGCCTGCTGCTCCAGCCCGGTCGGGGCCGATCCCCACTGGCGGATGACGGTTTCCACGGCCCGGGTCGCCTCCACCGCGTTCATGCCGCGCAGCAGAGCCCGAGCCACGGCCGTTCTGACGTAGACGATCGCGGCCGGGCGCTTCCGGGCTCTGAGGTGCTCCTCGACCAACTGCTGCGGGTCCGGGGCGGCGCACAGTCGGACGGTCGGGACCTGGAGACGCTGCCAGCCGTCCACGGATTCCCACAACTGCTCCGTGAACGTGACGATCAGTCGTGAGTCGTGTCCCACGAGCTGCTCGCCGAACACGGCGAGCCGGTCGAGGAAGCCGGAGCTGGGGAGGTCCGTGGCGGGGTCCTTCAGTTCGAGAATGTAGATGCGCTGCGGTTCCAGGGGCAGGCGGCTCACCGACGGGGAGTCCCAGTCGGGCTCCAAGTCGAGGATCGCCATCGTTCCGGAGGTGTTCTCGGCGCACAGCCGGCGGACGAAGGTGGACGATCCGCAGCCGCGCCGGGCGACCACCAGCATGACGCCGGAGGTCCCGCCCGGTGCGAGGAAAGCCGTTCCGGTAGCCAGGGCTTCGGACCACTCGTCGACATCGACGTACGGAGCGAGCAGCAGGGCGTCCCGGGGGAGATCGGTGGCGTCCAGTACCTCCCGGCGCCGGACCTCCTGGTGCACCACGGGCCCGATGTGGTGGGCCAGGACACCGATGTTGGTGACGGGGCCGGGAGCCGCCGCCTCGTCCGGGAGCCCGTGGACCGCGGGGCCGGGTTCTCCGCCGGGAGCAGGGTGGTCAGGGGTCACTGCTGGATCGCCTCCGGGGGGAGACCGGTCACCAGTCCGGCCTGGTTGATTTGGACGGCGTGCACCGAGGTGATCTGGTCGGCGACGGTGTGGACGTTGAGTCGCCCGCTGGAACCGGCGCTCTGGAGGAGTTCGGCCGCCAGGCTGTTCCGGCGGTTGCCGAGGGAGGTGTTCGGTGCGGAAGGGCGGGGGCTGCCGAAACGGGACGCGAGCTTCTCCGGAGGGACGCGCGGGGCGTACACCCACGAGGGTTTGGAGAAGTCCCTGCCCGGGACATCGGTCGCCGGAATGCGAAGGAAGTGGCGTTCCTCGGTCAGCGGACTCCGACCTGCGCCGATCACCCGTCGGAACATCTCGTCGGAAAGCACCAGTGCGGTGTGGCCGCCGTTTGCCACGGCCCCTTCCAAGGCGGTCTTGGCGGTTGCGGAATCGATGAAACGAGAGACGTCGTTGATGGCGTCGGAGAGGTGGCTGGGTGGGAACGGCCCGATGTGCAGGGCCATGCGAATGGCCAGATCAGGGACGCCGGGTTCCTTTTCGACCTGGTAGTCCTCCAGGGCCTGGTCGAGGCGCCTGGGCATGGGGTCGACCAGTCGCCAGCTGCGGAGCGGCGCGAAGGCCATGGTGAAGCCGTCTCCGTTGTCGCGTTTGAACGAGGGGTCCGCCCACTCGTCGGCGAGGCCGCTGTTGGTGAAAGCGGCCTGGAGCGCGGTGGTCATCGCCTCTTTGAGAGCAGGCTGAAGCGATTCCGGTACTTTGCTGAAATTGCGGGCATCAATGGTCAGGATCGCGTATTCGGGCGAGATGTCCCAGGCGTGCTCGGGTGGCGGCATGTTCGAGTCCTCCTGATGAATCGAACGTAATTTCGGAATCGGGGGGGTCCGGCGTGTTCGGATGGATGCCTTGCCTCGGTCCGGCCGATGATTTTGATATCAGGGATCGACCCCTTCGGTCTGCGTCAAATGACGCAGACCGAAGGGGAATTCCGCATCCAGGTGGAGGAGGGCGGGTGGAATGAACGAATTGACGGACTATGCCGGATTGATCCGAGGGGTGGGAAGGCCGGCGTCGTGGCGGCCCGGACAGGTACTGATCCGGGAGCAGGGTGCGCCGGACGGGGTGTTCCTCATCGGCACGGGCTTGGTGAAGATCACTGCCAGTGCGGTCAACGGCCGGACCGGGATCCTGGCCTGGCGGGGCTCGGGGGAGTTGATCGGCGAGCAATCGTGCCTGGACGGTGGGCCGCGTTCGGCGACGGCAGTGGTGACCCGGGGCGGAACGGGGACCTTCCTCGCCGCCCGGGAGTTCGCGCAACTGATGCGTGAGCACCCGGGCTTCGCCGAATCGGTGCTGCGGAGCATGAGTGTCCGGCTGCGGGAAGCCGCCCAGGAGCGGGTGGACCTGGGAGCGCTGTCCGTCGGCGCCCGGATCGCGGCCTTCGTGGCGAGATACGTGCGCCGGGACGCGAAATCCGGGTCGATGCCGGGCGGAGTCGTCGACCTCACCCAGCAGGAGTTGGCGGAGGCGGTCGGCGCGTCACGCGAGTCGGTGTTCCGGGCACTGCAGGACTTCGAGGAACGGGGCTGGCTGAGACGGGACGGGCGCGGTTCGATCACCGCCCTGGACGTCCCCGGCCTGGAGGCCCGGGCCCGGAAGGGCTGAGCGGGGAAGGCCCCAGGGGGATCCCTCCCGGGACGGAGGGCGGGGAACCGCTCGCGGGAGGGAGGCGGGCGGGGGAGGGGCGCCGGGAGACTGGTGGGCGTCGAGAGGGGGCCGCGGTGAAGCGGTTGGTGGGGGCGGCGGCCGTCACCGGGGGCGTGGAGCCGACAGTGCCCGCCGGCGAGGCGTACGAAGTGGACGCGCACGCCTCGGCGGGCGGCACCGAGGTGAGCGTGCCCTCGCAGGCCGGGGCCGCGCACGCGCTGGTCGCCCGGGCGGACACCGGCGGCGTGCGGGTCCGCACCGGCTGATCGCCAACTGTCGGTGCCGGGCCGTAGGTTGGGCGGTGTCGGCAGGTGGCGAGGGCCCCGCCGGCACCCCTCCGAACTCTGTGCCCGAAAGGGGCGTCGGCCATGTCCGCCACCGTTTCCGCGGAACCGCAGGTGACCTACCTGGAACTCTCCGAGGACGAGGGGAGCGCCCACAAGTTCTACGAAGTCACGGTCAAGGAAGCCGAGTTGACGATCCGCTATGGCCGGATCGGCGAACCGGGCACCACCAAGTCCACGGTCTGCGCGAGCGCCGAGAGGGCCGCCGCGCAGGCCGCCAAGAAGATCGGCGAGAAGGTCCGCAAGGGCTACGCCCCGGCCGTCCCGGGCGTGCGCCAGCGCCGCTCGGTGACCCGCCGGCAGATCACCTCGACCCGCTCCACCGCCCGCCAGGCGCCGCTGCTGTGGCGCTTCCGCTCCGGCTCGCCCGCGTTCGGGGTGTACGTCGGGGAGGAGCACGCCTGGGTCGGCAACGAGCAGGGCGACGTCTACACGCTGACCACCGACGGGCAGGTCACCGGCCGGTTCGGGCTGCCCGACGGCGTCAAGTGCATCGTCGCCGACGACTGGTGGATCTACGCGGGCTGCGACGACGGCAAGGTGTACGACCTCGGCGGGAAGGTGCCGCGGGTGGCGTACGAGATCGCCCAGGACGTGGACATCTACTGGCTGGACATCCACGACGGCGTGCTCGGCGTCGCCGACGAGCGCGGCGGCCTGACCACCGTCGACCACGAGGACGAGTTCCAGTGGCGCCGCAACGCCCAGGGCTCGTCCGGCTGGATGGTGCGCTGCGACGCCGAGTCGGTCTACCACGGCTGGTCGGCGGGCGTCGCCCGGTACGCCGAGCGCGGCGGCGACCAGCTCTGGCACACCCGGACCAAGGGCGCGGTGCTGTTCGGCTGGCAGGAGCGGGACGAGGTGTTCGCGGGCACCTCGCAGGGCTGGGTGCACCGGCTGCGCAAGGCCGACGGCTCGGAGGCCGCCGCGTACAAGTGCGACGCCGCGGTGTTCTCCTGCGCGGCCTCCCCCGACGGGGAGTTCGTGTTCGCGGGCGACAACCACTCGTCCGTCTACTGCTTCGCCGCCGACGGCACCCGGCTGTGGAAGCTGGGCACCGGCTGCGGCTCGGCGTACAGCATGCAGTACCGGGACGGGCGGCTGTACCTGGTCACCACCGACGGCTCGCTGGCCTGCCTGGACGCCTCGCAGGGCGCCGTGCTGGCCGCCGAGCAGGGCACCCTGCCGGTCACCGCCGAGGTGAGCGGCAGCGGCGTCGAGCGGGTGGCGGCGGGCGCCGAGCTGGAGACGGTCAGCGTCGCCGCGGCGGCCTCCGGCTCCGGCGTCGAGGTGGAGTGCGTGGCCGAGGGCGGCCGGCTGCGGGTGCGGGTGGTGACGCCCGGGTACGACGCCGCGCTGCGGGTGCAGTTCCCGAAGGACGTCCGGATCGCCGGAGCCAGGTACCTGGTCGCCGAGGTGCGCCGGTCCGAGTCCGGCGGGTTCTACCGGGCGCGCGGAGAGATCAAGCGGCTGCTGTGAGGCCCTGACACCCGGGGCGCCCCCTCGTGCGTGCGGGAGGGCCGTGCGGCGGCCGTCCGACGGTGCGAGAGGATGCGCGGCATGGGGACGTGGGGCACGTGGACGGACGGGCTGCTGGCCCGGGGGCGGGCCCGGCCCCGGCTGGTGAACGGAGTGCTGGTGGCGCTGGCCGTCGGCGTCTCGCTGTGGGGGGTGTACACCGACCGGGTCGACGCCGAACGGCAGTGGTGGGCCTACGCGTTGGCGCTGGCCGGCTCGCTGCCGCTGTGGTGGCGGCAGCGGGCGCCGTGGGCGGTGCTGCTGGCCTGCGCGGCGCCTACCTCGCTGCTGTCGGTGGTCGCGCACTTCGCGATGCCGCAGATCCAGCTCGCCATGGCGATCGCCGTCTACACCGTCGCCGACCGCGGCCGGGACTGGCAGCGCGCCGCACTGCTGGCCTTCGCCGTGCTCGGCAACGTGCTGGGCACCCGGTCGTTCGGCGGCATGCTGTTCAGCCTGGTGGTGTCGGTCGGCAGCTTCGTGCTCGGCTCGCTGGTGCGGGAGCTGCGCCGGCTGGCGGGCGTCGAGGCCGAACGGGCCCGGCAGGCCGGGCTGCGGGCGGCCAGCGACGCCGCCCGGGCGGTCGCCGAGGAGCGGGCCAGGATCGCCCGCGAGATGCACGACATCCTCGCCCACGCGGTCTCCCTGATGGTGATCCAGGCCGAGGCCGGGCCGCTGGTGGTGCACCGCGAGCCCGAACGGGCGATCCGGGCCTTCGACGCCATCGCCGACTCCGGGCGCGACGCGATGGTCCAACTGCGGCGGGTGCTCGGCGTGCTGAAGGAGGACGGTGCGGCGCCCGCGCTCGCCCCGCAGCCCCGGCTGGCGGAGCTCGCCGGCGTCCTGCAGCGGGTCCGCGACTCCGGGGTGGCGGTGGACGCCGAGATCGAGGAGGCCGGGCCCGCCGAGGTGCAGGCCGCGGCCTTCCGGATCGTCCAGGAGGCGCTCACCAACGTGGTCAAGCACGCCGGGGCCCGGCACGTCACCGTCCGGGTCGCCGTCCGCGCAGGCGCCCGGCTGGCCGTCGAGGTCGCCGACGACGGCACCGGCCCGGCCCCCGTGCCGGTCGGCGCGGGCGTCGACGGGCGCTCCGGCGGGCGCGGCCTGCTCTCCATCCGGGAACGCGCCGCGGCCTGCGGCGGCAGCGCCGAGACCGGGCCGCGCGCCGACGGGACCGGCTACCGGGTGGCGGCCGTACTGCCGCTCGGCGGCTGAGCAGTTCGAGGCAGTTCATTGGAGGGGAACGAGAGTTGACCATACGAGTGGTGATCGCCGACGACCAGGAGCTGGTCCGGGCCGGGTTCGGCATGATCCTCGACGCGCAGCCCGACATCGAGGTGGTCGCCGAGGCCGGGGACGGACAGCAGGCCGTCGACGCCGTCCGCGCACACGCCCCCGACGTCCTGCTGCTGGACGTCCGGATGCCCGTGATGGACGGCCTGGAGGCGGCCCGCCGGGTCTGCGCCGGGCACCCCGCGTGCAAGGTGATCATGCTGACCACCTTCGACGTCGACGACTACGTCTTCGACGCGCTGTACGCCGGGGCCAGCGGCTTCCTGCTCAAGGACGTCCGCCGCGACGACCTCGCCCACGCCGTCCGGGTCGTCCACTCCGGCGAGGCGCTGCTCGCCCCGTCCGTCACCCGCCGGGTCATCGGCGAGGTCACCGCCCGCAAGGCGGCCGGCCCGCTGACCGTCTCCCGGCCGCTCGGCCGGCTGCTGGACTCGCTCACCGCCCGGGAGGTGGAGACCCTGCGGCTGGTCGCCCGGGGCATGTCCAACGCCGAGATCGCCGCCGAACTGGTGGTCAGCGAGCACACCGTGAAGACGCACGTCAGCAACCTGCTGCAGAAGCTCGGCCTGCGCGACCGCGTCCACGCCGTGGTGTTCGCCTACGAGGCGGGGGCCGTCACGGCGGGGGAGTAGCCGCTCCTCCGCACGGGGGACACCCGGATCTCACCGGCGCGGGGGAGGTGCCCGGCGGCCCGCGGCGGCAGAGTCGTGGGTGCCGGGAAGGGCACTCTCACAAGGGGGTTGGGACAGATGGTGACAGGGCGTCGGGCACTGGGATGGTCGGCCGGACTGATGGCGGTCTACGGAGCGGTGCGGCTGCTGCCGGGCTCCCGCGACGTGGGCCCCGGCTGGACGGTGGGGCACCTGGCGCTGTTCGCCGCGCTGGCCCTGCTGGGCATCGGCCTGGTCGAACTGTGGCGGCTGGGCGGCCGGGCCTCGCGGTGGGGCCGGGGCTGGCTGGCGGTGGGCTGGGCGGGCGTCGCCGCCGGACTGGCCCAGGCCGGCATCGACCTGTACGCGAACGCGGTCTCCGCCGACCGCGCCGCCCGCTCGGCGGTGTTCGACCGGGTCCAGGCCGTCCCCGGGGTGCGGCCGGTGGTGTACGACGTGGTGCCGATGCTGCTGTACGTCGGCCTGATCGCCCTGCTGGTCCGGCTGGCCCTGCGCCGCGCCGCGCCCTGGTGGAGCCCCGCCCTGGTGCTGCTGGGCACCCTGGCGATGGGCGCCTCGCTGGACTACCTGGCGGTCGGCGCGGTGCTGTACCTGGTCGCGTTCCTGCCGGTGCTGACCGACGGCCGCGGGCGGCCGCGGGCCGCGTCCGCCGGGGCGTGAGGGGTTAACCGGTGGCCGGGCGCCGAACGCGGCCCGTACGCTCCGGGGCATGACTGGGAGCACGGCCGGGAAGCGGCCGCTGGTGGCGGTGTTGACGGGGGCGGGCATCTCCACGGACTCGGGGATCCCCGACTACCGCGGCCCGCAGGGGCTCTGGCAGCGCGACCCGAGCGCGCAGGAACTGGTGACGATCGGCCCCTACCTGGCCGACCCCGAGGTGCGCCGCCGGGCCTGGCTGATGCGCCGGGACGCCGGAGCGATCGGCGCCGAACCCAACGCCGGCCACCGGGCGCTGGTCGAACTGGAACGGGCCGGCGTCCCGGTGCGGGTGCTCACCCAGAACGTCGACGGGCTGCACCAGGCCGCCGGACTCCCGGCCCGCAAGGTGATCGAACTGCACGGCAGCGCCACCGAGGTGCAGTGCACGGACTGCCGGGCGCCCGGCCCGATGGCGGCCGCCCTGGCCCGGCTCGCCGCGGGCGAGGACGATCCGGACTGCGAGCAGTGCGGCGGCGTGCTGCGGCCGCGCACCGTGATGTTCGGCGAGGCGCTGGACGAACGGGTGCTGGCCCAGGCGGACGCCGTCGCCAAGAACTGCCAGGTGTTCCTGGCGGTCGGCAGCTCGCTCCAGGTGCACCCGGCGGCGCTGCTGCCGCGGATCGCGCTGGAGCACGACGCGCGGCTGATCGTGGTCAACGGCGAGCCCACGCCCTGGGACTGGGCCGCGCACGAGGTGATCCGGACGCCGATCTCGCAGGCGCTCCCGGAACTGGTGGCCCGGCTGGTGGACGGCGACCTGTCGCGGGTCTGACCGGCGCTCCTCGGCTCGGCGCTGCCCGGCGCTCCCCGGCCCGGCGCTCCCCGGCCCGGCGCTGCCCGGCCCGGCGCTGCCCGGCCCGGCGCTGCCCGGCCCGGCGCTGCCCGGCTCGGCGGGCCGACGTAGCATGGCGGCCCGCCGAGCAGGGGAGCAGCCCAGTGACGACCGACGCCTTCGACCCCTGGTCGCCCGCCTTCGTGGCCCACCCCTACCCGGCCTACGCCGGGCTGCGCGAGCGGGCGCCCGTCCACTACCACCCGCCCACTGGCCAGTGGCTGGTCTCCCGGTACGCCGACGTCAACGCGCTGCTGCGGGACCGCCGGCTCGGCCGCACCCACACCCACCGCTTCACCCACCAGGAGTTCGGCCGCCCCGCGCCCGACCCGGCGCACGAACCGTTCCACACCCTCAACGACCACGGCCTGCTCGACCTGGAGGGCCCCGACCACACCCGGATCCGCCGCCTGGTCTCCAAGGCGTTCACCCCGCGGATGGTCGAGTCGCTGCGCCCCACCGTCCGGCGGCTGGCCGGCGAACTCGTCGACGGCCTGCTCGCCGACGGCGGCGGCGACCTGATCGCCCGGGTCGCCGAACCGCTGCCGGTCGCCGTGATCGCCGAGATGCTGGGCGTCCCCGAGTCCGACCGGCACCTGCTGCGTCCCTGGTCCGCCGACATCACCGGCATGTTCGAACTCCACCCCGGCCCGGAGACCGCCCGCCGCGCCGTCACCGCCAGCCTCGAATTCTCCGCCTACCTGCGGGAACTGATCCGCCGCCGTCGGGCCGAACCCGGCCCCGACCTGATCAGCGCCCTCGCCCGGGCCGCCGAGGACGGACAGGTGCTCAGCGAACAGGAGACGGTCTCCACCTGCGTCCTGCTGCTCAACGCCGGACACGAGGCCACCGTCAACACCACCGGCAACGGCTGGCTCGCCCTGTTCCGCAACCCCGGCGAACTCGCCCGCCTGCGCGGCGCGGTGGACGAACTGCTGCCCACCGCCGTCGAGGAACTCATGCGCTACGACACCCCGCTGCAGATGTTCGAACGCTGGGTGCTGGACGACGTCGAGGTGGCCGGCACGCACGTCCCGCGCGGCGCCGAGGTCGCCCTGCTGTTCGGCTCCGCCAACCGCGACCCCGACCGCTTCGCCGACCCCGACCGGCTCGACCTCGGCCGCACCGACAACCCGCACCTCAGCTTCGGCGCCGGAATCCACTTCTGCCTCGGCGCCCCGCTCGCCAGAATGGAACTCACCGAGTCCTACGGCGCACTGCTCCGCCGGGCCCCCGGGCTGACGCTGCTGCGCGAACCCGAGTGGCGCCCCGGCTACGTGATCCGCGGACTCGAACAGCTGCTGGTCGAGGTCTGAGAAGGGAGCGCGCGATGCGACGGGCGACGGGGGCGATGCTGGGACTGGCGATCGGCGACGCGCTGGGCAAGCGCACCGAGTTCCTGAACCTCGACGAGATCCGGCGGCTCAGCCCCGACTGGCGGCAGCTCCCGCTCCCGAAGAAGGCCAAGGTCACCGACGACACCCAGATGACCCTGGCCCTCGCCCGCGCCCTGCGCGACGCCCTCGCCGAGGGCCCGCTCGTCCCGCTGCGCCTCGAACTCCCGCTGCGCGCGGAGTTCGTGGACTGGTGGCGCTCCCCGGACAACGACCGCGCCCCCGGCATGACCTGCCTGCGCTCCTGCTTCCGGCTCTCCACCGGCCGGCCCTGGCAGGACGCCAGCGACCTCGGCTCCAAGGGCTGCGGCGCGAACATGCGGGTCGCCCCGCTCGGTCTGGTCCGCGAGCTGACCGACCGCCAGGTGGCCGGCGCCGCCCAGCTGCAGTCCGGCCTCACCCACGGCCACCCCACCGCGCTCGCCGCCAGCGAACTCACCGCCTTCACCGTCCGCTGGCTCGCCCAGGGCGCCGACCCCGCCGAACTCCCCGCCCGGCTGCGCGCCCACGCCCGCGAACAGCGCACCCGCTACGACGAGTTCTGGCTCGGCGACCTCGCCTCCCGGGACCACTTCGGCTCCCCGGAGGAGTTCATCGCCCGCGGCTGGGACGAGAGCCTGCACGCCCTCGACCGGCTCGACGCGGCGCTCGCGGCGGGGGACGTCGACGCCGACCCGTGCGAGCGCACCGGCGCCGGCTGGGTCGCCGAAGAAGCCTTCGCCAGCGCGCTGCTCTGCTTCCTGCTGTTCCCCGACGACCCGGTCGCCGCGGTCCGCCGCGCGGCGGTCTCCTCCGGCGACTCCGACTCCCTCGCCTGCCTGGCCGGAGCCTTCGCCGGCGCCCACCGCGGCGCGGACGCCTGGCCGCGGGACTGGGCCGACCGGATCGAGTACCGCAAGGAACTGCTCGCCTTCGGCGCGCTCTGGGACTGACAGCGGGAGCGAAATCAGGGGCTCACGAGTGCGCGCATTCAGGGGCTCGGGGAACGGCGAGGCCGTGGCTGCTGGCGGTTCACTGCCGTTGCGCGCATCAGCTATCGGTTCCCTTGAAGACACGCAGCAGCACGGACACTCCGATGGGCTCCGGCCGTCAGCAGCACGGCCCCGCCGTTCCCCGGGCCCCTGATTTCGCCTCCCGCCGTCCTTACCGAGCCCCTGGCGGGGGTCTAGCGCGGGTAGCGGGCGTCCAGGGTGGTGCGGTCGCCGTCGGCGAACGCGGTGACCAGGTCGTCGGCGACCTGGAGGATCACCTCGCGGCCCTCCACCAGCGCGCACCAGTCGGCGGGGAGGCCGTCGAGGCCGTACAGCGCGCCCACCAGGTTGCCGCACACCGCGCCGGTGGAGTCGCTGTCGCCCGAGTGGTTCACCGACAGCACCAGCGCCTCCCGGGCGTCCGCGCCGGCCAGGGCCGCGTACACGGCGACGGCCAGGCACTCCTCGGCGATCCAGCCGAGGCCGACCCGCTCCACCGCCTCCGCGCTGCCCGGGCCCTCCGCGGCGATCCGCAGCGCCCGGCGCAGGGCGTCGCCGGTCTCCCGGCCGAAGGGCTGCGCGTCGACCTGGGCGAGCACCGCGTCGAGCGCCGGGCGCAGCGGCGTCCCGGCCGCGACCCGGGCGATCAGGGCCGCGAAGGCGCCGGCCGCGAGGTAGCCGGTGGGGTGGCCGTGGGTCAGCTGCGCGGCCACGGCGGCCTGCTGGAACGCCTGCTGCGGGTCCAGCCCGACCAGGCCGAACGGTGCCGAGCGCATCACCGTGCCGCAGCCCTTGGAGTTCGGGTTCACCGGGCCGTCCTGGCCGAACGGGGCGGCGGGCCGGTAGTCGGTGGCCACGCCGGTGGTGCAGGCGTTGCCGGGGGCCCGCGAGGCGTACAGGAAGTCCTGGGCGGCCAGCCAGCCGTCCGGGTCGCGCAGCGGCTCCGGCAGCCGCTGGGTGAGGAACCAGCGCCGGTAGGCGGCGTGCAGGTCCTCCGGGCGGCCGCCGCGCAGCAGGCCCTCCGCGGTGAACAGGGTCATCTGGGTGTCGTCGGTGACCTGGCCGCCGCGGTCGGCGGCGGCCAGGTCGGTCAGCCCGGCCGGACCGTACTCGGCCCGGATCAGCTCCAGCCGCCGGAACTCGACCGGCCAGCCCAGGGCGTCGCCCACCGCCCCGCCGAGCAGCGAACCCCGTACCCGTGCGGTGAAGTCCATCGGTGTCCCCCCGTCCAGAGCTGACCTCGCGTCAGCGTTCGATCCGCTCCGAACCGCGGTGCAGGGAGGCCCGGTCGGCGGCGGCCCGGCCCTCGGCCCAGCCCTCGCCGTCGCTCACCCGCACCCGCTGCGACACGAGCTTGGGGAACATTCTTCCCACAGCGTCGTCGACGGCCTCCGCCCGGGCCGCCAGTACGGGCAGCAACCCGCCGTCCGGCACCACCGGAAGGGTCTGCGCGCCGTCCCCGGTGCCGTCGGTGCGCCCCGCAGCGGCGTCCTCGGCGGCCCGTTCGGTGGCCCGCTCGGTGGCGTCCGCCAGCCGCTCCCGGATCCGCGCCGCGTACGCGACCAGGAAGGACTGCCGGAACGCCTTGGTGCGGGCCGCGCCGTCCTTGTGCTTGCGGCTGCCCGCCCGGTGCATCGCCGAGGTCGCCTGCACCAGCAGCGAGGTGTAGAGCAGTTCGACCGCGTCCAGGTCGGCGTCGAAGCCGATCACCGTGCAGAACCCGAACTCCTTCGCCCACACCACCCGGCACCGGTTCGCCGCCGCCACCGCGTCCAGCAGCATCGTCTTCGGGCCCTCGTACGGGTTGTCCACGCCGATCCGGACCGCCGCCGGGTCGTCCGCGGCCCGGCCGCCGCCCGCCGCCAGCAGCGCCTCGTCGATCGAGTGCCGGGCCATCAGCTCCTGGGCCTTCGCGGTCAGCGCCTCCGCCTCGTCCGGGAACCCGGTGGACTCGGCCTTCGCCAGCAGCGCCCGGATCCGGCCCAGCATCCGCGGCTCGTCCGCCCGCGGCGCCCCCGTCCCCGCCCGGGGCGCGGTCCGGCCGGGCGCCGGGCCCACCGGCTGGACGGGCGGCAGCAGCGCCCAGGCCCGCAGCAGCTCCAGCGCCGCCGTGGCCAGCGCGAAGCGGTCCAGCCGGTGCCGGGCCGCGAACTCCGGCAGGTACGCCTCGTCGGACGGCCACCACGGGTGCGCGTCCAGCTCCCGCAACTGCTCCCGCCAGCGCCGGTCCAGCGCCGCCGCGGGGTACTGCCGGACCTCCGCCGCGATCAGGTCGGCCGCCAGCGCGACCTGCACCGGGCCCAGCTCCCGCCGGGCCACCCGCACCAGGTCGGCCGGCTGCCACCCGGCCGCCCAGCAGCGCGCCACCGAACGCTCCGCCGCCCCGAGCAGCGCCCGGCTCACCGCGGGCCACCGCTCCGCCGAGGCCGCCAGCAGCGAGGCGGCCCCGTCCACCACGTACTCCAGCCCCCCGGCCGGCGCGCCCGCCACCCGGGCCACCGCCTCCGCCACCAGCTCGTCCACGGGCTGATCGGTGCTGGTCACGGCGGTTCCTGCTTCCTGCGGGGGAGGGGAGGGGACGCCCTCCATGATGCCGGAGCCTGCCGAGCAGACGATCCGGGAGAAAACAGGGGCCCGGGGAACGGCGGGTCGATGCTGCTGACGGTCGGAGCCCATCGAAGTGTCCGTGCTGCTGCGTGTCCTTGAGAGAACCAGAAGCCGATGCGCGCTCCGGCAGTGCACCGTCAGCAGACTGGGCCTCGCCGTTCCCCGAGCCCCTGAGTGCGCGCTCTCCCTTCAGCGTTCGATCACCTTGGCGAGGATCTCCGGCGCCCGCTCGACCAGCCGCCCCGAGGCCAGCCGGATCCCCAGCAGCGCCAGGCCCGCCCCGTACAGCACGCCGACCGGCAGCACCGGCCAGGCCGGGTGGTGGCCCGGCAGGAGGAAGCCGAGCAGTGCGCCGAGCGGCAGGCAGAGCAGCGCCACGCCGATCATCGAGCCGAAGGCGCTCAGCATCACCGCGCCGTTCTGCCCGGGCGCCGCGTTGCGCATCGGGTTGCCGTCGGCGGGCAGCGCGTACGGCGCGTGCACGCTGATCACGCAGCCCAGGCCGACCGAGGTGCCGAGCACGGCCAGCGCCAGTCCGAGGGCCGGGGCCAGTCCGGTCCAGTCGCCGGTGAGGGCGGCCACCGGCGGGCCGAAGAGCAGCAGCACCGGGACCGCGTAGGCCAGGACCGCCAGCACCCGGCCGCGCAGTTCGTCCCGGGCGTCCCGGCGGGTGCCCAGGGTGGCGGCGATCATCCAGAAGCCGGAGCCGTCCATCCCGAACAGGTTGACCGACTGCAGGCCGAGCATCAGCCCGCCGATCGCGATCACGTACACGCTGCCCCAGCCCTGCACCACCGACAGCACCGAGAACACCGCCGTCATGCCGATGCCGGTGAACACCGCGGCCTTCGCCCGCGGCTCCCGCCAGGCGTAGCGCAGCTGCCGCTGGGCGACGGCGCCGACCCGGCCGGCCGGCAGCAGCCGCCACAGGCCCTCGGCCCGGGCCGAGGCGGCGGGCGAACGCTCCAGCAGGGTCGAGGAGTCGCCGCTCACCATCAGCTCTCGCAGGCTGCGCAGCCACCAGCGCAGCAGCCCCGCCAGCAGGCCGCCGGTCAGCAGCAGCTGTCCGGCCGCGAGCAGGTAGGCGCCCTCCCCGGCCGAGCGCACCGCGTCGATCGCCGCCACCGGCGGGACCCACCGCACCACCGAGGCGTACGGGTGCAGCACCGACAGGTCGACGCCCCGGCCCGAGCCGTTCAGCGAGCTCTGCAGGCCGAGGTTCCCGGCCTGCGCCAGCACCGCGAACAGCAGGCCGCCGAAGATCGCGAAGTCCTTGCCGCGCCGGCTGGACAGCATCCGGGCGTTGCCCGCGCCGACCGCCCGGATCAGCGTCACCAGGGTGAGCAGGGTCAGCGGCACCGCGAGCACCGCCACCGCCGCCGAGGCCGCGCCGCGTCCGGCCGCCACCGCCGCGCCGGTCAGCAGCAGCAGGTTGACCAGGGGCCCGGGCCCGACCAGCCCGCCCAGCAGGGTGCCGCGCAGCAGCGCGGACGGCCGCAGCGGCAGCATGGTCAGCCGGGTCGGGTCGGCGCTCTCGTCGCTGGAGAAGAAGAACAGCGGCATCGCCGCCCAGGCCACGGTCAGCCCGGCGACCAGCACCGCGGCGGCGTCGGCCGCCCCGTCCCGGCCGTGCAGCGCGACCATCCCGGCGGCCCCGCCCAGCCCGAACAGCAGCCCGACGAGCAGGCCGAGGACGTACCCCGCGGCCAGCCCGCGGCTGCGCCGCAGCCCGTTCCGCAGCAGCCGGACCTTGAGCGCGACGAGGGCCCGGACGACCGCCCGGTCCTCGGCGACGGCGGGAGCGCTCACCGGTTGCCCCCGCCCAGCCAGTCGAGCGCCGGCCCGTCGTCCGAGCGGACGCCGACCAGCCCGAGGAACGCCCGGTGCAGCGAGGTGCCGCCGCGCACCTGCTCGATCGGACCGGCGGCGACCACCCGGCCCGCGCTCACCACGGCGACCCAGTCGCACAGCGACTCCACCAGCTCCATCACGTGGCTGGAGAACACCACGGTCGAGCCGGAGCCGGCGTACCGGGTCAGCACCCCGCGGATGGTCTGCGCAGAGACCGGGTCGACGCCCTCGAACGGCTCGTCCAGGAACAGCACGTCCGGGTTGTGCAGCAGCGCGGCGGCCAGGCCGATCTTCTTGCGCATGCCGGTGGAGTAGTCGGCGACCAGCTTGTCCGCGGCGCCGCCCAGGTCGAGCACGGCCAGCAGCTCCTCGGCCCGCCGGTCGGTCTCCGGGCCGGCCAGGCCGCGCAGGCGCCCGTTGAAGCGCAGCAGTTCGCGCCCACTGAGCCGTTCGAACATCCGCAGGCCCTCGGGCAGGATGCCGATCCGGGCCTTCACCGCGACCGGGTCCCGCCAGACGTCCGCGCCGTGCACCAGGACGGTCCCCCGGTCGGGTCGCAGCAGGCCGGTGGCCATCGACAGGGTGGTGGTCTTGCCGGCCCCGTTCGGGCCGACCAGCCCGATGAACGAACCGGCGGGCAGGTCCAGGCTCAGCCCGGCGACGGCGGTCTGCTCGCCGAAGCGCTTCCACAGGTCGCGGATCGAGACGGCGGGCGGCGGGGTGGTCGCCTCCATGGCGGGTGCTCTCCTTGTCGGGCGGTCCGGACGGCCCCGGCGGTCCGGACGGCCCCGGTGGTCCGGGCGGGTCCGGTGGTCCGGGCGGGTCCGGACGGCGCGTTCCTATGATCGTTCCTTCACCCGGGCATCCCCCCTCCGGCGGCGCGCAACCCCTTCCCGGCGGCTCCGTCCCCCGCACCGGCAACTACCCGGCCCCTCCGTTCGTCCTGCATGCTGGGAGCGCACGCGCAGCGCGGGGAACGGGAGGTGGTTGCGGTGGCAGGGCAATGGGGGCCGCCGGCGCCGTACGGGCAGCAGCCCTGGCAGCCGGCAGCGACGCCGCAGTCCGCGATGCGGGCCGCCAACTCCGACCGCGACCGCACCATCGACGTGCTGAAGGCCGCCTTCGCGGAGGGCCGGCTGACCGCCGCCGAGTACGAGCAGCGGATGTCCGCCGCCCACCAGGCCGCCACCTACGGGCAGTTGGCCGCTCTGGTGGCCGACCTGCCGTCCGGCCCGATGGTGCAGCCCTTCGCCGCGCCCGCCCCGGTGGCGCAGCCCTTCGCCGCGCCGGTGGTGCCGCCGACCTTCATGCCGGCCTTCGTCCCGGCGCCGCCCGCCCGCAACAACGGCCTGGCGGTGGCCTCCCTGACGCTCGGGTGCCTGGCGCTGCCGGTGTCCGGCTTCGCCGCCGCCGTCGCCGGGCCGGCCGGCCTGGCCGCGCTCGGCCTCGCCGGCACCGCCGCGGTGGCCACCGGTCACCTGGCCCGGGCCCGGCTGCGCACCACCGGGGAGGACGGGGACGGCCTGGCGGTGTTCGGTCTGATCATGGGCTGGCTGTCGGTGACGCTCCTGCTGTTCCTCCTGATGGTCACGGCGGGGAGCTGATCCGGAGGCTCCGCGGGCCGCCGCGGCGGCCCGATCCCGTGCCGGGCCCGGAGGCGGACCCACCCGGGCGCGCCCCATTTGTTTTGACCGCCGCCTGTGCGCTAGGTACGCTCTGACCTTGTGCCTGGGGTGTGCCCGGGTCCTTGTGCGTGCCAGCAGATCGGCCGCCGCAGCGGAGACTCCACCCGCTCGGTGTGCGCCGTAGCCGCAGCGCAGCTCATGGGATTCCGCGATTCTTCCCCCGAAGAAGGCCAACACACCCGACCGCGTGGGTCGGAGGGTGCGGGCCATACCGCAGGTTAGTTCCACCAAGCCTTGGCACACAGAAAACGGAGAAACGGTGCCTACGATCCAGCAGCTGGTCCGAAAGGGCCGGCAGGACAAGGTCGAGAAGAACAAGACGCCCGCACTGAAGGGTTCGCCCCAGCGCCGCGGCGTCTGCACGCGTGTGTACACGACCACCCCGAAGAAGCCGAACTCGGCTCTCCGCAAGGTCGCCCGTGTGCGCCTCACCAGCGGGATCGAGGTCACCGCTTACATTCCGGGCGAGGGCCACAACCTGCAGGAGCACTCCATCGTGCTGGTCCGCGGTGGCCGTGTGAAGGACCTTCCTGGTGTCCGCTACAAGATCATCCGCGGCTCCCTCGACACCCAGGGTGTCAAGAACCGCAAGCAGGCCCGCAGCCGCTACGGCGCCAAGAAGGAGAAGTAAGAATGCCTCGTAAGGGCCCCGCCCCGAAGCGCCCGGTCATCATCGACCCGGTCTACGGCTCCCCCCTGGTGACCTCGCTGGTCAACAAGATCCTGCTGCACGGCAAGCGCTCCACCGCCGAGCGGATCGTCTACGGAGCCCTCGAGGGCGTCCGCGAGAAGACCGGCGCCGACCCGGTGGTCGCGCTCAAGCGCGCCCTGGAGAACGTCAAGCCGACCCTCGAGGTCAAGTCCCGCCGCGTCGGTGGCGCCACCTACCAGGTGCCGGTCGAGGTCCGCCCGGGCCGCGCCAACACCCTGGCGCTGCGCTGGCTGGTCGGTTACTCCCGCGCCCGTCGCGAGAAGACCATGACCGAGCGTCTGCTCAACGAGATCCTCGACGCCAGCAACGGTCTGGGCGCTTCCGTGAAGCGTCGCGAGGACACCCACAAGATGGCCGAGTCCAACAAGGCCTTCGCGCACTACCGCTGGTAGTCCGAACCCCGTCACTAGACAGAGAGAGAACGAGCCACCATGGCTGCAACCTCCCTTGACCTCGCCAAGGTCCGCAACATCGGGATCATGGCGCACATCGACGCGGGCAAGACCACCACCACCGAGCGGATCCTGTTCTACACCGGTGTCTCGTACAAGATCGGTGAGGTCCACGACGGCGCTGCCACGATGGACTGGATGGAGCAGGAGCAGGAGCGCGGCATCACCATCACGTCGGCCGCGACGACCTGTCACTGGACCCTCGACGGCGTCGACAACACCATCAACATCATCGACACCCCGGGCCACGTCGACTTCACCGTCGAGGTGGAGCGCTCGCTGCGCGTGCTCGACGGTGGCGTGACGGTGTTCGACGGCGTCGCCGGTGTCGAGCCCCAGTCCGAGACCGTGTGGCGGCAGGCTGACCGCTACGGCGTCCCGCGCATCTGCTTCATCAACAAGCTGGACCGCACGGGCGCCAACTTCTTCTTCTGCGTGCAGACCATCGTGGACCGCCTCGGCGCCACCCCGCTGGTCATGCAGCTGCCGATCGGCGCCGAGGCCGACTTCACCGGCGTCGTCGACCTGGTGAAGATGAAGGCCCTGGTCTACTCGGCCGACGCGCCCAAGGGCGAGATGTACGACACCGTCGACATCCCGGCCGACCTCGCCGAGCAGGCCGCGGAGTACCGCGAGGCCCTGATCGACACCATCTCGAACGTCAGCGACGAGGTGATGGAGCTCGCCCTGGAGGGCGAGGACATCCCCGAGGAGCTGCTGGTCGCGGCGATCCGCAAGGGCACGCTGAACTCGGACTTCACCCCGATCTTCTGCGGCTCGGCGTTCAAGAACAAGGGCGTCCAGCCCCTGCTCGACGCGGTTGTGAAGTACCTGCCGTCGCCCCTCGACATCGAGGGCATCGAGGGCACCAAGCCGAACAACCCCGACGAGAAGATCGTCCGTCAGGCCTCGGACGACGAGCCGCTCGCCGCGCTCGCGTTCAAGATCATGTCTGACCCGCACCTGGGCAAGCTCACCTTCGTCCGCGTGTACTCCGGCCGCCTGGAGTCCGGCACCTCGGTGCTGAACTCCGTCAAGGGCAAGAAGGAGCGCATCGGCAAGATCTACCGCATGCACGCGAACAAGCGTGAGGAGATCGACTCGGTGGGCGCCGGCGACATCATCGCCGTCATGGGCCTCAAGCAGACCACCACCGGTGAGACGCTGTCCGACGAGAAGCAGCCGGTCATCCTGGAGTCCATGGACTTCCCGGCCCCGGTCATCCGCGTCGCGATCGAGCCCAAGTCCAAGGGCGACCAGGAGAAGCTGGGTGTCGCCATCCAGCGCCTGGCCGAGGAGGACCCGTCCTTCCAGGTCAACACCGACGAGGAGACCGGCCAGACGATCATCGCCGGCATGGGCGAGCTGCACCTCGAGGTGCTGGTCGACCGCATGCGCCGCGAGTTCAAGGTCGAGGCCAACGTCGGCAAGCCGCAGGTGGCGTACCGCGAGACGATCCGCAAGGCCGTCGAGCGCATCGACTACACGCACAAGAAGCAGACCGGTGGTTCCGGCCAGTTCGCGAAGATCCAGATCGCGATCGAGCCGCTGGAGTCCGGCGAGGGCTACGAGTTCGTGAACAAGGTCACCGGTGGCCGCGTTCCGAAGGAGTACATCCCCTCGGTCGACGCCGGTTGCCAGGAGGCCATGGAGTTCGGCGTGCTCGCCGGCTACCCGCTCCAGGGCGTCCGCGTCAGCCTGCTCGACGGTGCGTCGCACGACGTCGACTCGTCCGAGCTGGCGTTCAAGATCGCCGGTTCCATGGCGTTCAAGGAAGGTGCCAAGAAGGCGTCGCCGGCTCTGCTGGAGCCGATGATGGCCGTCGAGGTCACCACCCCCGAGGACTACATGGGCGACGTGATCGGCGACATCAACTCCCGCCGTGGCCAGATCCGGGCCATGGAGGAGCGTCACGGTGCCCGCGTCGTCAAGGCGCTGGTGCCGCTCTCCGAGATGTTCGGCTACGTCGGTGACCTGCGCAGCAAGACCTCTGGTCGCGCGAGCTACTCGATGCAGTTCGACTCGTACGCCGAGGTTCCGCGGAACGTGGCGGACGACATCATCGCCAAGGCCAAGGGCGAGTGACGTCCCGGTAATCGGGATGAATCAGACCCTTTAGGCTAGAAGGAGGGCACCCGGACGCTTGCCCGTCCGGGTTCCGCCCGGGAGCCCTCCGGCACCCCCACCCGCGGGACGGCAACGGGGCGCGACACCAGCGCCCCGTGCCAACAACCCGATCCAGACCAACTGACGTCGTACGGCGTACAGAACTGTCCTCAGGAGGACTGCAGTGGCGAAGGCGAAGTTCGAGCGGACGAAGCCCCACGTCAACATCGGCACCATCGGTCACATCGACCACGGTAAGACCACGCTGACCGCGGCCATCACCAAGGTGCTGCACGACGCGTACCCGGACATCAACCCCTTCACGCCGTTCGACCAGATCGACAAGGCGCCGGAGGAGCGTCAGCGCGGTATCACCATCTCCATCGCGCACGTCGAGTACCAGACCGAGGCGCGTCACTACGCCCACGTCGACTGCCCGGGTCACGCGGACTACATCAAGAACATGATCACCGGTGCGGCCCAGATGGACGGTGCGATCCTCGTCGTCGCCGCCACCGACGGCCCGATGCCGCAGACCAAGGAGCACGTCCTCCTGGCCCGCCAGGTCGGCGTCCCCTACATCGTCGTCGCCCTGAACAAGGCCGACATGGTGGACGACGAGGAGATCCTGGAGCTCGTCGAGCTCGAGGTCCGCGAGCTCCTCTCCGAGTACGAGTTCCCGGGCGACGACCTGCCGGTCGTCCGCGTCTCGGCGCTGAAGGCGCTCGAGGGCGACAAGGAGTGGGGCGAGAAGCTCCTCGGCCTGATGCACGCGGTCGACGAGGCCATCCCGACCCCGGCCCGCCTCACCGACCAGCCGTTCCTGATGCCGATCGAGGACGTCTTCACGATCACCGGTCGTGGCACCGTCGTCACCGGCCGCATCGAGCGCGGCATCCTCAAGGTCAACGAGACCGTCGACATCATCGGCATCAAGACCACCAAGACCACCACCACGGTCACCGGTATCGAGATGTTCCGCAAGCTGCTCGACGAGGGCCAGGCCGGCGAGAACGTCGGTCTGCTGCTCCGCGGCATCAAGCGCGAGGACGTCGAGCGCGGCCAGGTCATCATCAAGCCGGGTTCGGTCACGCCGCACACCGACTTCGAGGCCCAGGCCTACATCCTGTCGAAGGACGAGGGTGGCCGTCACACCCCCTTCTTCAACAACTACCGCCCGCAGTTCTACTTCCGCACCACCGACGTGACCGGCGTCGTGACCCTCCCCGAGGGCACCGAGATGGTCATGCCGGGCGACAACACCGCCATGACCGTCGCGCTGATCCAGCCCGTCGCCATGGAGGAGGGCCTGAAGTTCGCCATCCGTGAGGGTGGCCGCACCGTCGGCGCCGGCCAGGTCACCAAGATCGTCAAGTAATTGCCGATCTGACCCCTGGTCAACTCCAGGGCCCGGCCCACTCCTTCGCGGGAGTGGGCCGGGCCCTCGGTGTTTTTCCGCCGCCAACGGGTTTGCCGACCGCGCGACGGGTGTGACGTGCACCCCTGCGGGTGAACCCGATTGGCGTATCGCCCTCGTCCTGTGGCAAGATGTCTGAGTTGCTCGGTTGAGTACCGATGCTGCGCGCCTCCCGCCGGGAGGACTGGAAGCGAGTCCCACGTACTCGTCGTTCCCGTGAATGGCCGTTCATGCTCCCACGTGCTGTGTGTGGGTGCAGTGGTGTGTAAGCGACACCGCGGCAGCTGCGGGGCGAAAGTACGGGAATCTTCCGGGAAGCGTGTGCGGGGTACCGGCCCGGCTCCACCTCCCCCAGCAGTTCGAAACCGACGAGATCGTTTCGCCGGTTTTTTGCAAGCGCGAGTGCGACACGCCCGAGCGCGGGGGTCGGAGGAGAGTCGTGCAGCGACGTACGACACAAAGGACTACGAAGTAGCCATGGCGGGACAGAAGATCCGCATCCGGCTCAAGGCCTACGACCACGAGGTCATCGACTCCTCGGCGAAGAAGATCGTCGAGACGGTGATCAGGACTGGTGCGCAGGTCGCGGGCCCGGTGCCGCTGCCCACTGAGAAGAACGTTTACTGCGTCATCCGCTCGCCGCACAAGTACAAGGACTCGCGCGAGCACTTCGAGATGCGCACTCACAAGCGTCTGATCGACATCCTCGACCCCACGCCGAAGACGGTTGACTCGCTGATGCGTCTCGACCTGCCGGCGGGCGTCGACATCGAGATCAAGCTCTGAGAGGCGCACCGAAGATGGCTAAGCAGATTAAGGGCATCCTGGGCGAGAAGCTCGGCATGACCCAGGTCTGGGACGAGAACAACCGGGTCGTCCCGGTGACCGTCGTCAAGGCTGGGCCCAATGTCGTGACCCAGGTCCACACCGCCGACAGCCCGGCCGGCTACGACGCCGTCCAGATCGGCTTCGGCGAGATCGACCCCCGCAAGGTGAACAAGCCCCTCCAGGGCCACTTCGCCAAGGCCGGTGTCACCCCCCGCCGCCACCTGGTCGAGCTCCGTACCGCGGACGCGTCCGAGTACACCCTGGGCCAGGAGATCACCGCCGAGCTGTTCGAGGCGGGTGTCAAGGTCGACGTGACCGGCACCTCCAAGGGCAAGGGCTTCGCCGGTGTCATGAAGCGTCACAACTTCAAGGGCCTCGGCGCCGGTCACGGCACCCAGCGCAAGCACCGTTCGCCCGGCTCCATCGGTGGCTGCGCCACCCCGGGTCGCGTGTTCAAGGGCATGCGCATGGCGGGTCGGATGGGCCACGAGCGCGTGACCACCCAGAACCTGACCGTGCACGCGGTCGACGCGGAGAAGGGTCTGCTGCTCATCAAGGGCGCGATCCCGGGTCCGAACGGCGGCCTCGTCCTCGTCCGCACCGCGGCGAAGGGGCTGTGAAGGATATGAGCACCATTGACATCCTGTCGCCGGCCGGCGACAAGGCCGGCAGCCTGGAGCTGCCCGCCGAGATCTTCGACGCCAAGGTCAGCGTTCCGCTGATGCACCAGGTCGTCGTGGCGCAGCTCGCCGCGGCTCGCCAGGGCACCCACAAGGTCAAGCGTCGTGGCGAGGTCCGCGGTGGCGGCAAGAAGCCGTACCGCCAGAAGGGCACCGGTCGCGCCCGCCAGGGCTCGACCCGCGCCCCGCAGTTCGCCGGTGGTGGCGTCGTGCACGGTCCCGTGCCGCGCGACTACTCGCAGCGGACCCCGAAGAAGATGATCGCCGCCGCCCTGCGCAGCGCGCTCACCGACCGGGCTCGTCACGAGCGCATCCACGTCGTCACCGGCGTGACCGCGACCGAGGCTCCGTCGACCAAGGCCGCCAAGGTCCTGTTCGGCAAGATCTCCGAGCGCAAGAACCTCCTCCTGGTGGTCGAGCGCGAGGACGAGCTGGGCATCCTGTCCGCTCGCAACCTGCCGAACGTGCACATCCTGGACGCCGGCCAGCTGAACACCTACGACGTGCTCGTCTCCGACGATGTGGTCTTCACCCAGGCCGCCTTCGAGCGTTTCGTGGCCGGTCCGGCCGCGTCCGCCAAGGCCGTTGCTGCTGAGGGCGAGCTCGAAGGGACTGCCGCCTGATGAGCGAGATCACCTCCAAGACGTTCACGGACCCTCGTGACGTCCTGATCAAGCCGGTCATCTCGGAGAAGAGCTACTCGCTCCTCGACGAGAACAAGTACACGTTCGTCGTGTCCCCCGGTGCCAACAAGACCCAGATCAAGCAGGCCGTCGAGGCGGTCTTCTCGGTCAAGGTCGAGGCCGTGAACACGCTGAACCGTCAGGGCAAGCGCAAGCGCTCCAAGACGGGCTTCGGCAAGCGCAAGGACACCAAGCGCGCGATCGTGACGCTGGCCGAGGGCAACCGCATCGACATCTTCGGTGGTCCGGTCGCCTGACCCTCGGGTCAGGGACTGCGATCGTCGTAAAGGACGAGGACAGAAATGGGTATCCGCAAGTACAAGCCGACTACGCCGGGCCGCCGCGGCTCCAGCGTGGCCGACTTCGTCGAAATCACGCGGTCCACGCCGGAGAAGTCGCTGGTTCGCCCGCTGCACAGCAAGGGCGGCCGTAACAACGCCGGTCGTATCACCGCTCGCCACCAGGGTGGCGGTCACAAGCGTGCCTACCGCGTGATCGACTTCCGTCGCCACGACAAGGACGGCGTGCCGGCCAAGGTCGCTCACATCGAGTACGACCCGAACCGCACCGCGCGCATCGCGCTCCTGCACTACGCGGACGGCGAGAAGCGCTACATCATCGCCCCCCGCGGCATCGCGCAGGGTGACCGGGTCGAGAACGGCGCTGGCGCCGACATCAAGCCCGGCAACAACCTGCCGCTCCGCAACATCCCGGTCGGTACCACCATCCACGCGGTGGAGCTCCGTCCCGGCGGTGGCGCCAAGCTGGCCCGTTCCGCGGGCTCCGGCATTCAGCTGCTCGCCCGTGAGGGTCGCATGGCGCACCTGCGCATGCCCTCCGGTGAGATCCGCCTGGTGGACGCGCGCTGCCGCGCGACCGTCGGCGAGGTCGGCAACGCCGAGCAGTCGAACATCAACTGGGGCAAGGCCGGCCGTATGCGCTGGAAGGGCGTCCGCCCGACCGTGCGTGGTGTGGCCATGAACCCGATCGACCACCCGCACGGTGGTGGTGAGGGTAAGACCTCCGGTGGTCGCCACCCGGTCTCGCCGTGGGGCAAGCCCGAGGGCCGGACCCGTCGCCCGAACAAGGCGTCGGACTCCCTCATCGTGCGCCGCCGCAAGACCAACAAGAAGCGCTAGGAGCAGGTCAGATGCCGCGCAGTCTCAAGAAGGGCCCCTTCATCGACGACCACCTTCAGAAGAAGGTGGACGTGCAGAACGAGGCGGGCACGCAGAACGTCATCAAGACCTGGTCCCGTCGTTCCGTGATCTCCCCGGCCATGCTCGGCCACACGATCGCGGTTCACGATGGCCGCAAGCACGTCCCGGTGTTCGTCACCGAGTCGATGGTCGGCCACAAGCTCGGCGAGTTCGCTCCCACGCGCACCTTCAAGGGGCACGTGAAGGAAGACCGCAAGTCGAAGCGTCGCTAAGTCTTCGATTCCGGAGGCTTCGCCTAGGGGCTTCCGCGAGCTGTAGCGCCAGAACGACAAAGTGACTTACTCCATTAAGGGGACAACCATGGAAGCCAGGGCCCAGGCGCGGTACATCCGCGTCACGCCCATGAAGGCCCGCCGCGTGGTGGACCTCATCCGTGGCCTGCCGGCCACGGAGGCCCAGGCGGTCCTGCGTTTCGCTCCGCAGGCTGCCACTGTGCCGGTCGGCAAGGTGCTGAACAGCGCCATCGCCAACGCCTCGCACAACTACAACCACTCCAACGTGGACGACCTCTACATCTCCGAGGCGTACGTTGACGAGGGTCCGACCCTGAAGCGGTTCCGTCCGCGCGCCCAGGGCCGTGCCTACCGGATCCGCAAGCGGACCAGCCACATCACCGTGGTCGTCAGCAGCAAGGAAGGGACCCGGTAATGGGCCAGAAGGTTAACCCGCACGGGTTCCGCCTCGGCATCAGCACGGACTTCAAGTCCCGCTGGTACGCCGACAAGCTGTACAAGGACTACGTCAAGGAAGACGTCGCCATCCGGCGTCTCATGACGAAGGGCATGGAGCGCGCCGGCATCTCGAAGGTGGAGATCGAGCGCACCCGTGACCGCGTCCGCGTGGACATCCACACCGCCCGTCCGGGCATCGTGATCGGCCGCCGCGGCGCGGAGGCCGACAAGATCCGGGGCAACCTGGAGAAGCTGACCGGCAAGCAGGTCCAGCTGAACATCCTCGAGGTCAAGAACCCCGAGCTGGACGCCCAGCTCGTGGCTCAGGGCGTCGCGGAGCAGCTGTCCTCCCGCGTCTCCTTCCGTCGCGCCATGCGCAAGAGCATGCAGTCGACCATGAAGGCCGGCGCCAAGGGCATCAAGGTCCAGTGCTCCGGTCGTCTCGGCGGCGCCGAGATGAGCCGTTCGGAGTTCTACCGCGAGGGCCGTGTGCCGCTGCACACCCTGCGCGCGAACGTCGACTACGGCTTCTTCGAGGCCAAGACCACCTTCGGCCGCATCGGCGTGAAGGTCTGGATCTACAAGGGCGACGTCAAGAACATCGCCGAGGTCCGCGCTGAGAACGCCGCCGCCCGCTCCGGCAACCGCCCGGCCCGTCCCGAGGGCGGTCGTCCCGCCCGCGGTGGCGAGCGCGGTGGCCGTGGTGGCGAGCGCGGTGGCCGCGGCCGTCGTCCCGCCGCTGCCGAGGCCCCCGCGGCCCAGGCCGCGGTGGAGGCTCCGGCTGCCGCCGAGAACACCGGAACGGAGGCCTGACCGCAATGCTGATCCCCCGTCGGGTCAAGCACCGCAAGCAGCACCACCCGAAGCGCCGCGGCGCGGCCAAGGGTGGCACCGAGCTGGCGTTCGGCCAGTTCGGCATCCAGGCCGTGACCCCGGCCTACGTGACGAACCGTCAGATCGAGTCCGCTCGTATCGCGATCACCCGTCACATCCGTCGTGGCGGCAAGGTCTGGATCAACATCTACCCGGACCGCCCGCTCACCAAGAAGCCGGCCGAGACCCGCATGGGTTCCGGTAAGGGTTCGCCGGAGTGGTGGATCGCGAACGTGCACCCGGGTCGGGTCATGTTCGAACTGTCGTACCCGAACGAGAAGATTGCTCGCGAGGCGCTCACCCGTGCCGCGCACAAGCTTCCGATGAAGTGCCGGATCGTTCGGCGCGAGGACGGTGAGAGCTGATGTCGGCCGCTACCAAGGCTGCTGAGCTTCGCGAACTGGACAACGAGGGTCTCGTTGCCAAGCTCCGTGAGGCCAAGGAGGAGCTGTTCAACCTCCGCTTCCAGGCGGCGACCGGGCAGCTCGACAACCACGGACGGCTCCGGCTGGTCCGTAAGGACATCGCGCGGATCTACACCCTGATGCGCGAGCGCGAGCTGGGCATCGAGACGGTGGAGAGCGCCTGATGACTGAGAACACCAACGAGACGCGCGGTTTCCGCAAGACCCGTGAGGGTCTCGTCGTCAGCGACAAGATGGACAAGACCGTCGTCGTCGCCGTCGAGGACCGCGTCAAGCACGCGCTGTACGGCAAGGTCATCCGCCGTACCAACAAGCTGAAGGCGCACGACGAGCAGAACGCGTGCGGTGTCGGCGACCGTGTCCTCCTGATGGAGACCCGGCCGCTGTCCGCGACGAAGCGCTGGCGCGTCGTCGAGATCCTCGAGAAGGCCAAGTAACAAGGTTGTTCGCGGTACGGCCGTATGTGCACCAGGCCCCCAGGGGCGCGGGTGTGAGCAGCGGCCGGCCCGTCAACACTTGTTGACGATCAGGAGAAAGCTGTGATCCAGCAGGAGTCGCGACTGCGCGTCGCCGACAACACGGGTGCCAAGGAGATTCTCTGCATCCGCGTTCTCGGTGGCTCCGGTCGCCGCTACGCCGGTATCGGGGACGTCATCGTCGCCACCGTCAAGGACGCGATCCCCGGCGGTTCGGTGAAGAAGGGCGACGTCGTCAAGTGCGTCGTCGTTCGCACCGTCAAGGAGCGCCGTCGTCCGGACGGTTCGTACATCCGCTTCGACGAGAACGCCGCCGTCGTTCTCAAGAACACCGATGGCGACCCCCGCGGTACCCGCATCTTCGGCCCGGTGGGCCGCGAGCTGCGCGACAAGAAGTTCATGAAGATCATCTCGCTGGCGCCGGAGGTGCTCTAACCCATGGCGAACAGCATGAAGATCAAGAAGGGTGACCTGGTCCAGGTCATCACCGGCAAGGACAAGGGCAAGCAGGGCAAGGTCATCCAGGCCATCCCCGCTGACAACAAGGTCCTGGTCGAGGGTGTCAACCGGGTCAAGAAGCACACCAAGCCGGGCCCCGGCACTCAGGGTGGCATCGTGACCGTCGAGGCCCCGGTGCACGTCTCCAACGTCCAGCTGGTCGTGGAGAAGGACGGCAAGAAGGTCGTCACCCGCGTCGGCTACCGCTTTGACGACCAGGGCAACAAGATCCGCGTTGCCAAGCGGACCGGTGAGGACATCTGATGTCTGAGACGACTGTTGAGAAGGTGACCCCCCGCCTCAAGGAGAAGTACCTCTCCGAGGTCAAGGGTCAGCTGCACGAGCAGTTCTCGTACGAGAACGTCATGCTGATCCCCGGCCTGGTCAAGGTCGTGGTCAACATGGGTGTCGGCGAGGCCGCCCGTGACAGCAAGCTGATCGAGGGTGCCATCAAGGACCTGACCGCGATCACCGGTCAGAAGCCGGCCGTCACCAAGGCCCGCAAGTCCATCGCGCAGTTCAAGCTGCGCGAGGGCCAGCCGATCGGCTGCCACGTCACCCTCCGCGGTGACCGCATGTGGGAGTTCACGGACCGTCTGGTGTCGCTGGCGCTGCCGCGTATCCGTGACTTCCGCGGCCTCTCGCCCAAGCAGTTCGACGGCCGTGGCAACTACACCTTCGGTCTGACCGAGCAGGTCATGTTCCACGAGATCGACCAGGACAAGGTCGACCGTCAGCGCGGTATGGACATCACCGTCGTGACCACCGCTCAGACCGACGATGAGGGCCGGGCGCTGCTGCGCGCTCTGGGCTTCCCGTTCAAGGAGGCGTGAGCCATGGCGAAGACTGCCCTGATTGCCAAGTCCCAGCGCAAGCCGAAGTTCGGCGTCCGGGCGTACACCCGGTGCCAGCGCTGCGGCCGTCCGCACTCGGTGTACCGCAAGTTCGGCCTGTGCCGTGTGTGCCTCCGTGAGATGGCGCACCGCGGCGAGCTGCCGGGCGTGACCAAGAGCTCCTGGTAATCCCTTACCAGCTGTTCTGACATCAGCGAGCAGCGTGCCCGACCTCGACGCTTTTGGGTTCCCGGAAGGGATCCCGTAAGGTGTTGGGGTCGGGCCCCTGCTGCGGCGTCCCCTTCGGGCGAGCCGCGGCCCTCTCGTGAGGGTCCGCGAACATTCAGTCTTACTACGTCGTAGGTCCCCTGCGCTTGTGCCCCTTTCGCACTCCACCGAGTGCGCGGAGGGGGACCTGGTGCGGAGAAACCACGGCGGGAGAGGCCTGAGGCCACCATGACCATGACCGACCCCATCGCAGACATGCTCACGCGTCTGCGTAACGCGAACTCGGCGTACCACGACTCCGTGGCGATGCCGGCCAGCAAGATCAAGGCGCACGTCGCCGAGATCCTGCAGCAGGAGGGGTACATCTCCTCCTACAAGGTTGAGGAGCCCGCTGAGAACGAGGTTGGCAAGAAGCTGACCATCGAGCTCAAGTTCGGCCCCAACCGCGAGCGTTCCATCGCCGGCATCAAGCGCATCAGCAAGCCGGGTCTGCGTGTGTACGCAAAGTCCACCAACCTGCCGAAGGTTCTCGGCGGCCTGGGCGTGGCGATCATCTCCACGTCCTCCGGCCTCCTGACCGACAAGCAGGCCGCCAAGAAGGGCGTAGGCGGAGAAGTTCTCGCCTACGTCTGGTAATTCGGGAAACGGAGGTACAGCAATGTCGCGCATTGGACGGCTGCCCATCCAGGTTCCCGCTGGTGTGGACGTCACCATCGACGGCCAGACGGTCTCGGTGAAGGGCCCCAAGGGCACCCTCACCCACGTCGTCGCCGCGCCGATCGAGATCGGCAAGGGCGAGGACGGCACTCTGGTCGTCACCCGCCCGAACGACGAGCGTCAGTCGAAGGCCCTGCACGGCCTGTCGCGCACGCTGGTGGCGAACATGATCACCGGCGTGACCGCGGGCTACCGCAAGTCGCTGGAGATCAGCGGCGTCGGCTACCGAGTCACGGCGAAGGGCTCCGACATGGAGTTCGCGCTGGGCTACAGCCACCCGATCCTGGTCACCGCGCCGGAGGGGATCTCCTTCGTCGTCGAGACGCCCACCAAGTTCCACGTGGACGGCACCGACAAGCAGAAGGTCGGCGAGATCGCCGCCAAGATCCGCAAGCTGCGCAAGCCCGACCCGTACAAGGCCAAGGGCGTCAAGTACGCGGGCGAGGTCATCCGCCGCAAGGTCGGAAAGAGTGGTAAGTAAGCGATGAGCGTCTCTGTCAAGATCGGCAAGGGCAACGCCTACAAGAACGCCGCCCGCAAGCGCCGTGCCATTCGCGTTCGCAAGCGCGTCGTCGGCACCGAGGTGCGTCCGCGCCTCGTCGTGACGCGTTCGAACCGCCACATGGTCGCCCAGGTCATCGACGACGCCAAGGGTCACACCCTGGCGTCGGCGTCCACCCTCGACGTGTCCATCAAGGGCACCGAGGGCGACAAGACCGAGCTGGCCAAGAAGGTCGGAAGCCTGGTCGCCGAGCGCGCCAAGGCCGCCGGCGTCGAGTCGGTCGTCTTCGACCGCGCGGGCAACCGGTACGCCGGCCGCATCGCCGCCCTGGCGGACGCGGCCCGCGAGTCCGGGCTCGACTTCTAAGCCGCTCGTCGACTCTGTCGGCGGACGTAAACGAGAGAGGTAATTCCAATGGCTGGACCCCAGCGCCGCGGTAGCGGCGCCGGCGGCGGCACCGGTGGCGAGCGGCGCGACCGTAAGCGGGACGAGCGGGGCGGCGCCCCGGTCGCCGAGAAGACCGCTTACGTCGAGCGCGTCGTCGCGATCAACCGTGTCGCCAAGGTTGTCAAGGGTGGTCGTCGCTTCAGCTTCACCGCGCTGGTCGTGGTGGGCGACGGTGACGGCACCGTGGGTGTCGGTTACGGCAAGGCGAAGGAGGTTCCGGCCGCCATCGCCAAGGGCGTTGAGGAGGCCAAGAAGAACTTCTTCAAGGTCCCCCGTATCCAGGGCACCATCCCGCACCCCATCCAGGGCGAGAAGGCCGCCGGCGTCGTGCTGCTGAAGCCGGCGTCCCCCGGTACCGGTGTTATCGCCGGTGGCCCGGTGCGTGCCGTCCTGGAGTGCGCCGGCGTTCACGACATCCTGTCGAAGTCGCTCGGCTCGGACAACGCGATCAACATCGTGCACGCCACCGTGGCCGCTCTGAAGGGCCTCGTGCGCCCCGAGGAGATCGCCGCCCGTCGTGGCCTGCCCCTGGAGGACGTGGCCCCGGCCGCGCTGCTCCGGGCCCGTGCGGCTGGGGTGAGCGCCTGATGGCTCGCCTGAAGGTCACTCAGACCAAGTCGTACATCGGTAGCAAGCAGAACCACCGTGACACCCTCCGTTCGCTCGGCCTGAAGCGGCTGAACGACACCGTGGTGAAGGAGGACCGCCCGGAGATCCGCGGCATGGTCCACACCGTTCGCCACCTCGTCACGGTCGAGGAGGTGGACTGATCATGTCGGACTCGCCGATCAAGCTCCACAACCTGAAGCCCGCCCCGGGCGCCAAGAAGGACAAGATCCGTGTTGGTCGCGGTGAGGGCTCCAAGGGCAAGACTGCAGGTCGTGGTACCAAGGGCACCAAGGCCCGCTACCAGGTTCCGCAGCGCTTCGAGGGTGGCCAGATGCCCCTCCACATGCGCCTGCCGAAGCTGAAGGGCTTCAAGAACCCGGCCCACAAGCAGTTCCAGGTCGTGAACCTGGACCGCCTGGCCGAGCTCTACCCGAACGGTGGCGAGGTCACCGTGGCCGACCTGATCGCGAAGGGCGCCGTTCGCAAGAACGAGCTCGTCAAGGTCCTCGGCCAGGGCGACATCGCGGTGGCGCTGCAGGTGACGGTCGACGCCGTCTCCGGCCCCGCCGCCGAGAAGATCACCGCGGCCGGCGGTTCGGTCACCGAACTGCTCTGACGCCGTCGATCTGACGCACGGACAGACACCGGGCCCCGGCCCCCTCTTGCGAAAGGGGGGCCGGGGCCCGGTGCCGTTGACACCCCTTGCACACGCTCGATTTGTGTGTCAAACCCGGGCAAGCCGTACCCCGTGAGTGGGGGAGCGGCCGCACACGCTTCTTTCCGGGACCCGGGCACTGTTAGAGTCCGTGAAGTTCCCTTTCCCCACATCAGGACCGACCCTTCCGCCGACGACGCGCGGGAGGCGCAGGAGGCACCGTGCTCAGTGCGTTCGCGCGGGCGTTCCAGACGCCCGACCTGCGCAAGAAGCTGCTGTTCACGCTGGGCATCATGGTGCTGTTCCGGCTGGGCGCCCACATTCCGATGCCCGGAATCAACTTCCAGGCCGTTCACGAGTGCGTGAAGGGCCAGAACGAAGGACTGTTCGGGCTGGTCAACCTGTTCAGCGGCAACGCGCTGCTGCAACTGACCATCTTCGCGCTCGGCATCATGCCGTACATCACGGCCAGCATCATCCTGCAGCTGCTCACCGTGGTCATCCCGCGGCTGGAGGCCCTGAAGAAGGAGGGGCAGGCCGGCACCGCGAAGATCACGCAGTACACCCGCTACCTGACCATCGCCCTCGCGGTGCTGCAGGGCACCGGCATCCTGGCGACCGCGTCCAGCGGCGCGCTGTTCTCGGGTTGCGCCCAGGCCAACGACATCGTGCCGAACCAGTCGGTCTTCCGGATCGCCACCATGGTCATCATCATGACCGCGGGCACCACCGTGATCATGTGGCTGGGCGAGCTGATCACCGACCGCGGCATCGGCAACGGCATGTCCATCCTGATCTTCACCTCCATCGCAGCCGGCTTCCCGGGCTCGATGTGGGCGATCAAGACCACCGGCACCCTGCTGGGCGGCTGGGGCGAGTTCGCCTCCGTCATCGCGGTCGGCATCATCGTGGTCTGCCTGGTCATCTTCGTCGAGCAGGCCCAGCGCCGGATCCCGGTGCAGTACGCGAAGCGCATGGTGGGCCGCCGTTCCTTCGGCGGCACCTCGACCTACATCCCGCTGAAGGTCAACCAGGCGGGCGTGATCCCGGTCATCTTCGCCTCCTCGCTGCTGTACATCCCCGCGCTGGTGGTGCAGTTGACCAACTCCCAGGCCGACTGGGCGATCTGGATCAAGAACCACTTCGTCAAGGGCGACCACCCGGTCTACATGGCGACCTACTTCATCCTGATCGTCTTCTTCGCCTTCTTCTACGTCGCGATCTCCTTCAACCCCGAAGAAGTTGCCGACAACATGAAGAAGTATGGTGGGTTCATCCCGGGCATCCGGGCCGGCCGGCCGACGGCCGAGTACCTGAACTACGTGCTCACCCGCATCACGTGGCCGGGTTCCCTCTACCTGGGCCTCATCGCGTTGATCCCGATGGTCGCCCTGGTCGCCTTCGGACAGCAGACCAACTTCCCGTTCGGCGGCACCTCCGTGCTCATCGTCGTCGGCGTCGGACTCGAAACTGTTAAGCAGATCGAGAGCCAACTCCAGCAGCGCAATTACGAAGGGTTCCTCCGCTGATGCGAATCGTCCTCGTCGGACCCCCCGGGGCCGGGAAGGGTACTCAGGCGCACGTTCTGGCCAAGACCCTGTCCATTCCCCACATCTCCACCGGTGACCTGTTCCGCGCCAACATCAGCCAGGGCACCCCGCTGGGTGTCGAGGCGAAGTCCTACATGGACGCCGGGCGCCTCGTGCCCGACGAGGTCACCATCGGGATGGCCAAGGACCGCATGCTCCAGCCGGACGCCGCGGGCGGCTTCCTGCTGGACGGCTTCCCGCGCAACCTGGGCCAGGCCGAGGCGCTGGACGCCTTCCTGGCCGAGCAGGGCATCGCGCTGGACGGCGTGCTGGACCTTGAGGTCTCCGAGGACGAGGTCGTCAAGCGGATCGCCGGTCGCCGGCTGTGCCGCAACGACGGCGCCCACGTGTTCCACGTGGTGTACAACCCGCCGAAGGTCGAGGGCGTCTGCGACGAGTGCGGCGGCGAGCTGTACCAGCGCTCGGACGACACCGAGGAAGCCGTTCGGGTCCGGCTGGAGGAGTACCACTCCAAGACCGAGCCGATCATCGGCTACTACCAGGAGCAGGGCCTGCTGGTCACCATCCCCGCCCTCGGCAAGGTGGACGAGGTGACCGAGCGCGCGGTCGCCGCCCTGGAGCAGAAGAAGAACGCCTGACACCACGGGACGTCGTGAGACGGCCGGGTCGCCCCGAAGCGGGCGACCCGGCCGTCTCGTGCGTCGTACGGTGGAGGGCAGTCCGAGATTCAGAACGTGGAAGGCGTTGACCAGATGGTGGAGATCAAGACCCCCGAGCAGATCGCCAAGATGCGGGCGGCCGGGCTGGTCGTCGCCGAGGCGCTGAAGGCCGCCCGCGAGGCGGTCGCCCCGGGGGTGACCACCGGGGAGCTGAACGACGTCGCGGACGCGGTCATCGCCAAGCACGGCGCCACCTCGAACTTCCGTGCCGACCACGGCGGCCTGTGGTTCCCGGGCGTGATCTGCGCCTCGGTCAACGAGGAGGTCGTGCACGGCATCCCCGGCGAGCGGGTGCTGAAGGCCGGCGACCTGATCTCGATCGACTGCGGCGCGATCCTGGACGGCTGGCACGGCGACGCGGCGATCACCGTCGCGGTCGGCGAGACCGCCGCCGAGAACGTGATGCTGTCGAAGGTCACCGAGGGCTCGATGTGGGCCGGCATCGCCCAGATGAAGAAGGGCAACCGGCTGGTCGACGTCTCCCGGGCGATCGAGGGCTTCATCCGCCGCCAGCCGCTGCCGCCGAAGGGCAAGTGGGGCATCACCGAGGGCTACGGCGGCCACGGCATCGGCACCGCGATGCACATGGAGCCGCACGTGCTGAACTACGTGGCCGGCCGCGGCAAGGGCATGAAGCTGGTCCCGGGCACCGTGCTGGCGATCGAGCCGATGGTCTCGCTCGGCACCCCGCACACCGAGGTGCTGGCGGACGACTGGACGGTCGTCACCACCGACGGGACGTGGGCCTCGCACTGGGAGCACTCGGTGGCCGTCACCGAGCAGGGCCCGCTGGTGCTGACCGCCTTCGACGGCGGCCGGGCCGAGCTGGCCAAGCTGGGCGTCACCGCGGCGCCGGACCCGCTGGGCTGACCCGGCCGGAGTGAGTCCCTTCTCTCAGCGGAGCCCGGGGGTTTTGGACCTCCGGGCTCCTTGTCCTATTTTCATCAGCTGACACCTGCAGCTACCCAGGGGAGAGACAGTGCTCAAGGGCTTCCGCGACTTCATGATGCGCGGCAACGTGATCGACATGGCCGTCGGTGTGGTCATCGGTGCCGCCTTCACCGGCGTGGTGACCGGCTTCGTCACCGCCTTCCTCACCCCGGTGGTCGGCGTGGTGGTCGGCGCGGCGGGCGACTTCAGCGCCTACACCTTCTCGGTGGCCGGCGTGCACTTCCCGTACGGGCAGTTCCTGAACGTGCTGATCGCGTTCGTGCTGACCGCCGCGGTGCTGTACTTCTGCGTGGTGCTGCCGGTCTCCAAGGCCACCGCCCGGTACCTGCCGAAGAAGCCCTCGGTGCCCAAGCGCCCCTGCCCGGAGTGCCTGACCGACATCCCCGAGGCCGCCCGCCGCTGCGCGGCGTGCACCGCCGTGGTGCAGCCGGTCGTCCCGGTGCAGGTCGCCGCGAAGTACTGAGCCGCGGCACCGCGACGAGCTGATTTCGCTCCGGTGCGGTGCTTGGTTTACGATGGTGCGTCGGCTCTCTCGTAGCGTGTTCCCGCACGCCCTCCGCCCAGGGGATCCCCCGGGTCGAGGTGAAGCCTGGTTCGCACGAGCGTTCCGCATACGGTAGCCGGACCCGAAGGGTGGATCTCGCAGTTCATGGCTAAGAAGCAAGGCGCCATTGAGATCGAGGGCACCGTGATCGAGTCTCTTCCGAACGCGATGTTCAAGGTCGAGCTGCAGAACGGTCACAAGGTCCTCGCGCACATCAGCGGCAAGATGCGCATGCACTACATCCGCATCCTCCCGGATGACCGGGTCGTGGTGGAGCTCAGCCCCTACGACCTGACCCGCGGCCGGATCGTCTACCGCTACAAGTAACAACCGCCAGATCTAGACCCCGGAGAACCTGAATCATGAAGGTCAAGCCGAGCGTCAAGAAGATCTGCGACAAGTGCAAGGTGATCCGCCGCCACGGCCGGGTCATGGTGATCTGCGACAACCTGCGCCACAAGCAGCGCCAGGGCTGATCCACCCCGCATTTCTCGTAGGACCTTCGCGCGACGCGCACCAACGTCATAAGCGGGCCGCCCGATCCGTCCGATGGACGGACTGCCACCCCCGGTCAGAGGCCGGGGCTCCCTGTCGAGAGACAGCGAGTAGGCGGCACGTCAGACCTCTGAGAGAACCACAGGAGCCTTGAATGGCACGCCTTTCCGGCGTTGATCTCCCCCGCGAGAAGCGGATCGAGATCGCCCTCACCTACGTCTACGGCATCGGCAAGACCCGCGCCCAGCAGGCGCTCGCCGAGACCGGCGTGAGCGGTGACATCCGCGTCCGCGACATCACCGAGGACGACCTCGTCAAGCTGCAGAAGTTCGTAGACGCGAACTTCGAGGTCGAGGGTGACCTCCGCCGCCAGGTCGCCGCCGACATCCGCCGCAAGGTCGAGATCGGCTGCTACGAGGGCCTGCGCCACCGCCGCGGCCTGCCCGTCCGCGGCCAGCGCACCCACACCAACGCGCGTACCCGCAAGGGCCCGCGTCGCGCGATCGCCGGCAAGAAGAAGCCGGGCAAGAAGTAGTCCGTCCCGTCAACCGGACATCCCTCCGGCCCGCGGGTTAGCGGACCGACCACCTCAGTAGGAGAACAGACTTATGCCCCCCAAGGGTCGTCAGGCTGCCGGCGCGAAGAAGATCCGCCGCAAGGAGAAGAAGAACGTCGCCCACGGGCACGCTCACATCAAGAGCACGTTCAACAACACCATCGTTTCGATCACCGACCCCTCGGGCAACGTGATCTCGTGGGCCTCCGCCGGCCACGTCGGTTTCAAGGGCTCGCGCAAGTCCACCCCGTTCGCCGCGCAGATGGCCGCCGAGGCCGCTGCCCGTCGCGCGCAGGAGCACGGCATGCGCAAGGTCGACGTCTTCGTCAAGGGTCCCGGCTCCGGCCGTGAGACCGCGATCCGCTCGCTCCAGGCCACCGGCCTGGAGGTCGGCTCGATCCAGGACGTCACCCCCACCCCGCACAACGGCTGCCGTCCGCCGAAGCGCCGCCGCGTCTGACGCGGAGCCTGGGTTCACCAGGCGCCCGGTGTTTTAAACCTCGTACGGGCTCCCGTTTGTCGCGGGAGCCCGTACGCTTGAGTTCTATCGGCATCAAATAGTGGGTGCCGAAGACAACTGGAGGATCCAGAACATGCTGATCGCTCAGCGTCCTTCGCTGACCGAAGAGGTCGTCGACGAGTTCCGCTCGCGGTTCGTGATCGAGCCGCTGGAGCCGGGCTTCGGCTACACCCTCGGCAACTCGCTCCGCCGCACGCTCCTCTCCTCGATCCCCGGTGCCGCCGTCACCAGCATCCGGGTCGACGGCGTCCTGCACGAGTTCACCACCGTGCCGGGCGTCAAGGAGGACGTCACCGACCTCATCCTGAACATCAAGCAGCTGGTCGTCTCCTCGGAGCACGACGAGCCGGTCGTGATGTACCTGCGCAAGCAGGGCCCGGGTGTGGTCACCGCCGCCGACATCGCGCCCCCGGCCGGTGTCGAGGTGCACAACCCCGAGCTGGTCCTCGCCACGCTGAACGGCAAGGGCAAGCTGGAGATGGAGCTGACCGTCGAGCGCGGTCGCGGCTACGTCTCCGCCGTGCAGAACAAGGCCTCGGGCCAGGAGATCGGCCGCATCCCGGTCGACTCTATCTACAGCCCGGTGCTCAAGGTCACCTACAAGGTCGAGGCGACCCGTGTCGAGCAGCGCACCGACTTCGACAAGCTGATCGTCGACGTCGAGACCAAGCCCGCCATGCGTCCGCGCGACGCGATGGCCTCGGCCGGCAAGACCCTGGTCGAGCTGTTCGGCCTGGCCCGCGAGCTCAACGTCGACGCCGAGGGCATCGACATGGGCCCGTCGCCGACGGACGCCGCCCTGGCCGCCGACCTGGCGCTGCCGATCGAGGAGCTGGAACTCACCGTCCGCTCCTACAACTGCCTCAAGCGCGAGGGCATCCACACCGTGGGTGAGCTCGTCGCCCGCTCGGAGGCCGACCTGCTCGACATCCGCAACTTCGGTGCGAAGTCGATCGACGAGGTCAAGGCGAAGCTGGCCGGCATGGGCCTGGCCCTCAAGGACAGCCCGCCCGGGTTCGACCCGACCGCCGCCGCCGACGCCTTCGGCGCCGACGACCTGGACGACCAGGGTTACGCGGAGACCGAGCAGTACTGAGTTTCGACACCGGGGGCGGTCCTTCGCCGGACCGCCTCCGGTGGCGTGAGAAGTCGTGCGGACGCGGTGTCCGCACGCCCGCTGCGGTACCTGGTACGGCCGCAGTCGGAGATTCAAGGAGCTGAACATGCCCCGTCCCACCAAGGGTGCCCGTCTCGGCGGCGGCCCGTCCCACGAGCCGCTGCTGCTGGCCGGCCTGGCCCGCGAGCTGTTCCAGTACGGCCGCATCACCACCACCGAGGCCAAGGCCCGTCGCCTGCGCCCGCTGGCGGAGAAGCTGATCACCAAGGCGAAGAAGGGCGACATCCACAACCGTCGCCTGGTGCGCAAGACCATCACCGACGTGTCGGTCCTGCACACCCTCTTCACCGAGATCGCCCCGCGGTTCGAGAACCGCCCCGGCGGTTACACCCGCATCACCAAGATCGGCGGCCGTCGCGGCGACAACGCGCCCATGGCCGTGATCGAGCTGGTCGAGGGCGAGATCGCCACCAAGGCGACCGTCGCCGAGGCCGAGGCCGCCACCAAGCGCTCCGTCAAGGAGGCCGAGACCAAGGCCGCCGAGACCAAGGCCGCCGAGGCCGAGGAGACCAAGGCCGACGAGGCCGCCGAGACCACCGAGGCCTGAGCTTCGCCGTAGGTCTTCGTCCGGGCCCGTTCTCCCGCTCGCCGGGGGAGCGGGCCCGTTCGCATCCCAGCAGTGAGACAGGGGAGTTGGAGTGGGGAACGACTGCGCGGAGCTGCCGCCGGTGAAGGACGGCCCGGCGGACGGGCACACCCGGGTCAGGCTGGACCTCGCCTACCACGGCGCGGAGTTCTCCGGCTGGGCCCGGCAGCGCGAACGGCGCACCGTGCAGGGCGAGTTGGAGGACGCGCTGCGGATCGTGCTGCGCAGCGCGGAGAACTTCCCGCTGACTGTGGCCGGCCGCACCGACGCCGGGGTGCACGCCCGCGGCCAGGTCGCGCACGTCGACCTGCCGGACGCGCTGTGGGACCGGCACGGGGAGAAGCTGCTGCGCCGGCTCGCCGGGCGGCTGCCCGCCGACGTCCGGGTGTACCGGGTCGCCGCGGCGCCGCACGGCTTCGACGCCCGGTTCGCGGCGGTCTGGCGCCGCTACGCGTACCGGGTCGCCGACCACCCCGGCGGGGTCGACCCGCTGCTGCGCGGGCACGTGCTCTGGCACGACCGGCCGCTCGACCTGGAGAAGATGAACGAGGCGGCGGCGCTGCTGGTCGGCGAGCACGACTTCGCGGCGTACTGCAAGAAGCGCGAGGGCGCCACCACCATCCGCACCCTGCTGGAACTGCACTGGGACCGGGTGCCGATCGACCCGTACGCGGCCCAGGAGGGCTCGCTCGCGGTGGCCACCGTGCGGGCGGACGCGTTCTGCCACAACATGGTGCGCGCGCTGGTCGGGGCGATGCTGCTGGTCGGCGACGGGCACCGGCCGGTGGAGTTCCCGGGCGAGGTGCTGGCCGGCGGGGTGCGCAACTCGGCGGTCAACGTGATCCGGCCGCACGGGCTGACCCTGGAGGAGGTCGGCTACCCGGCCGACGAGCTGCTCGCGGAGCGCAACCGGATCTCCCGGCGGCTGCGGACGCTGCCGGGCGCCGACGGGGGCGTGACCGGCGGGGGAGCGGCGGGCGGGTAATCCGTTTTGTCGCGGGGTGGGGGCTTGGCACAATTCCTTCGCATGGGACACGTCGAGATTTCGCACCTGGAGTACTACCTGCCGGACGGGCGGGTGCTGTTCGACGACGCGTCCTTCCGGGTCGGCGAGGGCGCCGCGGTCGCGCTGGTCGGCGCGAACGGCGCCGGCAAGACCACGCTGCTGCGGATGATCGCGGGGGACACCCAGCCGCACGGTGGCTCGGTGACGGTCACCGGCGGGCTGGGCGTGATGCGGCAGTTCGTCGGCACCACCGGCCGGGAGAGCACCGAGGACGCCCCGGGCGCGCTGCCCGCCGACGCCTCGGTGCGCGACCTGCTGGTCTCCGTCGCCCCCAAGCGGATCGCCGACGCGGCCCGCCGGGTGGACGCCGCCGAGCTGGCGATGATCGCCCAGGACGACGAGAAGTCGCAGATGGCCTACGCCCAGGCGCTGTCCGACTGGTCGGACGCCGGCGGCTACGAGTACGAGGCGGACTGGGACGTCTGCACCACGGCCGCCCTCGGGATGCCCTTCGACCGGGCGCAGTGGCGCGGCCTGAACACGCTCTCCGGCGGCGAGCAGAAGCGGCTGGTGCTGGAGGCGCTGCTGCGCGGCCCGGACGAGGTGCTGCTGCTCGACGAGCCGGACAACTACCTGGACGTGCCGGGCAAGCGCTGGCTGGAGGAGGCGATCCGGGCCACCAACAAGACCGTGCTGTACATCTCGCACGACCGCGAGCTGCTCTCCCGCACCGCCGAGAAGATCATCGCGGTGGAGTCCGGCGCGACCGGCTCCAGCGTCTGGGTGCACGGCGGCGGCTTCGACACCTTCCACGAGGCCCGCAAGGCCCGGTTCGAGCGCTTCGAGGAGCTGCGCCGCCGCTGGGACGAGGAACACGCCAAGCTGAAGAAGCTGGTGGTCACGCTCCGGCAGGCGGCCGCGGTCAGCCACGAGATGGCCTCCCGGTACGCCGCGGCGCAGACCAGGCTGAAGAAGTTCGAGGAGGCCGGCCCGCCCGAGGCGCCGCCGCGCGAGCAGTCGATCACCATGCGGCTCAAGGGCGGCCGCACCGGCGTGCGGGCCTTCACCATGCAGGGCCTGGAGCTGTCCGGCCTGATGAAGCCCTTCGACCTGGAGGTCTTCTACGGCGAGCGGGTCGCGGTGCTGGGCTCCAACGGCTCCGGCAAGTCGCACTTCCTGCGGCTGCTGGCCGGTGACGACACGGTGAAGCACGGCGGCACGTGGAAGCTCGGCGCCCGGGTGGTCCCCGGCCACTTCCGGCAGACCCACGCCCATCCGGAGCTGCTCGGCCGCACGGTCCGCTCGATCGTCGAGGAGGAGCACGCGCTCTCCCGCGGCGCGGCGATGTCCGCGCTGCGCCGCTACGAGCTGGACCGGCAGGAGGAGCAGAAGTTCGAGTCGCTGTCCGGCGGGCAGCAGGCCCGGCTGATGATCCTCAAGCTGGAGCTGTCCGGCTCGACCGCGCTGCTGCTGGACGAGCCCACCGACAACCTGGACCTGGAGAGCGCCGAGGCGCTGCAGCAGGGCCTGGAGGCGTTCGACGGCACCGTGCTGTGCGTCACCCACGACCGCTGGTTCGCCCGGAGCTTCGACCGCTTCCTGGTGTTCGGCTCGGACGGCCGGGTCTACGAGGCCCCGGAGCCGGTCTGGGACGAGACCCGGGTGGTCCGGGACCGCTGAATCGAAGTCCGTCACGCCGGGCCGGTTTGGATTCCACCCCACCGGCCCGGTAAGGTTGGCCGCTGTTGTGCGTATTGGCTCGCTCTATCTCACGTGAGAGGTCGGTACGCCGGAGACGACAGGCCGAACTCCAGCGGCTGCCCGAATTGCGTCCGGGCGGATCGGCTGGAGGCCCCGGGCCTTGGTGCTCCTGTCAGGACCCACTCACTGAAAAGCGAAGGCTACGACCGTGCGTACGTACAGCCCCAAGCCCGGCGACGTCCAGCGTCAGTGGCACGTCATCGACGCGACCGACGTCGTGCTCGGCCGCCTGGCCTCCCAGGCCGCCAACCTCCTGCGGGGCAAGCACAAGGCGATCTACGCGCCGCACGTTGACACTGGTGACTTCGTCATCATCATCAACGCCGACAAGGTGCACCTCTCGGGCAACAAGAAGACCCAGAAGCTGGCCTACCGCCACAGCGGCTTCCCGGGCGGTCTCCGCTCGGTCCGCTACGACGACCTGCTCGCGAACAACCCGGAGAAGGCCGTCGAGAAGGCCATCAAGGGCATGGTTCCGAAGAACAGCCTGGGCCGTCAGATGCTCTCGAAGCTGAAGGTCTACTCGGGCGACCAGCACCCGCACGCTGCGCAGCAGCCGGTGCCGTTCGAGATCACCCAGGTCGCGCAGTAATTCCGGCCACCCACACCCCAACTGACGTAGAAGAGCTGAGGAACACCGTGGCCGAGACTGCCATCGAGAGCACCCTCGAGGTCGAGTTCGACGACGAGAACGTCGACGAGTACACCACCGAGACCGAGTACACCACCGAGTCGCTGGCCGGCCGCTTCGGCGAGGCCGTCCCCGGCGCCGGCCTCGGCCGCCGCAAGGAGGCGATCGCCCGCGTGCGCATCGTCCCCGGCACCGGCCAGTGGAAGATCAACGGTCGCACCCTGGAGAACTACTTCCCCAACAAGGTGCACCAGCAGACCGTGAACGAGCCCTTCAAGCTCCTTGAGCTGGACGGCCGTTACGACGTCATCGCCCGCATCGCCGGCGGCGGCGTCTCCGGCCAGGCGTACGCGCTGCGCCTCGGTGTCGCCCGTGCGCTGAACGAGGCGGACGTGGACAACAACCGCGCCGCGCTCAAGAAGGCCGGCTTCCTGACCCGTGACTCGCGCGCCGTCGAGCGCAAGAAGGCCGGTCTCAAGAAGGCCCGCAAGGCGCCGCAGTACAGCAAGCGCTAATCGCACCCTTCATGCGATCCTCGCCCCGGAGCACTCTGTGCTCCGGGGCGTTGTGCCTCCCGGACCGTGCGGGGTCCGCGGGGACGGCAGCACCCGAGCCCACCACCGGCGCGACAGGACGGACGAACGCGAACATGGCACGACTCTTCGGTACGGACGGGGTGCGCGGGGTGGCCAACGAGGGCCTGACCGCGGAGCTGGCGCTTGGCCTGTCGGTGGCCGCCGCCCATGTGCTCGGCGACGCCAACGCGTTCGAGGGGCACCGGCCGGTGGCCGTGGTCGGCCGAGACCCCCGGGCGTCCGGAGAGTTCCTGGAGGCCGCCGTGATCGCCGGCCTGGCCAGCGCCGGGGTGGACGTGCTGCGGGTCGGCGTGCTGCCCACCCCCGCGGTGGCGTACCTGACCGGCGCGCTCGGCGCGGACTTCGGCGTGATGCTGTCCGCCAGCCACAACGCGATGCCCGACAACGGCATCAAGTTCCTCGCCCGCGGCGGCCACAAGCTGGACGACGCGCTGGAGGACGCCATCGAGGCGCACTACCGCCGCTACGGCGCCGGCGACGAGAGCTGGAAGCGCCCCACCGGCGCGGCGGTCGGCCGGGTCCGCCAGTACAACGAGGGCTTCGACCGGTACGTGGCGCACCTGGTCGCGGTGCTGCCGAACCGGCTCGACGGGGTGCGGGTGGTCATCGACGGCGCGCACGGCGCGGCCGCCCGGGTCGCCCCGGAGGCGTTCGCCCGGGCCGGCGCCGAGGTGGTGTACACCCTGGGCACCGAGCCGACCGGCCTGAACATCAACGACGGCGTCGGCTCCACCCACCTGGAGCGGCTGCGCGCCGCGATGAAGGAGCACCGGGCCGACCTCGGCGTCGCCCTGGACGGCGACGCCGACCGCTGCCTGGCCGCCGACGCGGAGGGCAACGAGGTCGACGGCGACCAGATCATCGCGATCCTGGCGGTCGGCATGAAGGAGGCCGGCACGCTGCGCCGCAACACCGCCGTCGCCACCGTGATGTCGAACCTGGGCTTCACCCTGGCGATGGAGCGCGAGGGCATCGACCTGGTGCGCACCGCGGTCGGCGACCGGTACGTGCTGGAGGAGATGAAGCAGCACGGCTACGCGCTGGGCGGCGAGCAGTCCGGCCACGTGATCCTGCTGGACCACGCCACCACCGGCGACGGCACCCTGACCGGCCTGATGCTGGGCGCCCGGCTGGCCGCCACCAAGCAGCCGCTGGCGGACCTGGCCGCGGTGATGACCCGGCTCCCGCAGGTGATGATCAACGTCAAGGGCGTGGACAAGGACCGGGTGGAGTCCTGCGTCGAGCTGCAGGCCGCGCTCGCCGCGGCGGAGGCCGAGCTCGGCACCACCGGCCGGGTGCTGCTACGCAAGTCCGGCACCGAGCCGCTGGTGCGGGTGATGGTCGAGGCGGTCGGCCACGAGCAGGCGCAGGACGTCTGCCAGCGGCTCGCCGACGCGGTGCGGCTGCACCTGGGCTGAGGCCGGGCCGGGGGAGGGGCCGCCCCTCCCCCGGCGCGGGCTCAGAGCTTGCGCAGCAGCGCCCGGCGGACCTTGTGGTCCTGGCCCTTCTGCAGGACCAGGGTGGCCCGGCCGCGGGTGGGCAGCACGTTCTCCAGCAGGTTGGGCCGGTTGATGGTCCGCCAGACCTGGCGGCCGTAGTCCATCGCCTCCTCCTCGGGCACCTCGGTGAAGCGCCGGAAGTAGGAGTTCGGGTCCTGGAAGGCGGTCTGCCGCAGCTTGCGGAACCGGTCCAGGTACCAGGCCTCGATGTCGTCGGTGCGGGCGTCGACGTAGATCGAGAAGTCGAAGTAGTCGGCGACCGCCATCCGGGTCCGCCCGTCGGTGCCCGGCAGGGCCGGCTGCAGCACGTTCAGGCCCTCGACGATCAGGATGTCGGGGCGCTCCACCACCAGCTGCTCGTCCGGCACGATGTCGTACACCAGGTGCGAGTACACCGGCGCGGTGACCCGCTCCTTGCCGGCCTTCACGTCCGCGACGAAGCGCATCAGCGCCCGGCGGTCGTACGACTCGGGGAAGCCCTTGCGGGCCATCAGGCCGCGCCGGCGCAGTTCCGCGTTGGGGAGCAGGAAGCCGTCGGTGGTGACCAGCTCGACCCGGGGGTGTTCGGGCCAGCGGGCCAGCAGCGCCTGCAGCAGCCGGGCCGTGGTGGACTTGCCGACCGCGACCGAGCCGGCCACGCCGATGATGAACGGGGTGCGGACCCGCTCGGTGTCCGGCGTGTCGAGGAAGCTCCCGATCGCGCCGCGCAGCTCGTGGGTGGCGTGCACGTACAGGTTCAGCAGGCGCGACAGCGGCAGGTAGACGTCCCGGACCTCGTCGAGGTCCAGGGCCGTGCCGAGCCCGCGCAGGCGCTCGACCTCCTCGGCGGTCAGCGGCAGCGGGGTGCGCTCGCGCAGCGCGCTCCACTCGGCGCGGTCCAGATCCACGTACGGGGAGGGGGTGGGCGCGGGGGGCGCACCCTTCGTACAGAGTTCGGTCAGCACGGTGTCCATTGTGGGCCGTCCGCAGGGTGCCGGGTGTTGTGGTGTCGGTCACCCGGTGTGGTCATCCGACCCCCCGGGGGTCGAACGTCCGCACATATGCTGGCGCACATGTGCGGAATTGTTGGATATACGGGGCCACAATCGGCCCTCGACGTAGTGATCGCGGGACTGCGGAGGCTGGAGTACCGGGGTTACGACTCGGCCGGCGTCGCGGTCCAGACGGAGGGCGCCGCCGGGCAGTGGCTCCTCTCCACCGACAAGCGGGCCGGAAAGCTCGTCAACCTTGAGAAGTCGCTGGCCGAAACCCCTCTCCCGGCCGGCACCACGGGCATCGGACACACCCGGTGGGCCACCCACGGCGGCCCCACCGACGCCAACGCCCACCCCCACCTGGACGACCACCGCAAGGTCGCGGTGGTCCACAACGGCATCATCGAGAACTTCGCGCGGCTGCGCGCCGACCTCGCCGACCGGGGCCACACCCTCCGCTCCGAGACCGACACCGAGGTCGTCGCCCACCTGCTCGCCGAGACCTACGACGGCGACCTGGCCGAGGCCATGCGCGCCGTCTGCCGCCAGCTCGACGGCGCCTTCACCCTGGTCGCGGTGCACGCCGACGCCCCCGGCACGGTGGTCGGCGCCCGCCGCAACTCGCCGCTGGTGGTCGGCGTCGGCGACGGCGAGAACTTCCTCGCCTCGGACGTCGCCGCGTTCATCGCGCACACCCGCGAGGCCATCGAGCTCGGCCAGGACCAGGTGGTCGAGCTGCGCCCCGAGGGCGTCACGGTCACGAACTTCGACGGCACCCCCGCCGAGGTCCGCGAGTACCACGTCGACTGGGACGCCTCCGCCGCCGAGAAGGGCGGCTACGACTACTTCATGCTCAAGGAGATCGCCGAGCAGCCGAAGGCCGTCGCCGACACCCTCCTTGGCCGGATCGGCACCGACGGCCGGCTCACCCTCGACGAGCTGCGGATCCCCGACCAGGTGCTGCGCGAGGTCGACAAGGTGGTGATCGTCGCCTGCGGCACCGCGTTCCACGCCGGCATGATCGCCAAGTACGCGATCGAGCACTGGACCCGCGTCCCCTGCGAGGTCGAGGTCGCCAGCGAGTTCCGCTACCGCGACCCGATCATGGACGACCGCACCCTGGTGATCGCCATCTCGCAGTCCGGCGAGACCATGGACACCCTGATGGCGCTGCGGCACGCCCGCGAGCAGGGCGCCAAGGTGCTGGCGATCTGCAACACCAACGGCTCGACCATCCCGCGCGAGTCCGACGCCGTCCTCTACACCCACGCCGGCCCCGAGGTCGCGGTCGCCTCCACCAAGGCGTTCCTCACCCAGCTGGTCGCCTGCTACCTGGTCGCCCTCTACCTGGGCCAGGTGCGCGGCACCAAGTGGGGCGACGAGATCTCCTCCGTCATCCGCGAACTCGGCGACGCCCCCCGGCAGGTCGAGCAGGTCCTCGGCACCATGGAGCCCGTCCGCGAGCTCGCCCGCTCGCTGGCCGACGCCCGCTCGGTGCTCTTCCTCGGTCGGCACGTCGGCTACCCCGTGGCCCTGGAGGGCGCGCTCAAGCTCAAGGAGCTCGCCTACATGCACGCCGAGGGCTTCGCCGCCGGCGAGCTCAAGCACGGCCCGATCGCCCTGATCGAGGAGGGCCTGCCGGTGGTCGTGGTGGTGCCCTCGCCGCGCGGCCGCTCGATCCTGCACGACAAGATCGTCTCCAACATCCAGGAGATCCGGGCCCGCGGCGCCAGGACCATCGTGATCGCCGAGGAGGGCGACGAGGCCGTCGTCCCCTACGCCGACCACCTGATCCGCATCCCGGTCACCCCGACCCTGCTCCAGCCCCTGGTCTCCAGCGTCCCGCTCCAGGTCTTCGCCTGCGAGCTGGCCACCGCCAAGGGCCACGAGGTCGACCAGCCGCGCAACCTGGCCAAGTCCGTCACGGTCGAGTAGCCCGCGTATCGTCCATCCCCGGGGCGGTCGGCCCGTCCCGGGGACGGACGAGGGAGTACGCAGGTGATCATCGGGGTCGGCATCGACGTGGCGGACATCGGACGGTTCGAACAGTCCCTGGAACGCACCCCCGGGCTCGCCGAACGCCTCTTCACCCCCGCCGAACTCACCCTCCCCTCCGGCCAGCGCCGCGGCACCGCCTCGCTGGCCGCCCGGTTCGCCGCGAAGGAGGCCGTCGCCAAGGCCCTCGGCGCCCCGCCCGGCCTGCGCTGGGAGGACGCCGAAGTCCGGGTCGAGGAGTCCGGCCGCCCCCTGCTCCACATCACCGGCACCGTCGAGGCCCGCGCCGCCGCGCTCGGCGTCACCTCCTGGCACGTCTCGCTCAGCCACGACGCGGGCGTCGCCTCGGCGGTGGTCATCGCCGAAGGCTGAGACTCTTCGGCAGATGAAGGGGAACGATCCAGGGGCCCGGGGAACTGTCGGCAGACGGGCATGCACCACCAGGGGCCCGGGGAACGGCGGGTCGATGCTGCTGACGGCCGGAGCCCATCGAAGTGTCCGTGCTGCTGCGTGTCTTCAAGAGAACCCGAAGCAGATGCGCGCAACGGCAGTGAACCTCGCGCAGACTGGGCCTCGCCGTTCCCCGAGCCCCTGGCGGCGCTCGAAGACGAGGAGAATCCGCATGCGCCACGCCCACACCGTCGAGCAGGTCCGGGCCGCCGAGGCCGCGCTGATGGCGCGGTTGCCGGAGGGGACGCTGATGCAGCGGGCCGCCGCCGGGCTGGCCGCGGTCTGTGCCGGGCTGCTGCCCCGGGTGTACGGGAGCCGGGTGCTGGTGCTGGCCGGGTCGGGGGACAACGGGGGCGACGCCCTCTTCGCGGCCGCCCGGCTGGCCCGGCGCGGGGCCCGCGCCGAGGCGCTGCTGCTGGACCCGGCGAAGGCGCACGCCGGGGGCCTGGCCGCGCTGCTCGCCGCCGGCGGGCGGGTCACCGCGGACCCGGACGCCTTCGGCCGGGCCGACCTGGTGCTGGACGGCATCGTCGGCATCGGCGGCCGCGGCCCGCTGCGCCCGGCCGCCGCCCCGTTCGCCACCGCGCCGCGCCGCGGCCGCGTGGTCGCCGTGGACGTCCCGTCCGGGGTGGACCCGGACACCGGCGAGGTCGCCGGGCCCGCGCTGCGCGCCGACGTCACGGTCTGCTTCGGCACCCACAAGCCCGGCCTGCTGATCGACCCCGGCGCCGGGTACGCGGGCGTCGTCCACCTGGTCGGCCTCGGGCTCGACCTGCCGCCCGCCCCCGTCGAGGCGCTCCAGCGGGCCGAGTTGGCCGCGCTGCTGCCCGTCCCCGGCGCGGAGAGCGACAAGTACCGGCGCGGGGTGGTCGGCGTCGCCGCCGGGTCCGCCCGCTACCCGGGCGCGGCCGTGCTGGCCGTCGCCGGGGCGCTGTACGGCGGCGCCGGGGCGGTGCGCTACGCCGGGCACGCCGCCGCGGAGGTGGTCCGCCGCCACCCCGAGACGCTGGTCACCGAGGACGGCCCGGCCCGGGCCGGACGCGTCCAGGCGTGGGTGGTCGGCCCCGGCGGCGGCGCCGACGCCGAACGCACGCTGCGCGAGGCGCTGGACACCGGCGTGCCCGTCCTGGCCGACGCCGACGCGCTCACCGAACTCGCCCGCCTCGGCCCGGCCGCGCTGGCCGGGCGGGACGCGCCCGTCTTGCTCACCCCGCACGCCGGGGAGGCGGCCCGGCTGCTCGCGGGCGTCGGCGAGGAGGCCGACGCCGAGGAGGTCGCCGCCCGGCGGCTGTGGGCGGCCCGGTTGCTCGCCGCGAGGTACCGGGCGACGGTGCTGCTCAAGGGCTCCACGACGGTCGTCGCCGACCCGGACGGCCGGGCCCGGGTCAACTCCACCGGCACCGGCTGGCTCGGCACCGCGGGCAGCGGCGACGTCCTCTCCGGCCTGGCCGGCTCCTTGCTCGCCACCGGCCTCACCCCGCTGGACGCCGCCTCCGCCGCGGCCCACCTGCACGGCCTGGCCGGCCGCCACGCGGCGGGCGACGGCGCCCCGATCACGGCCCTGGACCTGGCGGGAGCGCTCCACCCGGCGTGGGCCTCGCTCGCGTGAGCCCCGGCAGGGGCTCGGCGGTGCGCGTGTTCAGGGGCTCGGGGAACGGCGAGGCCGTGGCTGCGGGCGGTTCACTGCCGTTGGGTGCCGCCGCTTCGGGTTCTGTTACTGCACGCAGCAGCACGGACACTCCGATGGGCTCCGGCCGTCAGCAGCATCGACTCGCCGTTCCCCGAGCCCCTGATTTCGCCTCCCGCCGTTCTTGCCCGAGCCCCTGTTTTCGCGCCCCGCCGTTCCTCGCGCCCCCTGAATACCGACCCTCCGGCCGCGGTCTGGGAGACTGATACGCGATGACGACTGCGAACACCACCGGGACGCCCGCGCTGGCCCAGGGAGCGCGGGCCGAGGCGACCATCGACCTGGCCGCGCTGCGCGACAACCTGGCCGCGTTGCGGGCCCGCACCGACGGGCCTGAGCTGATGGCGGTGGTCAAGGCGGACGCCTACGGCCACGGCGCGCTCAGGTGCGCCCGGGAGGCCGTCGCGGCCGGGGTCGGCTGGCTGGGGACGGCGACGCCGGAGGAGGCGCTCGCGCTGCGGGCCGCCGGGATCGGGCCGGAGCAGGTCCGGATCCTGTGCTGGCTGTGGACGCCGGGCGGGCCGTGGGCGCGGGCGCTGCGGGAGTCGGTGGACATCTCGGTGAGCGGCCAGTGGGCGCTGGACGAGCTGCTCGCCGCCGTCCGGGAGACCGGGATCCCGGCCCGGGTGCACCTGAAGGCCGACACCGGGCTGGGCCGCAACGGCTGCCAGCCGCACGACTGGCCGGACCTGGTGGAGAACGCCGTCAAGGCGCAGGCGGACGGCCTGCTGCGGGTGGTCGGCGTCTGGTCGCACTTCGCGGCGGCCGACGAGCCGGGCCACCCGTCGATCCAGGCCCAGCTGGACTCGTTCGCGCAGGCCCTGGCGTTCGCCGAGCGGGCCGGCGTCGACCCCGAGGTGCGGCACCTGGCGAACTCCCCGGCGACGCTGCTGCTGCCGCAGTCGCACTACGACCTGGTCCGGCCCGGCCTGGCGATGTACGGCCTGTCGCCCGTCCCGGAGGTCGGCGCGCCCGCCGACTTCGGGCTGCGCCCGGTGATGTCGCTGGCGGCCCGGCTGGCGCTGGTCAAGCAGGTCCCCGGCGGTCACGGCATCTCGTACGGGCACCACTACACGACCTCCGGCCGGACCACGCTCGGCCTGGTGCCGCTCGGTTACGCGGACGGCGTGCCGCGGCACGCCAGCAACACCGGCCCGGTGCAGATCGGGTCGAGCTGGTACCGGGTGGCCGGGCGGGTCGCGATGGACCAGTTCGTCGTCGACCTCGGCGGGGACACCCCGGAGATCGGCGAGGAGGTGCTGCTGTTCGGTTCCGGCGAGCGGGGCGAGCCCACCGCCGAGGACTGGGCGCGGGCCTGCGGCACCATCGCGTACGAGATCATCACCCGGATCGGGGGGCGGGTCCCGCGGCGCTACGTCGGCGGGCTGCGGGGGTGACGGATGGCTGAGGAGTCCTCCTCCGGCGGGGTGTCCCGGGCCGGGCTGATCGGCATCTCGCTGGGCGTGCTGGCGGCCGGGGCGGCCGCCGGGGTGGCGATCGAGCGGCTGACGGTCGGGAGAGCGATGCGCAGGCGGGCCCGCGAGGAACTGGACGCGGCGGCCGCCTTCGGCTCGCTGCGCGGCACCGCGACGACCGTGCCCGCCGCCGACGGCACCGAGCTGTACGTCGAGGTCGACGAGGCGCCGCCCGGCGCCGGGCCGACCGTGGTGTTCTGCCACGGCTACTGCCTCAACCAGGACGGCTGGCACTTCCAGCGGGCCGCGCTGCGCGGCGCGCTGCGCACCGTGTTCTGGGACCAGCGCAGCCACGGCCGCTCCGAGCGCTCCCGCTCGTACCTGGCCGGCGAGGCCGCCTCGATCGACGGGCTCGGCGCCGACCTGAAGGCGGTGCTGGACGCGGTCGTCCCCGAGGGGCCGATCGTGCTGGTCGGGCACTCGATGGGCGGGATGACGGTGATGGCGCTCGCCGACCGGCACCCCGAGCTGTTCGGGCCCGGCGGCCGGGTGGCGGGCGTCGCGCTGGTCGGCACCCTGGCGGGCGACTGGGACGCGGTGCCGCTGGGCCTGCCCGCGGTCGGCGCCAAGGTGGTCAAGCGGGTCGCGCCCGGGGTGATAAGGGCGCTGGGCCGCCAGGTCCAGCTGGTGGAGGCGACCCGGCGCTGGGGCTCCGACCTGGCCGCGGTGTTCTACCGGCGGTTCTCGTTCGGCGGCAAGGACGTCGACCCGGCGGTCGTCCGGTTCGCCGAGCAGCTGCTGGACGCCACCCCGATCGACGTGGTCGCCGAGTTCTACCCGACGTTCTCCGCGCACGACAAGCGCGCCGCGCTGGCCGCCCTGGAGGGCCTGCCGGTCCTCGTGCTGGCCGGCACCAAGGACCTGCTGACCCCGCCCGAGTACTCCGAGGCGATCGCCGCCGCGCTGCCCGGCGCCCGGCTGGTGCTGGTCGAGGGCGCCGGGCACCTGGTGATGCTGGAGCGCCCCGGCACCGTCGACCGGGAGCTGGCCGGGCTGCTGGAGCGCGCCGCCGAACGGGCCGGGACGGGCCCGCTGCCGGACGCGCTGCGGGAGCGGGCGCAGCAGCCCGCCGAGGACTGAGCGGAGCGCTTCGCCCGGTGTGGCACCTTATGGAGTGGCCGCAACGATCGAAGAAGGACGCCATGGGTTCGCAGACCACTCTGACCGTCGAAACCGCGGAGCGGATGACCGGCCTCGGCCGGCGCCTGGCCGCCCTGCTGCGCCCCGGCGACCTGGTGCTGCTCTCGGGGGAGCTGGGCGCGGGCAAGACCACGCTGACCCGCGGCCTGGGCGAGGGCCTGGGGGTGCGCGGCGCGGTCACCTCGCCGACCTTCGTGATCGCCCGGGTGCACCCCTCGCTGACCGGCGGCCCGGCGCTGGTGCACGTGGACGCGTACCGGCTGGGCGGCGGGCTGGACGAGATGGAGGACCTCGACCTGGACGTGTCGCTGCCCGAGTCGGTGGTGGTGGTCGAGTGGGGCGAGGGCAAGGTCGAGGAGCTGTCCGAGGACCGGCTGGAGATCCGGATCGAGCGGACCCTCGGCGGCGAGGCGGTGGACGCGCTGGACGAGGAGTCGGACGGGCGGCGGGTCACCCTCACCGGGCTGGGCGGTCGCTGGGACGGCGCGGAACTCACCGGATTGGGTGAGAACTGAGTCGGGTTTCCGACAGCGCGTCGGGAAACGGTTGCGGCGCACCGCGCGGGCGTGATGGGATGGCGTCAGCAGGTTAGGTATGCCTAACTAGGGAGGCGCCCGATGCCGAGCACACCCCCCACCGAGAACACCGGGAACACCGAGAACACCGGGAACACCGGGGCCCGTCCGGGGCCGACGCCCGCCGCCGCCGAGCCCGACCCGCCGCGCACCGCCGCCGGGCCGGTGCCGATGCGCGTCCTGCTGGCCGCCGGCCGGGCCGCAGAGGCGGTCTCCACCCCGCCGGAGCGCCGCGCCGCGTAGCGCCGCGGGCCGCCGGTCAGGCGACCACGACCACCCGGGTGCCGTTCGGCGCGAAGTCCCACAGCGCCTGGCCGTCCGCCCGGGTGGCCCGGATGCCGCCGGTCTTCTTCTTCGGGTCCTGCGACGGGGCCGGGGCCTTCTCGTCCACCAGCGCGCTGAAGCCGAACACCGTGCCCGACTGCTGGGCGAACCGCACCACGTGCTCGATCTGCCGCCCGTCGGTGCCGGTGCCCGCCGCGGTCCGGCTGGCGACGCTGTAGGTGCCCGCCGCGGGCAGGGTGTTGCCCGGCACCACCTTGAACGAGGCCAGCACCGGGTTCGGCTTCTTCGGGTCGACCAGCCACACCTGCTGGTCCTTCAGCGAGTACACCACCCGCACCCCCGTGCCGGAATCGGCGGGCAGCGGCGGCGGGGTCGGCCGGCCGCTCTCCGGGGCGGAGGCCGAGGGGGCGGCGCTCGACGCGGACGGCACGGCCGCGACCGCGCGCGAGGCCGCGCCGTTCGCCTGGAAGGCCAGCAGCCCGATCACCGCCAGGGCGCCCAGGGTCAGCCCGCCGACCACCACACCAGGACCCAGCTTCGCCACGTCAGCTCCTCAACGCTCCGCGCCGCACCGTATCGACATCGGCGAAGCCCATCGTGCCAGGTGCGGACCGCCGTTCCGGCCTCCTGGCGATCGTGTGTTCCCGGCCGGGGCGGTGCCGGCGCGGGCGCGGTGCGGGCCCCGGGGGCGGACCCTCTAACCTTGGACCCGTGCTCCTCCTCGCCTTCGACACCGCCACCCCCGCCGTCACCGCCGCCGTCCACGACGGCGGGAAGGTGCTCGCCGAGTCCTACGAGGTCGACGCCCGGCGGCACGGCGAACTGCTGCTGCCCACCGTCGCGGCCGTGCTGCGCACCGCCGGCGTGGACAAGCGCGAGCTGACCGCCGTCGCCGTCGGGGTCGGCCCCGGCCCGTACACCGGCCTGCGGGTCGGCCTGGTCACCGCCGCCGCCCTCGGCGACGCGCTCGGCCTGCCCGTGCACGGCGTCTGCACCCTGGACGCGATCGCCCACCAGGCCCGCACCGAGGGCCTGGAGGGGGCGTTCACCGTCGCGACCGACGCGCGCCGCAAGGAGGTCTACTGGGCCTCCTACGACGCCGACGGCGCCCGGGTGAGCGGCCCCGCGGTGGACCGCCCGGCCGAGATCGAGCCCGGCGGGCGGACGGTCGGCGCGGGCGCCCTGCTGTACGCGCTGCCCGCGGCGAGCGGCCCCGAGCACGTCTCGGCGGGCGCGCTGGCCGACTTCGCGGTCCGCGAGCTGGCGGCCGGCCGGGAGCTGCTGCCGAACGCCCCGCTGTACCTGCGGCGGCCGGACGCGCAGGTGCCCGCGGGCTACAAGGCGGTGCTCCCGGCATGACGCCCCCCTGGGCCGGAACGGTCGGCCGGCGTGGCTAGGTACGCGCTGCGTCCCATGCGGTGGTGGGACATCGAGCCCGTCATGGTGCTGGAGCACCGGCTGTTCCCCGAGGACGCGTGGTCGCGCGGGATGTACTGGTCGGAGCTGGCCGAGGCGCACCCCGGCGGGAGCCGGCACTACGTGGTGGCCGTGGACGGGGCCGGGGCGGTCGTCGGGTACGCCGGGCTGATGGCGGTCGGGTCGGACGGTGACGTGCAGACGATCGCGGTGGACTCCGGCCACCAGGGGGCGGGCCTCGGCGGGATGCTGCTGGCGGAGCTGACCGCGGAGTCGGTCCGGCGCGGCTGCGCCGAGCTGCTGCTGGAGGTGCGGGTGGACAACCTGCGCGCGCAGCGGCTGTACGAGCGGTTCGGGTTCGAGCCGGTCGGGATCCGGCGGGGCTACTACCAGCCCGCCAACGTGGACGCACTGGTGATGCGTCTGGACCACCTGGCAAGTGACGCAAGCGATCTGAAGGATCATCACAATGGCTGACGAACCCCTCGTCCTCGGCATCGAGACCTCCTGCGACGAGACCGGCGTCGGCATCGTCCGCGGCACCACGCTGCTGGCCGACGCGGTCGCCTCCAGCGTCAACGACCACGCCCGGTACGGCGGCGTCGTGCCGGAGATCGCCAGCCGGGCGCACCTGGAGGCGATGGTCCCGACCATCCGGCGGGCGCTGGACACCGCCGGGATCAAGGCGAGCGACCTGGACGGCATCGCGGTCACCGCGGGCCCCGGCCTGGCGGGCGCGCTGCTGGTGGGCGTGAGCGCCGCCAAGGCGTACGCGTGGGCGCTGGACAAGCCGCTGTACGGGGTGAACCACCTGGCCTCGCACATCTGCGTGGACCAGCTGGAGCACGGCCGGCTGCCGGAGCCGACGATGGCGCTGCTGGTCTCCGGCGGGCACTCCTCGCTGCTGCTCAGCAGCGACATCACCTCCGACGTGCGGCCGCTGGGCGCGACCATCGACGACGCGGCGGGCGAGGCGTTCGACAAGGTGGCGCGGGTGCTCGGGCTGGGCTTCCCGGGCGGACCGGTGGTGGACCGGATGGCGAAGGACGGCGACGGGAAGGCGATCGCCTTCCCGCGCGGCCTGAACAACGCCGGGGACCCGGCGTACGACTTCTCGTTCTCCGGCCTGAAGACCGCCGTGGCGCGCTGGGTGGAGGCCAAGCGGCGGGCCGGGGAGGAGGTGCCGGTGGCGGACGTCGCGGCGTCCTTCCAGGAGGCGGTCACCGACGTGCTGACCCGCAAGGCGGTGCGGGCGTGCAAGGACAACGGCGTCGACCACCTGATGATCGGCGGCGGCGTGGCGGCCAACTCGCGGCTGCGCGAGATGGCGCAGCAGCGCTGCGACCGGGCGGGCATCGTGCTGCGGGTGCCGCGGCCGGGCCTGTGCACCGACAACGGCGCGATGGTGGCGGCGCTCGGCTCGGAGATGGTCTGGCGCGACCGCGCCCCGTCCTCCTTCGACCTGTCGGCGGACTCCTCGCTGCCGGTCACCGAGACCCACGTCCCGGGCACCGGGCACGAGCACTTCCACGCGCACGCGCACGAGGCGCTGAAGTGACCCTGGCGGCGATGTGGGAGGCCCGGGCCGCCGACGGCCTGGGCGCCGAACTGCACGCCTGGGCACGGGAGTCCGCGCTGCCAGCGGTGCGCGGCGCGGCCGGCCTGGAGCGGGTGGAGCTGTTCACCGCGCCGGGCGAGCGGGTGCTGCTGATCGCGCTGTGGACGGGCGAGCCGGTGCCGGTGCCGGAGCCGCCCGCGCACCTGCTGGCCCGGCCGGTGCACCGCTGGACCTTCACCCGCACGGACGCGGGGTAGCAACCGAGTAGTCCGATCCGATCGTCCTATTATCGACACGCGTGTCGAGGACGAGCGGGGGACATCGGTGAAGCAGCGGGTGCGGGTCGGGTACGGGGCGGGCGCCCTGGCGGTGCTGCTGGCGGCCGGCGGGTGCAGCAGCGGCCCGGAGCCCGCCCGTTCCCCGGCCGTCCCGGCCAAGCCGGTCGCCGCCACCTCCCCGGCCGCCTCCGCTCCCGGCTCGCCCTCGGCGGCCGCCCGGGGCGCGGCGCCCGAGGCCGCCTGGGCGAAGTGGGGGCTCAAGCCGATGCCCGAGGCGCCCGCCCCGCCCGCCGACCGGCCGATCAAGCTCACCAGGTCCGGCCAGGTGCCGGTGTTCAGCGAAGTCCCGACCTCCGACAAGGTCGTGTTCATCACCATCGACGACGGGGCCGAGAAGGACCCGGAGTTCGTCGAGATGCTCACCGAGCTGAAGGTGCCGGTCACGATGTTCCTGACCAAGGACATCGTCAAGAACGACTACGCCTACTTCAAGCCGCTGCAGGCGCTCGGCAACAGCATCCAGAACCACACCGTCGACCACCCGGTGATGAGCAAGCTCCCGGCCGCCCAGCAGAAGTCACAGGTCTGCGACGACCAGGCGGCCCTCACCGAGCAGTACGGCACCGCCCCGTACCTGTTCCGCCCGCCCTACGGCGACGGCGCCAACACCGCCGCCCTGAACGCCGCCGTCCAGGAGTGCGGGCCGCGCGCCGTCGTGCTGTGGCGGGAGTCCATGCAGATCCACGACATGCAGTACCAGGCCGCCGACAAGAAGCTGCGCAACGGCGACATCATCCTCGCCCACTTCCGCGGCCCGTCCGAGCTCAAGGGCGAGACCATGACCCGGATGTTCGGCGAACTGCTCTCCCGGATCCAGGAGCAGGGCTTCGCGGTCGCCCGCCTCGACGACTACATCGCCCGGCCCACCGGCTGACCCAGCATCATCACCGGGCCGGCCGCGGTGCGGGCCACGAGCACCGTCACCGCGTTCGGCCCGGCCGGCTTCAGCTGCCGCCGCAGCTCCTCCGGGACGATCGACGTCCCGCGCTTCTTGATCACCACGGTGCCGATCCGGCGCTCCTTCACCAGCGCCTTCAGCCGCTTCACCTGGAACGGCAGCACGTCGGTCAGCTCGTACGCCTGCGCGTACGGCGTCGGCCGCAGCTCGTCCGAGGTGACGTAGGCGATCATCGGGTCGATCAGCCGCCCGTCCACCGCCGCCACCACCTCGGCGACCATCCGGCCGCGGATCACCGCGCCGTCCGGCTCGTACAGGTAGCGGCCCACCGGGCCCACCGGCGGGGCGGGGAGCGCGCCGCCGGACAGCGAGTGCGGGCCGGGCAGCAGCGTCGCCCGGTACGGCTCGGCGGCGGCCGTGCCGAACCACAGCACCGCCTCCTTCACCTCGCCCCGGTCCGACACCCACTCCGCCTCGGCGCCCTCCGGCACCAGCTCGTGCGGGATGCCCGGCGCCACCTTCAGCGCACCGAACGGGGCGCCGCGGGCCGCCTCCACCGCCCAGGACAGCGGCGGCGAGTACGCCTGGGGGTCGAACACCCGGCCGTGCGAGGTGCGCCGCGCCGGATCGGTGAACACCGCGTCGAAGCCCGCCGTGTCGACGTCCGCGACGTCCGCCCGGCGGACCTCCACCAGATCGGCCACGCCCAGCGCCGCCGCGTTCGCCCGGGCCACCTCGCAGGTGAGCCCGTCCCGGTCGACCGCCAGCACCGCGATCCCGGCCCGGGCCAGCGCGACGGCGTCCCCGCCGATCCCGCAGCACAGGTCGGCCAGCCGCCGCACCCCCAGCGCCGCGAACCGGCCCGCCCGCCACTCGGCCACCGAACGCCGGGTCGCCTGCTCCACCCCGTGCTGGGTGAAGTACATCGCGTCCGCGTCCGCCCCGAACTTCGCCCGGGCCCGCTGCCGCAGCCGGGCCTGCTCGAACGCCGCCCGCACCAGCTCCGCCGGGTACTCCCGCCGCAGCCTGGTCGCCAGCGCCAGCTCCCCGGCCGCCGTGAACCCCCGCAACTCGGCCAGCAGCGCCTGCCCCTGTTCGGTCAGCAGCGCCCGGAACGACTCGATCTCCACCGGGCCATTGTCGCGGCTCGGCTCGGGGCCGCAGCGCACCGAGCACCGAGGCCGCCGGCACCGGCCCGGCCGGCGCCCGTCCCACGGGCTGCCGTTTCTTCGCCATGTGCCCACCCTGGCAAGGGAATTCGTGCGCGACTTGAGTATCCGTACTCGGGGCCGCCCGGTGTCGAACGGAAACTCGAACCCGACGCCATTGGCACTCTGGTTGACTGAGTGCTAACCGCGTCCTAAGGTCGTTCCTGGCACTCCCCCCAGGGAGAGTGCTAACGCGATGAAGCGTGTCCGACCCCCGCGACGGCGGCCGCGCAGACTTCGCCACCTACCTGTTAGACAACCCCGTAATCTCCGAAGGGGAGCTCGGACGTGACCACCAGCAGCAAGGTTGCCATCAAGCCGCTCGAGGACCGCATCGTGGTCCAGCCGCTCGACGCCGAGACCACCACCGCCTCCGGCCTGGTGATCCCGGACACCGCCAAGGAGAAGCCCCAGGAGGGCGTCGTCCTGGCCGTCGGCCCGGGCCGCTTCGAGGACGGCCAGCGTCTGCCGCTCGACGTCGCCGTCGGTGACATCGTCCTGTACTCGAAGTACGGCGGCACCGAGGTGAAGTACCAGGGCGAGGAGTACCTCGTCCTCTCGGCCCGCGACGTCCTCGCGATCATCGAGAAGTAAAGACGTCCGCGCAGTAAGACGTCCCAGCCCCGCCCCGGAACCGTGTCAGCACTGACAGGGGCCCGGGGCGCGGTTGTTGCTCCACGTACGCAGACCTACCCCTGAGGAAACGGGACCATGGCGAAGACCCTGCAGTTCGACGAGGACGCCCGCCGCTCGCTGGAGCGCGGTGTCAACAAGCTGGCCGACACCGTCAAGGTGACCATCGGCCCCAAGGGCCGCAACGTCGTCATCGACAAGAAGTTCGGCGCCCCCACCATCACCAACGACGGTGTGACCATCGCCCGCGAGGTCGAGCTCGACGACCCGTACGAGAACCTCGGCGCGCAGCTGGTCAAGGAGGTCGCCACCAAGACCAACGACGTCGCGGGCGACGGCACCACCACCGCCACCGTGCTGGCCCAGGCCCTGGTCAACGAGGGTCTGCGCAACGTCGCCGCGGGCGCCGGCCCGGCCGCCCTGAAGAAGGGCATCGACAAGGCCGTCGCCGCCGTCTCCGAGCACCTGCTCTCGGTGGCCCGCGAGATCGAGGGCAAGGACGACATCGCCGCCGTCGCCTCCCTCTCCGCCCAGGACACCCAGGTCGGCGAGCTGATCGCCGAGGCGATCGACAAGGTCGGCAAGGACGGTGTGATCACCGTCGAGGAGTCCAACACCTTCGGCGTCGAGCTCGAGTTCACCGAGGGCATGCAGTTCGACAAGGGCTACCTGTCGCCGTACTTCGTCACCGACGCGGAGCGCCAGGAAGCCGTCCTGGAGGACCCGTACGTCCTGATCAACCAGGGCAAGATCTCCTCCATCCAGGAGCTCCTGCCGCTGCTGGAGAAGGTCCTGCAGGCCGGCGGCTCCCGCCCGCTGCTGATCATCGCCGAGGACGTCGACGGCGAGGCCCTCTCCACCCTGGTGGTCAACAAGATCCGCGGCACCTTCAACGCGGTCGCGGTCAAGGCCCCCGGCTTCGGCGACCGCCGCAAGGCCATCCTCGGCGACATCGCCACCCTCACCGGCGGCCAGGTCGTCTCCGAGGAGGTCGGCCTCAAGCTCGACCAGGTCGGCCTGGACGTGCTCGGCACCGCCCGCCGCATCACCGTCACCAAGGACGAGACCATCGTCGTCGACGGTGCCGGCGACTCCGCCGAGGTCGCGGGCCGGGTGGCCCAGATCAAGGCCGAGATCGCCAACACCGACTCCGACTGGGACCGCGAGAAGCTCCAGGAGCGCCTCGCCAAGCTGGCCGGCGGCGTCTGCGTGATCAAGGTCGGCGCGGCCACCGAGGTCGAGCTCAAGGAGCGCAAGCACCGCCTGGAGGACGCCATCTCGGCGACCCGCGCCGCGGTCGAGGAGGGCATCGTCGCCGGCGGCGGCGCCTCGCTCGTGCACGCCGCGAAGGTCCTGGAGGACGGCCTCGGCCTGTCCGGCGACGAGGCCACCGGTGTCGCCGTGGTCCGCAAGGCGCTCGCCGAGCCGCTGCGCTGGATCGCCCAGAACGCCGGCCTGGAGGGCTACGTCATCACCTCCAAGGTCTCCGAGCTGGAGCCCGGCCAGGGCTACAACGCCGCCACCGGCGAGTACGGCGACCTGGTCAAGGCCGGCGTCATCGACCCGGTCAAGGTCACCCGCTCCGCCCTGGAGAACGCCGCCTCCATCGCCTCCCTGCTGCTCACCACCGAGACCCTCGTGGTGGAGAAGAAGGAAGAGGAGGAGGCCGCGGGCCACTCGCACGGCGGCCACGGCCACAGCCACTGAAACGGCTGGCCGACAGGCACTGAGGGGCGCGAGGAACCGCGCGACCGACCACGCACTCCCGTAGTGCGGGGCTCGGGCCGCGGGGCCTCGCGCCCTTTCGCGTTCCGCCGTTTTCCGCCTCCCCTAGAGTTGAAGCGTGATCGAAGCCCGCCACCTCCGTGTCCTGCACGCCGTCGCCCGGACCGGGTCGTTCTCCGCCGCGGCGCGCGAACTGGGGTGCACGCAGCCGGCGGTGAGCCAGCAGATGAAGGCGCTGGAGAAGGCGGTCGACACCCCGCTGGTGGTGCGGGCGGGGCGGGAGATGCAGCTGAGCGAGGCCGGGCGGGTGCTGTTGCGGCACGCGGACGGGATCCTCGCGGGGCTGTCGGCCGCGGAGGAGGAGGTCGCGGCGATCGCCGGGCTGCGGGCCGGGCGGGTGCGGCTGGTCTCGTTCCCGACGGCCAGCTCGACGCTGGTGCCGCGGTCGGTGGCGCAGGTGCGGGCGGCGCACCCGGGGGTGCGGGTCTCGCTGGTGGAGGCGGAGCCGGTCCAGGCGCTGGCGATGCTGCGCGGCGGGGAGTGCGAGGTGGCGCTGGCGTTCCGGTACCCGGACTCGCAGGGCGGGCCGAGCCTGCCGTCCCCGCACGCGACGCTGCGCGAGGCGCGGGCCGAGGCGGCGCTGGAGGCGGCGGCGACGGCGGCCGCGAACGACTGGTCGGACCTGGTGGTGCGCCCGCTGCTGGACGACCCGATGGTGGGGCTGGTCCCGGCGGGGCACCCGCTGGCGGAGCGGGGCGAGGACGCGCCGGTGGACCTGGCGGAGCTGGCGGGGGAGCAGTGGATCGCGGGCTGCCCGCAGTGCCGGGGGCACCTGGTGGAGCTGTGCACGGACGCGGGTTTCGCGCCGGCGATCGAGTTCGCCACGGACGACTACCCGGCGGTGGTGGGCCTGGTCGGCGCGGGCCTGGGGGTGGCGGTGCTGCCGGGGCTGGCGCTGGAGTCGGTGCGGCACCCGGGGGTGGCGGCGGTGCCGGTGCGGGTGGCGTCGGGCGAGCCGGCCCGGCGGGAGGTGGTGGCGCTGACCCTGCCGGACCTCGCGGAGGTGCCGGCGGTGGCGCTGATGCTGGACCAGCTCGCGGCGGCGGCCGCCGCCCGCTGAGCGCGGCGCCGGCCGGGGACGGGCGGGCGGCGCGGCGGGGCGCGGTCCGCTGCGGCGGGGACGGCCGCGGCGGGACGGGCGGTCAGCGCCGGATGGTCTGCGGCATCGCCAGCGGGACCTCGGCCAGCCGGTTGCGGGAGCGGCCGAGCAGCTCCTCGCGCTCGTCCTCCGTCATGCCGCCCCAGACCCCGTAGGGCTCGCGGACGGCCAGGGCGTGGGCCGCGCACTGGGTGCGGACCGGGCAGCGCATGCAGACCTCCTTGGCGCTCGTCTCGCGGGAGGTCCGGGCCGCGCCGCGCTCGCCCTCGGGGTGGAAGAACAGCGAGCTGTCGACGCCGCGGCAGGCTGCGGAGAGCTGCCAGTCCCAGAGGTCTGCGTTGGGGCCGGGGAGGCGGGAGAAATCTGCCATGGTTCGTTCCCTTCATGGCTCGGGACCTGGCGGCTCGGTCGCGGTCGCTGCGGCGAGGCTGCACGGGGCCGGTACGGACACCTGGAAATATGACTTAAGCCAGCTACACGGACAAGTCACCCACACAGCGACGAATCAGTCAATGACCTGACAGAAGCTATAAAAACGGACAAAAGGGGCGATAGGTTTGAACCCGAATGCTCCATCGATCGGGTGTCCGACCGGGCGCGAGCGGCCCTTGGAGGGCGCGCGCGGCGCGGACACCGCGTGCGAGCTGCACAAAAGTGCGGCGCTTGCACCGCGAGGTGGCTCTTGTGTGATGGGTCGGCCACGTACAGTGGTGGAGATGGAGGTGAAGCCGTAACTCATTCGAGTGACGGTCGTTGGAAGTACGGAGGCGGTCAGAGGGCGCAGGACATCGGGAACGGTCGCGCAGCGAGGCGATCGGAACGGGTCCGTCCCGGGGCCGTGTCGGAGAGGTTCGTACCAGCCAGGAGGCTCAACGTGACGCGGATCAGCTGCGGAGGACGGTCATGACATCCGTACTCGTCTGCGACGATTCCCCGCTCGCCCGGGAGGCGCTTCGCCGTGCGGTGGCGACCGTGCCCGGCGTCGACCGGGTGACCACTGCGACGAACGGTGAGGAGGTCCTCCGCCGCTGGGTGGCCGACCGTTCCGATCTCGTTCTGATGGACGTCCGGATGCCCGGCCTCGGCGGGGTGGAGACGGTCCGCCGGCTGCTGTCGGCCGACCCGGGCGCCCGGATCATCATGCTCACCGTCGCCGAGGACCTGGACGGGGTGGCCCTCGCGGTCGCCGCCGGGGCCCGCGGCTACCTGCACAAGGACGCCTCGCGCGCCGAACTGCGGGCCACCGTCACCCAGGCGCTGGCCGATCCGACCTGGCGCCTGGCGCCGCGCCGGCTGCGCAGCCCGGACATGGGCGCCGCGCCGACCCTGACGGCCCGTGAGATCCAGGTGCTGGAGGGGATGAGCCACGGCCGTTCCAACGCCGAGATCGGCCGCGAGCTGTTCCTGTCCGAGGACACCGTGAAGACGCACGCCAGGCGCCTGTTCAAGAAGTTGGGCGCCTCGGACCGCGCGCACGCGGTGGCGCTGGGCTTCCGTTGGGGCCTGGTCCGCTGAGCGGGCGCGCGAACTGCGCTCGCTCGGACGTGTGACGTTGTGGTCCCGAGGCTGCACCATGGAGTAGTGGAGCACCTCGGGGACCAGCGGACAGGCAGGGGAGGCGGCACGGTGCACGCGGCGACGGATAACGTTCCGATGCACAAGTCCGGACGCGGTGCCGCGTTTTCCGGCCCGACCAGGCACCATGGACCGATGCGTGACGACGAGGAGGCCGCCGGGCCCGACCCGGTGCAGCCCGCCCCCGGGGGTGCGGCTGCCGATCCGTCGTCGGCACCGGAGGGTGCGGTGACCGCGGCCGACGGCCCGTCGGGAGCGGCGGTCCGCCCGCCCGTCCTCGGCGCGGGGACGTCGCCGGAGGTGGCCGAACTGGTCGCCGCGGCGGTCCGCGGGGACGGCCCGGCGATCGAGGCGCTGCTCGGCTACGTGCTCCCGCTGGCGCTGCGGTACTGCCGCGGCCGGCTGGTGCGGCTGCCCGGCGGGGCCCGGCACCACGTGGACGACGTGGCCCAGGAGGTCTGCGTCGCGGTGCTCTGCGCACTGCCCCGCTACCGGGACACCGGGCGTCCGTTCGAGGCGTTCGTGTACGGGATCGCCGCGCACAAGATCGCCGACCTGCAGCGGGCCGCGATGCGCGGGCCCGGCTCGACGGTGATCCCGCCGGACGACCTGCCGGAGACGCCGGACGACTCGCTCGGGCCGGAGGAGCGGGCGCTGCTGTCCAGCGACGCCGAGTGGATCAAGGAGCTGCTGTCGTACCTGCCGGCCCGGCAGCGCGAGCTGGTGCTGCTGCGGGTGGCGGACGGGCTGTCGGCGGAGGAGACCGGCGAGGTGCTCGGCATGTCGCCGGGCGCGGTGCGGGTCGCCCAGCACCGGGCGCTGTCGCGGCTGCGGGCACTGGCGGAGGAGACCGGCTGATCCCGGTCCGCGCTGCTGGACGCGCGTGGACGGCCGTCCGGGCCGGGGCGGAAGAAGCGCGGCCGACCGGGTGTTGTCAAGAGGGCGCGACGACCTACCCCGCGTCACCAGTACCATGGGGTATCGGCGCCTGGTCGGGTCGCCAAAGTTTCTCCGGTGCGCGCGGGGTTCCGTTGGAGGTTCCTCCAGGCACCGGGCGTCTTGGCGGCCCATGACAGCCGGGCGCCCGTGCGCAGAACGACGGCCCGCCACGGAAGGTTCCCCATGTCTTACAACGCCGCCGGCGTACCCGAGAAGTTCGCGATGCTCGGACTCACGTACGACGACGTCCTGCTGCTGCCCGGGGCCTCCGAGGTGCTGCCCAACCAGGTCGACACCTCCTCGCGGATCTCCCGGAACGTGCGGGTCAACATCCCGCTGCTGTCGGCGGCGATGGACAAGGTCACCGAGTCGCGGATGGCGATCGCGATGGCCCGCCAGGGCGGCGTCGGCGTCCTGCACCGCAACCTCTCGATCGAGGACCAGGTCAACCAGGTCGACCTGGTGAAGCGCTCCGAGTCCGGCATGGTCACCGACCCGATCACGGTCGGCCCGGAGGCGACGCTGGCCGAGGCCGACGCGCTGTGCGCCCGGTTCCGGATCTCCGGCGTGCCGGTGGCCACCCCCGAGGGCAAGCTGCTGGGCATCGTCACCAACCGCGACATGGCCTTCGAGACCGACCGCAGCCGCAAGGTCGGCGACATCATGACCCCGATGCCGCTGATCACCGGCAAGGTCGGCATCTCCGGCGAGGACGCCGTGGCGCTGCTGCGCCGCCACAAGATCGAGAAGCTGCCGCTGGTCGACGACGAGGGCCGGATCAAGGGCCTGATCACCGTCAAGGACTTCGTCAAGGCGGAGAAGTACCCGAACGCCGCCAAGGACGCCGAGGGCCGGCTGCTGGTGGGTGCCGCCGTCGGCGCCTCCGCCGAGGCCTTCGACCGCGCCCAGGCGCTGGTCGGCGCGGGCGTGGACTTCCTGGTCGTCGACACCTCGCACGGGCACTCGCACAACGCGCTGTCCTGGATCTCCAAGATCAAGGCCGCCGTGCCGGTCGACGTGGTCGGCGGCAACGTCGCCACCCGGGACGGCGCCCAGGCGCTGCTCGACGCGGGCGTGGACGGCGTGAAGGTCGGCGTCGGCCCCGGCTCGATCTGCACCACCCGGGTGGTCGCCGGCGTCGGCGTCCCGCAGGTCACCGCGATCTACGAGGCCGCCCAGGCCTGCCAGGACGCGGGCGTCCCGATCATCGGCGACGGCGGCCTGCAGTACTCCGGCGACATCGGCAAGGCGCTGTGCGCCGGCGCCGACACCGTGATGCTCGGCTCGCTGCTGGCCGGCTGCGAGGAGTCGCCCGGCGAGCTGCTGTTCATCAACGGCAAGCAGTTCAAGTCGTACCGCGGCATGGGCTCGCTGGGTGCCATGCAGACCCGCGGCCAGGCGAAGTCCTTCTCCAAGGACCGGTACTTCCAGGCCGAGGTCTCCTCCGACGAGAAGCTGATCGCCGAGGGCATCGAGGGCCAGGTGCCCTACCGCGGCCCGCTGTCCGCGGTGCTGTTCCAGCTGGTCGGCGGCCTGCGCCAGACCATGGGCTACGTGGGCGCGGCCACCATCGAGGAGATGCAGACCAAGGGCCGGTTCGTCCGGATCACCTCGGCCGGCCTCAAGGAGAGCCACCCGCACGACATCCAGATGACCGTCGAGGCGCCGAACTACAACGCCCGCTGAGGCCACCGGAACCGCCCGGCCGCGGATCGACCGCGACCGGGCGGTTTCGTGCGTCCGGCTCCGGGCGCGCCCCTGGCGGGGCAGGTGGGGGCGAGTACGGGATACTTGGGGCGTGGCCGGGGTGACCCGGTCGGGAGATGGAAAGCAGCAGAAGGGCTCGAAGTGACTGAGATCGAGATCGGGCGAGGCAAGCGCGGCCGCCGGGCGTACTCCTTCGACGACATCGCCGTCGTCCCCAGCCGCCGTACGCGTGACCCGAAGGAGGTCTCGATCGCCTGGCAGATCGACGCGTACCGGTTCGAACTGCCGTTCCTGGCCGCGCCGATGGACAGCGTGGTCTCGCCGCAGCAGGCCATCGCGATCGGGCAGCTCGGCGGCCTGGGCGTGCTGAACCTGGAGGGGCTGTGGACGCGGTACGAGGACCCGCGGCCGCTGCTGGAGGAGATCGCCGCGATCACCGACGAGGCGGCGGCGACCCGGCGCCTGCAGGAGGTGTACGCGGAGCCGATCAAGGCCGAGCTGATCAAGGAGCGGATCAAGGAGGTCCGTGACTCCGGCGTCGTGACCGCCGCGGCCCTCTCGCCGCAGCGCACCGCCGAGTTCTCCAAGGCCGTGGTGGACGCCGGCGTCGACGTGTTCGTCATCCGCGGCACCACCGTCTCGGCCGAGCACGTCTCGGGCGCGGCCGAGCCGCTGAACCTCAAGCAGTTCATCTACGAGCTCGACGTCCCGGTGATCGTCGGCGGCTGCGCCACCTACACCGCCGCGCTGCACCTGATGCGCACCGGCGCGGCCGGCGTGCTGGTCGGCTTCGGCGGCGGCGCCGCGCACACCACCCGGGGCGTCCTGGGCATCCAGGTCCCGATGGCGACCGCCGTGGCGGACGTCGCCGCCGCCCGCCGCGACTACATGGACGAGTCCGGCGGCCGGTACGTGCACGTGATCGCGGACGGCGGCGTCGGCTACAGCGGCGACATCCCGAAGGCCGTCGCCTGCGGCGCGGACGCGGTGATGATCGGCGCCGCGCTGGCCCGCGCCACCGACGCGCCCGGCCGGGGCTACCACTGGGGCATGGAGGCCGTCCACGAGGAGCTGCCGCGCGGCAAGCGGGTCCACCTGGGCACCGTCGGCACCACCGAGCAGATCCTGGCCGGCCCGTCGCACACCCCCGACGGCACGATGAACCTGTTCGGCGCGCTGCGCCGGGCGATGGCCACCACCGGCTACACCGAGCTCAAGGAGTTCCAGCGGGTCGAGGTCACGGTCAACCCCGGCCGCTGACACCCCCGCTGAGCGGACCTCAGCACGACCGGAGGGCCCCCGCCGTGATCCACGGCGGGGGCCCTCCGGCCACGGGCGGGCCCGGTGGTCCGGGCGGCCGGGCGAGGGGGCGGGTGGCCGGGGAGGGACGGGACAGGGGATGATGGGTGTCCGGCGTGCGACCGCCACCTCCGGTGGTCCGACACGCCGTCAGGTCACGGCCGGGATGCCCGCCGTCGACCGCAACACCATGGGGAGAGCGCACCGATGACGCAGCCGCAGGAACCGACCGGCCGACTGCTGGCGGACCGCTACCGGCTCGGCGAGGTGCTCGGACGCGGCGGCATGGGCACCGTCTGGCGGGCCGAGGACGAGGTACTGGGCCGGATCGTCGCGGTCAAGGAACTCCGGATGACCGGCACCGTCGACGAGATCGAGAAGCACCGGCTGGTCGTCCGCACCCTGCGGGAGGCCAAGGCCACCGCGCGGATCCGGCACACCGCCGCCGTCACCGTCTTCGACGTGGTCGAGGAGGACGACCGGCCGTGGATCGTGATGGAACTCGTGGCCGGCCGGTCGCTGGCCGACGTGGTCGCCGAGGACGGCCCGCTCGCCCCCGAACGGGCCGCGCAGGTCGCGCTCGACCTGCTCGGCGTGCTCGGCGCCGCGCACGCCCAGGGCATCCTGCACCGGGACGTCAAGCCGTCGAACGTGCTGATCGGCGAGGACGGGCGGACCGTGCTCACCGACTTCGGCATCGCCAGCGTCGAGGGCGACACCTCCATCACCTCCACCGGCATGCTGGTCGGCGCCCCCTCCTACATCGCCCCCGAGCGCGCCCGCGGCAAGCTGCCCGGACCGCCCTCCGACCTGTGGTCGCTGGGCGGCACGCTGTACGCGATGGTCGAGGGCGTCCCGCCGTACGACCGGGGCGACGCGCTGGCCACCCTCACCGCCGTGATGACCGAACCGCTGCCCGCCCCGCGCAACGCCGGGCCGCTGCGCCGGGTCATCGAGGGCCTGCTGGAGAAGGACCCGGCCGAGCGGATGGACGCCGACACGGCCCGGCCGCTGCTCGAACTCATCGCCGCCGGGAAGCCGCTGCCGGACGCCGAGACGGTGGTCGTCCCGGCCCCGCCGGCCCCGGTGGAGGCGGCCGCCCGGACCGCCGAACCGCCCGCCGCGGCCGGGCCGTCCGGCGGGCGGCGGCGCGCGGCGCTGACCGGCGCGGCGCTGGCCGCGGTGCTGGTGCTGGTCGCGGCGCTGGTGGCGTTCTGGCCGAAGGGCGACCAGGAGCCGGCGGCCGGGGCCGGGGCGACGCAGGTGGCGGCGGTGCCGCCGGCCGGTCCGGCGGACGGCGGTTCGGCCTCGGCGTCCCCCTCCGCCCCGGCGTCGGAGTCGGCTTCGGCCACCGCGTCGGCCCCGGGCACGGCTTCGCCGTCGGCCTCCGGGGGGCAGGTGCCCGCCGGGTTCAAGGTGTACAAGGACCCGTCCGGGTTCAGCATCACGCTGCCCGAGTGGATGGCCGACCAGGGGCACGACTACCGCGCCACCAGCCGGCGCTTCGAGGGCCGCGGGCTGCGGCTGGTCGTCGACTGGCAGAGCCCCGCCGGGGACAGCGCGCTGAAGGACTGGCAGGCGTCCGACCGCAACGCGAAGATGACCAACTACCGCAAGGTCCGGGTGGAGGCCATCTCCTACCGCGACTGGACCAACGCCGCCGACTGGGAGTGGACCTACACCGGCAAGACCGACACCCTGCTGCACTCGCTCAACCGCGGCTTCGTCACCGGGGGCGGCAAGTACGGGTACGCGATCTACTGGACCATGCCCGAGGAGGTCTGGACGGCCCCGGAGGGCTCGCAGGCCCGGCAGGTCTCCTTCGAGAGCTTCCAGCCCGCGCCGTAGCGGGCAGCCGCGGGGGACCGCCGGGGCGGCTCCGGCGCGGGCGGGGCGGGGGTCCGGGGCGGCGGGGCGGCTCCCGGTGGTGGGGCGGAAAGCGCGTACCGAGCGGTCGCGGGGGCAGGCGGGAGCCGTACGCTGGCGGGACTACGGCGTGAGGAACAGGCATGCGAGCGGAGCCGGGGCAAGTGGTGGCCGGGCGGTACCGGGTGACGGACCGTCCGGAGGACGGGACCGGGGTGCTCGCGGTGGACGTCCACGGCGGGGCGCGGGTGCGGCTGTTCGGGCTGGAGCTGCCCGAACTGCTGGTGCCGGGGCACCCGGTGGGGGCGCCCGCGCCGTCGTACGGGCCGCGGGTGACCGCGCGGGTCGCGCAGGTCGCGGCGGCGGCGGGGAGGCACCCGCGGCTGCTGCGGGGGCTCGCGGCCGGGCCCGAGGACGAGGTGCTGTGGATCGCGGAGGAGGCGGTCGCGGGGGTGCCGCTGGAGCGGCTGGCGGGCAACGGCCCGGTCTCGCCGTACCGGGTCGCGGAGATCGGGGCGGACCTGGCGGGCGCGCTGCGCTCGCTGCACGAGGCCGGTCTGACGCACGGGAACCTGACCCTGCGCACGGTGCTGGTCTGCGAGGACGGCGCGGCGATGCTCGGCGGCCTGCTGCTGGGCGCCGCCGAGGAGGAGCTGTGCGCGGCGCTGGGCGGCGAGGTGCCGCGCCGGGTGTACGAGACCCGGGCGCTGATGCTCGGAGCGCTCGCCGAGCGCTGGGCGATCGACCCGGGCGCCCCCGCGGACACCTGGGCGCTGGGGGTGCTGCTGTACCGGCTGCTGACCGGCCACGGCCCGTACCCGGAGGACGACCTGCCGACGCTGCTGGCGGCCGTCCGGGACGGGCGGCACCGCCCCGCCGACGGCTGCGGGCCGCTGCGGCCGCTGGTCGAGCGGCTGCTGCGGCCGGACGCCGCGGTCCGGCCGGACGCGGCCGCCGTCCAGCGGGAACTGCGCGAACTGCTGGTGTTCGCACCCGAACCGGGCTTGGACGGACCGCCCGACCCGCTGCTGCCGGTGCCCCGCCCGGTGGCGGGCCCACTGGTGCCGCGGCAGCGCGGCCGGCGCCCGGCGCGGGCGGCGCGGCGGGAGACGGACCGTCAGCTCCCGGTGCGCCCACCGCGGGTGCCGCCCCGGCTGCTCGGACCGCTGGTGCTGGGCGGAGTGCTGCTGCTGTTGGTCGCGGCGCTCGCCGGGATCGTGGCGGTCGCAGGCTGAGAGCGGCCGGTCACGGTGCGATTCGTAGCCCGGGGTGCGATTCCCGGGGGGCCCGGCGCAGCCTAGGCTTGCCTCCTGAACCGTCGGTGCGAGCAGGCACACGGTCTGCCAGGACCCCGTCCGACCGGCGGTGGGGGAGCGAAGGGGGGACGGTCATGGGCGCACAGGACCAGTCGACCGGCCGTCTGCTGGCCGGGCGGTACGCGCTCGGCGAGCGCCTGGGGCGCGGCGGGATGGGGACCGTCTGGCGTGCCAGGGACGAGATGCTGGACCGGGAGGTGGCCGTCAAGGAACTGACGGTCAGCCACCTCTCGGAGGAGGACCGGGAGATGCTCCAGACCCGGATGCAGCGGGAGGCCCGGGCCGCGGCCCGGATCAAGCACCCGGGCGTGATCACCATCCACGACGTGCTGGAGCAGGACGGCCGGCCGTGGATCGTGATGGAGCTGGTGGACGGCCGCGCGCTGTCCGACGTGATCACCCAGGACGGCACCCTGACGCCCCGGGAGGCCGCCGACGTCGGCCTCCAGGTGCTCGCCGCCCTGCACCGCGGTCACCAACTGGGGGTGCTGCACCGCGACGTCAAGCCCGCCAACGTGCTGCTGGAGCACGGCACCGGGCGGGCGGTGCTGCTCGACTTCGGCATCGCCAAGTTCGAGGGCGCGATGGACATCACCCGCCCCGGTGACCTGGTCGGCTCGCCCGACTACCTGGCCCCGGAGCGGGCCCAGGGCCAGCGGCCCGGACCGGCCTCCGACCTGTGGGCGCTCGGCGCGACGCTGTACCACGCGGTCGAGGGCGAGTCGCCGTTCCGCCGCGACAACCCGCTCAGCACGCTCACCGCCGTCGTCGACGAGCCGCTGCCCGAACCGCGCCGGGCCGGCGGGCTCGGGCCGGTGCTGGCCGCGCTGATGGCCAAGGACCCGGACGAGCGGCCCGGCGCCGACGAGGCGGGCCGGATGCTGCGCGAGGTCGCCCACGGACACACCGTCAGCATCCGGGTGCCCGAGCAGGCCGGCGCGTCCCGGCTGCCCACCCAGCTGGTCCCGGTGGTCGACCGGGTCGCGGAGGGCGAACCCGCCGCCCCGGCGGCCGAGGCGGCCACCGAGTCCGGCCCGGACCGGGCGGCGACGCCCGTCGCACCGCCCGCCCCCGCCCCGCAGGCCGCACCGCCCCGGCGGCGCGGTCGGGCCGTGCTGTGGGCGGCCGTCGGCGTGCTGCTGCTGGCCGGGGCGGGCGGCGGCGCGTACTACTACCAGCAGCACCGCGGGACGCCGGTCGTGACGGTGACGCCCGGCCCGGCCGCGTCCGGCACCGACAACCCGCTGCCCACCGACAGCCCGCTGCCCAGCGGCGCGCCCGCGCCCGCCGGGTACACCTGGCAGGACGACCCGGCCGGGTTCCGCTTCCTGCTGCCCACCGACGGGGACTGGGTGCGCACCGAGAAGCCCGGCGGGCAGATCTACTACTCGCCGGACAACCTGGAGCACTTCCTGCTGTTCGCGGTCACGGTCGGCCAGCCGCTCTCCCCGCAGGAGCACTTCCTGCAGATGGAGACCTCGCTGAGCAAGAGCCTGAAGGACTACCAGCGCACCAGCCTCGCCATCGCCAAGATCAAGGGCGAGGAGGGCGCGGTGTGGGAGTTCGGCTTCGGCGCCAAGGACGCCCGCCGGAGCGCCAAGGAGGTCGAGTTCCGGCGCGCCGACGGGACGGCGTTCATGGTGTACGTGTCGGGCCCGGAGAAGGACTGGCGCGACAGCCTGCGGCAGTTCACCACGGTGCTGAACAACTTCACCCCGACCTCCTAGGCTCCGTCCGGCCGGGGCGACACGTTCGGCTTTCGCTGTTACCGGCGGGTACACAAGTCGGGGTCCAGGGCCTAGGCTGCCCGCATGACGGAGAGCACGATCCAGGCCCGGCGCAACCCTGCGGCGAAGGGCGCGGCGCGCGGCGTCGCTTCGGCGGTGCCCGCGGCGCTGGTCGCCCGGCTGGCCAAGGGCGTCACCGCCGCCGGTGGGCAGCGCGCGCGGACCCTCGCGCCGCTCACCGGCGAGGCGCTGGCCGACCTGCCGGTGTCCTCGGAACAGGACGTGGAGCTGGCGTTCGAGCAGGCCCGGCGGGCCCAGCCGGCCTGGGCCGCGCTGTCGGTGCGGTACCGGGCGGGCGTCCTGCTGCGCTTCCACGACCTGCTGCTGGCGCGGCAGGACGAGGTGCTGGACCTGATCCAGGCGGAGACCGGCAAGGCCCGGCTGCACGCCTTCGAGGAGGTGATGGCCGTCGCCTCGGCGGCCCGGCACTACGGCCGCACCGCGCACTCCTACCTGAAGGACCGCCGCCGCGGCGGCGCCGTCCCCGGGCTGACCAGCGCCGTCGAGTCCCGCCGCCCCAAGGGCGTGGTCGGGCAGATCTCGCCGTGGAACTACCCGCTGGAGCTGTCGGTCGGCGACGCGCTGCCCGCCCTGGTGGCCGGCAACGCGGTGGTCAACAAGCCGGACACCCAGACCGCGCTGACCGCGCTGTGGGCCCGCGAGCTGTTCGTCGAGGCCGGACTGCCCCCGCAGCTGTGGCAGATCGTGCTCGGCGACGGCCCGGTGGTCGGCCCGCAGGTGGTCGAGCGCGCCGACTACGTCGCCTTCACCGGCTCCACCCGCACCGGCCGGGACGTCGCCCGCCGGGCCGCCGAACGCCTGGTCGGCGCCTCGCTGGAACTCGGCGGCAAGAACGCCATGCTGGTGCTCGCCGACGCCGACCTGGAACGGGCCGCCGCGGGCGCCGTCCGGGCCTGCTTCTCCTCGGCCGGCCAGCTCTGCATCTCCATCGAGCGGCTCTACGTGCACCGCTCGGTCGCCGACGCCTTCCTGGCGAAGTTCGCCGAGAAGACCGCCGCGCTCCGCCTGGGCGGCGGCCTCGCCTACGGCGCCGACATGGGCTCGCTGGTCTCCGCCCGCCAGCTGGAGACCGTCACCCGGCACGTCGAGGAGGCCGTCGGGGCCGGCGCGAAGGTGCTGACCGGCGGGCAGGCCCGGCCCGACCTGGGCCCGCTGTTCTACGAACCCACCATCCTGGACGGCGTCACCCCCGAGATGGCGGTCTGCTCGGAGGAGACCTTCGGCCCGGTCGTCTCGGTCTACCGCTTCGACACCGAGGACGAGGCCGTCGCCGCCGCCAACGGCACCCCGTACGGCCTGAACTCCTCGGTCTGGACGAAGGACACCGCCCGCGGCCGCAAGGTCGCCGCCCGGCTGCGCACCGGCACCGTCAACGTCAACGAGGCGTACGCCGCCGCGTACGGCTCGGTGGCCTCGCCGATGGGCGGCATGGGCGACTCCGGGCTCGGCCGGCGGCACGGCGCCGAGGGCATCCTGCGCTACACCGAGGCGCAGACCGTCGCCGTGCAGCGGCTGCTGCCGATCGGCCCGTCGATGGGCATGGACGACCGGAAGTTCGCCGAGCTCTTCACCACCGGCCTGAAGGCCATGAAGGCGTTCCGGCTGAAGTAGCCGACCCTGGAGGGGGCAGCAGTGTCGTACGACTACGACGTCGTGGTGGTCGGTTCGGGCTTCGGCGGCTCGGTCGCCGCCCTGCGGCTCACCGAGAAGGGCTACAAGGTCGCCGTCCTGGAGGCCGGGCGCAGGTTCCGCCGCGAGGAACTGCCCCGCACCTCCTGGAGCCTGCGCGACTACCTGTGGGCACCCGCCCTCGGCCGCTACGGCATCCAGCGCATCCACCTGCTGCGCAACGTGCTGATCCTGGCCGGGGCGGGCGTCGGCGGCGGCTCGCTGAACTACGCCAACACGCTGTACGTCCCGCCGAAGGCGTTCTTCGAGGACCGGCAGTGGGCGCACATCACCGACTGGCAGGCCGAGCTCGCCCCGTTCTACGACCAGGCGCAGCGGATGCTCGGGGTGCGGCTCAACCCCACCATGACCCCCTCCGACGTGCACCTGAAGGCCGCCGCCGAGGCGATGGGCTGCGGCGACACCTTCCACCTGGCACCCGTCGGGGTGTTCTTCGGCGACGGACGGGACGGCACCGGCGAGGCGAAGGCCGCGCCCGGCGGCGAGGTCGACGACCCGTACTTCGGCGGCGCCGGGCCGAAGCGCCGGGCCTGCACCGAGTGCGGCGAGTGCATGACCGGCTGCCGGCACGGCGCCAAGAACACCCTCACCGAGAACTACCTGTACCTGGCCGAGCGGGCCGGCGCCGAGATCCTGCCGATGACCACCGTCGAGCGGCTGCGCCCGCACGGCGGGGGCTACGCGGTCGACGTGCTGCCCACCGACGCCCGCACCCGGCGGGCCCGGAAGGCCGGGGCGCGCACGATCACCGCCGAGCGGGTCGTCGTCGCGGCCGGCACCTACGGCACCCAGACCCTGCTGCACCGGATGCGCGCGGGCGGGCTGCTGCCCCGGATCTCCGCCCGGCTCGGCCACCTCACCCGCACCAACTCCGAGGCCCTGGTGGGCGCGCAGACCTCCACCCGGCGCTACGGGGAGCGCCCCGACTTCACCCGCGGCGTGGCCATCACCTCCTCGGTGCACCCCGACGCGAACACCCACATCGAGCCGGTCCGCTACGGGCGCGGCTCCAACGCGATGGGCGCGCTCTCCATCCAGCAGGTCAGCGGCGCCGGGCGCGGACCGCGCTGGCTGCGCTACCTGGGCACCGCCGCCCGGCACCCGTGGATCTTCGCCCAGTCGATGAACCAGCACCGCTGGTCGGAGAAGACCATCATCGGCCTGGTCATGCAGTCCCTCGACAACTCGCTGACCGTCTCGCTGAAGAACGGGAGACTGACCTCCCGGCAGGGCCACGGCGCGCCCAACCCGAGCTGGATCCCGGCCGCCGAGGAGGGCGCCCGGGCGCTCGCCGCCTCCATCAACGGCTTCCCCGGCTCCACCGCCGGCGAGGTCTTCGACATCCCGCTGACCGCGCACTTCCTCGGCGGCTGCCCGATCGGCGACAGCGCCGAGACCGGCGTCGTCGACCCCTACCACCGGCTGTACGGGCACCCCGGGATCAGCGTGGTCGACGGCTCCGCGGTCTCCGCCAACCTGGGCGTCAACCCCTCGCTCACCATCACCGCACAGGCCGAGCGCGCCATGTCGATGTGGCCCAACCGCGGCGAGGCCGACCCGCGCCCCGAGCCGGGCGCCGGCTACCGACCGGTCCCGCCCGTCACTCCGCGTCAACCCGCCGTCCCGGCAGGGGCGTTCGGCGCGCTCAGGCTGCCGCTGCTGGCCGTGCCCGAGGTGCCCCGCCGGGCCCCGGAAGGAGATTGACATCCCTTTACCCGCGGTGGGATAAACGGGCCCTCGAAGCACGAACCACCCTGGGGGGAACCAGCATGCCCATCTGCCCGTCCTGCGGAGCGGCCTCGGCCGACCCCGCGGTGACCTGCGCCAACTGCGGCAGGCCGCTCTCCGCGCCCGCGATCGGGGACGTGATCGAGGACACCGGCCCGGTCGGCGGCTCCCCGTGGGGCGCCGGCAAGGTGCACCACACCCGGGAGGCGCCGGCGCTCTCCCGGGGCTGGCTGACCGCCGGCCGGGTGCTGATCGCCCCCACCCTGCTGCTGGTGCTGGCCGCCGCGATCGGCACCGGCAGCCAGGACGACGACTCGTTCCGGATCACGCCGTTCGGGTCCGACAACGGCTTCCAGAGCTGGCTGTCCCTCGTCCTCACCGGCTTCGGCGCGCCGCTGCGGATCGTCATGCACGCCACCAAGCGGAGGGGCGACGCCTCGACGACCAGCCTGGAGACCAACGTCCACCTGGTGCTGTACCTGGTCGCGCTGGGCTGGCTGCTGCTGCTCTGGCTCGGCCTGCACCTCGGCGCCCGGGCCCGCCGCCGGGCCGGGGCCGCCGAACCGGCCGGGGCCGCGGTCGGGATCCAGGCGCTGCGCACCGGCGCGGTGTCCGCGGTGGTCGCACTGCTGCTCGGCTGGCTGGCGGGCCAGGAGTCGGGCGACGGCGACGGCTACGCCTCGATGAGCTCCGAGGTCGGCCCGGCCCTGCTGCCGCTGACGCTCTCCGCGGGCATCGCCGCGGCCGTGGTGGTGCTGGCCGTGGACGGCGCGGCCGCGCTGCGCGCCGAGGCCGCCCGGCGCGGCTGGCTGGGCAGCCTGCTGGTCGCCTGGCAGCACGCCTTCCGGGTGGTCTGCGGGCTGCTGGTGCTGCTGACCGCGGTCGGGCTGGTGATGCAACTCTCCTACGGCGACTCGCTCTGGAAAGCCGGCCCCCTGGTGATGGTCACCAACTACGGCGTGGCGGTGCACGGCATCGGCAGCGGCGCGACGCTGCTGGTCGGGGGCTTCGAGGACAGCCACCTGGCGGTGTCGCTGTTCGACCTGGGCGACCACGGCGACGGCTGGTGGTTCGCCGTCCTGCCGGCGCTGGTCGCGGCGCTGGCGCTCGGCTGGTCCGCGCACCGGGGGCGGCTGGCCCAGCGCGACCGGGCGGTGCTGGCGGGCGTGTACGCGCTGCTCAACGTGCTGCTGCTGCTCGGCACCTCGATGTGGTCCACGATGGGCGGCCCGACCAGCGGCGAGGTCGGCGGGTTCACCGTCCGGACCGAGGACACGATCGGCTGGTCGGTGCTCTCGGTGCTGATCTCCGCCGCGGTCTGGGGCGCGTTCGGCGCGCTCGCGGTGCCCGGCCTGCTCGACGGGCTGCGCGGCACCCCGGCGGCGGCCCCGCCGCGCCCGTTCGGCCCGCCGCTGCCGCCCGCCCCGGCGGTGCCGCCGCTGCCCGGCGCGCTGCCCGGCACCCCGGTGCTGCCCGGCCAGGCCGTCACCGACCGGCTGGAACCGGGCGCGCACGGCTCGGTCGAGCTGGTGGTCGACGAGCCGCCGACCGCCGCCGTGGCGTTCGACGGGGACGGGGACCCGCACGCCGCGTTCCGCCGCCCCCGGGCCGACTGAACCGGGCCTCTCGCCCGGGGCCGGCGCAGGCCGACCCGGGCAGGCGCAGGCCGACCCGGACCCGGAAAGGGCAAAGGGCCCCGCGGGGGAACGGGGCCCTTTGTCACAGCACTCGGCGTCAGGGCCGCGCCGGTGCTGGGTGACGGCGCCGGGGGATGGGCGCCGTCGCGGAAAAGCGGTCCAGGGCACGCGCGGGGCCGGATGGGCCTCACGGAGCGTGAAAGGGAGCCGTCCGCGAGAACGGGCTCTCCAGGACGGGAGGTGCACGGTGAGCCCTCCGCCTCCATGCATCGTCCTGGACGAGGGCCTTGCCGTGCAACCGATTCGGCGTAAATGAGGAGTACGGCCGGAACCGGACGCGGCGCGGGGCGGCGCCGGTCCGCCCGCCGGGGGCGGTGACCGTGCGTGATAAGTGCTTGCGGGGCGTACCGGGGCGTACGCCGGGGCGGGCGGCTGACTGAGGTGTGGCGGCCGGCACCGGTACCGGCCGCCACACCCCGGGTCCGCCCGGTCGCGGACGGGGTCGCTGTCCCCTGCTGACCCGACCGCTGCACCGGGGCGCGGTCCCACGGCGGGCCCGTGCCCGCCACGCGCACCCGGTGGACCGGAGATTGATCCACGCGTGGTTCCGCCGCGCGGTGCCGCCCGCACCTGGAGGGTGCCGGCGTCGTGCGCGGTCTCCCGGTGCAACGATTCGCCGGGGCGCGCGGTCACGGGCGGCGGCGCGGGCAGTCGGGTGAAAGCGTCCCGGTAGACTCGGGTGTGACACCCCCTTGTACCGCCGCCGGAAGGCCGTCTGTGTCCGCTGATTCCCCCGTCCAGTCCGCACCCGAGAACGACACCGTCCTGGTCGTCGACTTCGGTGCCCAGTACGCCCAGCTCATCGCCCGTCGGGTGCGTGAGGCGCGGGTCTACAGCGAGATCGTGCCGAGCACCATGCCGGTCGCCGAGATGCTCGCCAAGAACCCGAAGGCGATCATCCTCTCCGGCGGTCCGTCGTCGGTGTACGAGGAGGGCGCCCCGCAGCTCGACCGCGCGCTCTTCGAGGCCGGCGTCCCGGTCTTCGGCATGTGCTACGGCTTCCAGCTGATGGCCAAGACCCTCGGCGGCACCGTCGACAACAGCGGCGCCCGCGAGTACGGCCGCACCCCGCTGGCCGTCTCCCGCCCCGGCTCCACCCTGTTCGAGGGCACCCCGGCGCAGCAGTCGGTGTGGATGTCGCACGGCGACGCCTGCTCGGCCGCGCCCGAGGGCTTCACCGTCACCGCGTCCACCGACGTGGTGCCGGTCGCCGCCTTCGAGAACGACGACCTCAAGCTGTACGGCGTGCAGTACCACCCCGAGGTGATGCACTCCGAGCACGGCCAGCAGGTGCTGGAGCACTTCCTGTACCGCGGCGCGGGCATCGCCCCGAACTGGACCACCACCAACGTGGTCGAGGAGCAGGTCGCGCTGATCCGCGAGCAGGTCGGCGACAAGCGCGCCGTCTGCGGCCTGTCCGGCGGCGTGGACTCCGCGGTCGCCGCCGCGCTGGTGGCCCGCGCCATCGGCGACCGGCTGACCTGCGTGTACGTCGACCACGGCCTGATGCGCAAGGGCGAGACCGAGCAGGTCGAGAAGGACTTCGTCGCGGCCACCGGCGTCAAGCTGGTCGTGGTCGACGCCGAGGAGCGCTTCCTGACCGCGCTGAAGGGCGTCTCGGACCCCGAGCAGAAGCGCAAGATCATCGGCCGCGAGTTCATCCGGGTCTTCGAGCAGGCCCAGGCCGACATCATCGCCGACGAGGGCCCGGCCGTGGAGTTCCTGGTCCAGGGCACCCTGTACCCGGACGTGGTGGAGTCCGGCGGCGGCACCGGCACCGCCAACATCAAGTCCCACCACAACGTCGGCGGCCTCCCCGAGGACCTGGAGTTCCAGCTCGTCGAGCCGCTGCGCAAGCTGTTCAAGGACGAGGTCCGGATGGTCGGCCAGGAGCTCGGCCTGCCCGCCGAGATCGTCCAGCGCCAGCCGTTCCCCGGCCCCGGCCTGGGCATCCGGATCGTCGGCGAGGTCACCAAGGAGCGCCTGGACCTGCTCCGCGAGGCCGACGCCATCGCCCGCGAGGAACTGACCCTGGCCGGCCTGGACACCGAGATCTGGCAGTGCCCCGTGGTGCTGCTGGCCGACGTCCGCTCGGTCGGCGTGCAGGGCGACGGCCGCACCTACGGCCACCCGATCGTGCTGCGCCCGGTCTCCTCCGAGGACGCCATGACCGCGGACTGGTCGCGGCTGCCCTACGAGGTGCTGGCGAAGATCTCCACCCGGATCACCAACGAGGTCAAGGACGTGAACCGGGTCGTCCTGGACGTCACCTCCAAGCCGCCGGGCACCATCGAGTGGGAGTGATCCCACCGGCAACCGTGTGACCGCGCCGCCGCTTCCCGCGCCAGGGGAGTGGCGGCGCGGCCATGTGGGAAGGGCACCGGGCACAATCGGACCCGGTCCGGTCGGCGACGGCGCCGGCGGACGGCAGGCGGCGAGGGAGAGGGCGGCGAGGATGGCGACGGGGACGGGCAACACGGCGGGCGGTACGGCGGGCGCCAGGATCACCGAGTGGAAGGCCGCGGGGTCGCGCTTCGCGCTGCTGCCGCTGCGGCTGTTCCTCGGCGTCACCTTCGTCTACGCCGCCTTCGACAAGCTCTCGGACGCGCACTACCTGGCCGGGGCGGGTGACCCGGCCTCCTTCTACGCCCAGACCAAGGCCGCCGAGGACAGCAGCCCGATCGGCTGGGCGCTGTCCCCGGCGCTGCACGCGCCCACCTTCTTCGGCCTGCTGGTCGCCTTCGGCGAGCTGGCCGTCGGCCTGGGCACCCTGTTCGGCCTGTGGGGCCGGATCGCCGGGCTCGGCGGCGTGCTGCTGTCCGCCACCCTCTGGCTGACCGTCAGCTTCCACACCACCCCGTACTACCTCGGCAACGACCTGGCCTACCTGCTGGCCTGGACGCCGCTGCTGCTGGCCGGCACCCCCTACCTGTCGGTCGACGGCTACCTCGCCGCCCGGGCCGCCCGCGACCGGGCCCGCGGCCTGGCCGAGGACGCGGTGCGCCGCCGCGCCCTGCTCGACGGCGGCATCGCGGCCGTCGCGCTCGGCGGCGCCGGACTGCTCTCCGGCTCGCTCACCGCCAGCTTCGGCCGGGACGAGACCCCCGCCGCCGCGTCCGGGACCGGCGCCACCAGCCCCGTCCCGCAGGCCGGCCCCTCGGTGCCCGCCGCGCAGGTCCCGGTCGGCGGCTCCGCCACCGTCAAGGACCCGGCCAGCGGGGACGCCGTCTACATCGTCCAGCCCGCCGCCGGGCAGTACGCCGGCCTGTCCTCGGTCTGCACCCACTCCGGCTGCGCGGTCAACCCGCCCAAGGACGGCAAGCTCTACTGCCCCTGCCACGGCTCCACGTTCGACGCCGCCACCGGCGCGGTGATCACCGGCCCGGCCGTGAAGCCGCTGCCCGCGTACGGGGTCAGCAAGAACGGCGACCGGCTGGAGCTCGGCCCGCAGAAGTCCTGACGGTCAGTCCAGGCGGTGGTCGTCGTCGCGGGCCCCGCCCCGGCCGCGCCGGGACGCCGCCACCAGGGCGCCGGCCAGTCCGCCGGCGCCGAGCACGATGCACGCCAGCGGCAGCACGAAGCGGCTGTTCACCTCGCGGTCGTTCAGCGAGGCCACCAGGTACAGCACCGCCAGCGCGGTGAACAGGCCGCCCGCGATCAGCGCGTACAGGTCGAACCGATGCTTCCTCATCACCGCACCACCTCGATGTTCCCGGCGCCCACGGTCACCGTCAGTTCCAGTACGCCCCTGGACGGCTGTCCGTCCGGGACTTCGAGCACCACGTCCTCGTTGGTGAACGGCCCGTTGAACTCCCGGCCGTCCGGCAGCCGGACCTCGCCCGCGCCGTCGCGCAGCTTCAGCCGCAGCTCCGTCCCGGACGGCACGCTCACCCGGGCGTTGCCCGCGCCGAGCCGCAGCTCGGTGGCCAGGGTGCCGCCGCCGGGGTCCAGCGCCGACAGGTCGAGCTTCGCGTCGCCGACCAGCAGCGTGTAGTGCGGGCGCAGGTCGTCCCCGGCGGCGGTCCAGGTGCGGTCGCCCGCCGAGTCCGCGACCGTCGCCGAGGTGCCGGCCGCGAGCACCAGGCCCGCCGTCAGCAGCAGCGACAGGAAGGTCAGGCCGCGGGTGCGGCCCCAGCGGGAGCTGACCACCATCGCCAGGCCCAGCGGCAGCAGCGCCACCGCCAGCACCGTCGACCAGCGGTGCTGCCCGTGGTCGCTCGCCGCCACCGCCCAGGACGCGCCGATCGCCACCAGCACCGCCGACGCGCCCAGCACCGGGGTGCCGCGCTCGGCCCGGCGCCGGGCCTTCCACTCGCGGTGGCGCTCCATGCTCGCCCGGTGGCGCTCCATCGCCTCCCGCTGCCGGACGCGGTGGTCCGCCATCCGGCGTTCCATCCGCTCCTGGTAGGTCTCCGTGCCGTCGTCCTCCCCGGGGTCCTCCGGGCGGGGCTCCTTGCGCAGCGGGTCGCCCGCCGGCAGGTCGGTGCGCTGCCACCACGGCTGCGCGGGCGCCCCGGGCGGGGTCGGGCCGCCGTACGGGTTGCGCTCCGGGTGCCGCGGGTCCCACAGGTAGCCGGACGGGCCGACCGGCGGGGTGTCGGCGGGCCGCTCCTCGGTGCCGCCGGCCGCCCGCTCCTCCTGCCAGGCGCGCACCCGCTCCTGGAACTCCGCGCCGCGGGCCCGCCACTCCACCCGCAGGTCCCGGCCGACCGACTCGCCCCAGGTCTTCCAGTCGGTGAGCGGGCCGCCGTCCTCCAGCCGGTCGCGCGGGCCGGGGGCGCCGGCCGCGGGCGGCGCGTCGCCGTCGAAGCGCCGCCGCCGCTCCGGGTCGTAGCGCAGCGCCAGGAACACCAGCGCCGCGAGCAGCAGCAGCGGGAACAGCTGGCCGCCGTCGCCCATCGAGGAGAAGAACACCCCGGTGCCGATCACCGTCACCAGCACCGCGCCCACCGACTGGCCGTCGACCCGGCCGGTCAGCACCCGGTGCAGCTCGGTGGTGCCGCCCTCGCCGTCCGCGGCCTCCCGCGGCACCACCAGCCAGGCCAGGCCGTAGATGAACAGGCCGAGCCCGCCGGTCAGGCCGAGCACGGCGATCACCACCCGGAACACCACCGGGTCGATGTCCAGGTAGCGGCCCAGGCCGCCGCACACGCCCGCCACCACCCGGTGCCGGGAGGAACGGGTGAGCGCCGGGCGGCCCCCGTCCGGGGCGGCCTGCGGCTCCTGAGGGATCTGGTCGTCCGTCATGTCCCCCATCCTTCCGGGCCGCCGGGTCCCGCCCAACCGTCCGGGGCCCGGGGGCGACCCTGAACTCTCCCTGAGGGGCCCTAGGGGCCGGACCCTGATGCGCCGCCGCGCCGGCACCTGCCACCATCGGTGCCGTGGCCGCACCGGAGAGCAGAAGCACCGAACCCAGGGGCACCGAGCCCGCGCCGACCGATCCGCCGGTCGGCGCGCCGCCGTACCGGCGGCTCTACCGCAGCCCGCACGGGCGGATCCTCGGCGGCGTCTGCCAGGGGCTGGCCACCCACCTCGGCGTGCCGGTCACCTGGGTGCGGCTGGCGTTCATCGTGCTGTTCTTCTCCGAGGGCATCGGCGCCCTGCTGTACGCCGCGTTCTGGGTGGTGGTGCCGCTGGGCATCAACCAGGCCGCCCCCGGCGCCGCCGCCGTCCGCCGCCCGGCCGGGGCCGCCGGCCGCTTCGGGCGGCTGCGCGAACTGCTGGAGCGCACCTTCCACGGCGACCAGGGCGCCCCCGGGGCCGGCGACGGCCCGGCCCCGGTGGAGGCCCGCGGCCGGGCCGGCAGCATGGGCCAGCTGTTCGCCCTGGTCGCGCTGGTGATCGGCGTGATGGCGCTGCTGTCCGCGCTGGGCGTCCAGACCGCCAAGCCGTACGTGTGGCCGCTGCTCGCGGTCGGCATCGGCGTCGCCCTGGTGTGGCGGCAGGCCGACGACTCGCGCTGGCAGAGCTGGTTCGGCCTGGAGCCGGGCAGCCGCAAGGGCGCCTACCTGCGGGTGCTGTCCGGGGTGCTGCTGGTGGTGGCCGGCATCATCGGCTACTTCGTCACCCAGGGCGTGGACTCGCCGGTCGCGCTGGTCGTCGAGTCCTCGCTGGCCGTGGTCGCGGGCGTGCTGGTGCTCGGCGGCCCGTCCATGCTGCGGATGTGGCAGGACCTCGGCGCCGAGCGCACCGCCCGGATCCGGGCCCAGGAGCGGGCCGAGATCGCCGCGCACGTCCACGACTCGGTGCTGCACACCCTCACCCTGATCCAGCGCCGGGCCGAGGACCCCAAGGAGGTGCTGCGCCTGGCCCGCGCCCAGGAGCGCGAGCTGCGGCTGTGGCTGTACCGCCCGGAGGCCGCCGCCGAGCAGGCCCCCGACACCCTCGCCGAGCACCTGCGGGAGATCGTCGCCGAGGTCGAGGACCGGCACGGCGTGCCCCTGGAGCTGGTCTGCGTCGGCGACTGCCCGATGGACGAGAAGATCGCCTCGCAGATGAGGGCCGCCAGGGAAGCCATGGTGAACGCCGCCAAGTACGGTGGCGGTGGACCGGTCCAGGTCTACGCGGAGGTGGAGGGGAGGACGGTGTCGGTGTTCGTCCGCGACCACGGCCCCGGCTTCGACCCCGACGACCTCCCCGAGGACCGCATGGGCGTACGCGAATCGATCATCGGCCGGATGCGGCGCAACGGGGGCACCGCGCGGGTGCGGCCCGCGCCGGACGGCGGGACCGAGGTCGAGCTGGAGATGGAGAGGGCGGCAGATGACTGACGCAGCGGCGCAGGAGGCGGCACCCGGCAGGCGGGCCCGGGTGGTCCTGGTCGACGACCACCGGATGTTCCGCACCGGCGTGCGCGCCGAGATCGGACGCACCGACGAGACCGGCATCGACGTGGTCGGCGAGGCCGACGACGTGGAGTCCGCGGTCCGGGTGGTCGCCGAGACCCGGCCCGACGTGGTGCTGCTCGACGTCCACCTGCCCGGCGGCGGCGGCGTCGAGGTGCTGCGCCGCTCGGCCGGGGTGGAGGGGGTGCGCTTCCTGGCGCTGTCCGTCTCGGACGCCGCCGAGGACGTGATCGGGGTGATCCGCGGCGGCGCCCGCGGCTACGTCACCAAGACCATCACCGGCACTGACCTGGTCAACGCGGTCTTCCGGATCGCCGACGGCGACGCGGTGTTCTCGCCCCGGCTGGCCGGCTTCGTCCTGGACGCCTTCGCCGCCACCGACACCCCGCCGGTCGACGAGGACCTCGACCGGCTCACCCAGCGCGAGCGCGAGGTGCTGCGGCTGATCGCCCGCGGCTACGCCTACAAGGAGATCGCCAAGCAGCTGTTCATCTCGGTCAAGACGGTGGAGAGCCACGTCTCGGCGGTGCTGCGCAAGCTGCAGCTCTCCAACCGGCACGAGCTGACCCGCTGGGCCACCGCCCGCCGGCTGGTCTGAGAGGGGCGGGCGGGGCGGTTTGGGACGCTGTACGGACCTCGTGTAGCGTGCGAGCGGCTGAGGGGGGCGAGGTGTACAACCTATGCGGTGGGGACGCCCTCCCCTCTCCGTCCGCGCCCGGGGGCAGCGCGGTCTGTTTCCGAGACTGGGGATGAGTAACAGGTGGCGCAGACGGCCATGGGCATCGACGTTGCTGACGGATCCACGAGAGTCGGCAGGAGAATCGGCCGCCGCTCGCTGCCGCTCTACCTGTGCTGGGCCCCGCCCGCGCTGCTGACCCTCGTCCTCGGCGTGCTGGGCAGCAACCGGCCCCCCATGTGGGGTGACGAGTTGGCTAGCTGGGTGGCGGCCGACCGGAGCGTGCCGCAGCTGGTGGCGATGCTGCGGCACATCGACGGAGTGTACGGCGTCTACTACCTCTTCCTGCACTTCTGGATCGGCCTGTTCGGCGATTCGGCGGTCAGCCTCCGACTGCCCTCGGCGCTGGCGATGGCCGGTGCGGCCGCGTTCATCGCGCTCACCGGCCGCAAGCAGTTCTCCGGCCGGGCCGGCCTGCTGGCGGGCCTGGTGTTCGCGGTCATCCCGGCGGTCTCCCGGTACTCGCAGGAGGTGCGGGCGTACGCGCTGGTGATGTGCGCGGTCGCCGCCAGCACCTGGCTGCTGCTGCGCGCCCTGGAGCGCCCCGGGGTGTGGCGCTGGTTCGGGTACGGCGTGTCGGTGACGTTCGTCGGCTGGTTCCAACTGGTGGCGCTGACGGTGCTGCTGCCGCACCTGTTGGTGATCCTGCTGCAGTACCCGCGTGTCCGTCCGGGCCGGCGGGTGCTGGAGTTCGCGCTCACCGCCGGGGTGGCGGTGCTGCCGGTGCTGCCGCTGGTGCTGCTGGGCCGTCGGCAGGTCGGCAAGCAGATCTCCTGGATCTCCCGTCCGACTCCGGATTCCATCCCCGCGCTGTGGGACGCCATGTACGGCCCCGCGCTGGTGGCTCTGCCAGTTCTGGTGCTGGCCGCGATGACCCTCGGCTGGCCCAGCAACCGCCGCCGGGTGGTGCAGGTCCTGCTGATCGGTGTCGTTCCGGTCTTCGCGGTGTACCTGGTCTCGCTCGGCGGCACCTCGTACTTCATCGCCCGGTACCTGATGTTCACGCTCATCGCGTGGACGGTGCTCGCCGGTGCGGCGCTGGCCGCGGTACGGCCCCGATTCCTGGGCTTCGTGGCGATCGGACTGCTCGGCGTGGCTTCGATCAGCGCCCAGCAGGGGATCCGGCAGCCCACGGACCGGGTGAACTACGACGAGCGGGCGGCGGCGGCCGTGGTTGCCGCCGGTTACCGGCCGGGCGACGGGCTCGTGGTGCCGCACGACCGGACGATCTTCGACGCCTCGATCAAGTTCTACCTGCCCGACGACGTTCGCCCGCGCGATGTCTTCCAGGCTGCCTCCCCGGCCGAGGCCTCGGACCTGGTGACCAGGAACTGCCCGGACCCGGTGGCCTGCCTGGGCGAGGAGCAGCGGATCTGGCTGGTCACCTTGGGCGGCGACCTGCCGCAGGGCGCCAAGGAGCCGTACGCCCAGCAGAACCTCGACAAGGCCCAGCAGGACGCGCTGAACTCGCGCTACCACGTGGTGAAGACGACCCGGGTGTACAACGTCTGGGTCACCCTGATGGAGCGGAACTGACCGTACGGCGGTCGGCCCGGAGCACGGAGCCAGCAGAAGCAGAACGGCGATGGCCTCGCCGCCCGGGAGGGCGGCGAGGCCATCGCCGTTCTGCACGCGTGGGTGGGACTACCGCTGCGCGGGTTCCTCCAGGATCTTCTTGAAGGAGGAGTCCATGCCCTTCTTCAGGAGGCCGGACAGCGGCCGTTCGACCAGCCGGTGCACCAGGTAGGAGAGCACCAACATGCCGACCAGCACGGTCAGTAGCAGCGGTACCGGCGACAGCCAGCGATGCAGCTTGTCGAGCGCGATCCAGCCGATCTCCTGGTGCATCAGGTACAGCGGGTAGGTCAGCGCGCCCGCGGTGGCCAGCCACTTCCAGTTGAGCCAGTTCAGCTTGCCGAGCGCCGCCAGCAGCACCGCCAGGTAGCAGAGCGTCATGACGGCCGCGCAGACGCTCCAGGACAGCTTCTGCTGGGACTCGCTCTCGTAGTCCTGCATGATCTTCGGCAGGTTGTTCTGCGCCATCAGCCAGGTGAAGCCGAGCATGCCCCAGAGCAGGAAGTTCGGCTTGAACCGGTACATCAGGTACATCACGATGCCGCTGATGAAGAACGGCGCGTACACCGGCTGGGCCAGCTCGGTCAGCAGGCCGAAGTTGGCCATCGGCGCAAAGGTCGCGGCGAAGGTCCAGATCAGGCAGAACAGCACGACCCTGCGGTAGGTCAGACCGAAGCCGACCACGATCGCGAAGATCACGTAGAAGCGCATCTCGACCCAGAGCGTCCAGTACACCGGGTCCACCGCGGGGGAGCCCAGCGGCCACTGGAGCATGGTCAGGTTGGTCAGCGCGGCGCGCAGCGTCAGGTCGTGGTAGCTGCCCCAGGGCTCGGCCGCTGCCAGTACCACCGCGCCGGTCAGCAGGACGCCGAACCAGTAGGCGGGGTAGAGCCGGACCACCCGGGAAGTCAGGAAGTCCTTCGGCCGCTTGCCCCAGCAGGACATGCATATCACGAAGCCGCTGATCAGGAAGAACAGTTCGACGCCGAGCCAGGAGTAGACACCGAAGCGGTGGATCCCCGGGATGACCTCGCGCGGAGTGCCGGTGCCGTAGATGTCCGGCTGCAACTGCTTGCCGGAGTAGTGGAACATCACCACGCCGAGGGCGGCGAGCAGGCGCATCCCGTCCAGGGCGTAGAGCCGGGGTCGCCGGGCCGGCTTGGCGGCCGGGTCGGCGGGGGCCGGAGCCTCCGCGCCGGCCTGGCCGGGGCCCCGGGAACCGGGGCGCCGGTTCAGCAGGGACAGGGGAGTGGGCATCGGCTGGTGGCTTTCGTGAACGGGCCGGGGGCCGGGCGGATGTGCGGGGGACGAGGCAGAGCGGGGTTACTTCACGTGGATCAGGTACTCGCCCTGCGGGCTGCGGGCGACCACCTCGAACTCCGGTCCCTCGGGGACCGCGCCGTCCTGGGGTCGGATCAGCACCCAGTGGGCGTGGTACTTCTTGAGCAGTTCCAGCCGCAGCGCGTTGTCGGTGTCCGTGTTGAAGAACTTCCAGGAGTCCCACGAACGCTGCTGAAGTTCCTTCTCGGATACCGCCGGGTCGGGGTAGCCGGCGGCGACGGTGTAGTAGCCGTAGGCCGGGAGCATCACCGACGGGCGCTCGCCCCGGGTCATCACCACGTCGCCGTACTTCAGGTACTTGGTGGTCCACTGGAAGCCGGGCCACGGGTTCCAGGCCTGGACCACGTCGACGACCGGCTTGGGCCAGTGCTCCTTCGGCTCGATGTAGAACAGCGCGCCGGACTGCACCCAGGCGCCGAGCACCAGCGTGACGGTGGCCACGAGCGAGAACTGCTGGCGGAACCACTGCTTGCCCGGGATCCGGGAGAGCTCCAGCGCGGTGGCGAACTGCAGCGACAGCACAAGCGACGGGTAGACCCGGCCCCAGCTGTAGTGACCGCTCAGGTAGCCGTAGCCGACGGTGGCGGCGGTCAGCGCGAACAGCAGCACCAGGGGGTCGAGGCGGTCACGGCGGAACCGGGTGATCAGTGCCGGAATGCCGAGGACCAGGGCGAAGCCGAACCAGTTCAGCGGGTGGTTGTACAGGCCCTTGTGCATCGCGTCGAGCGCCGCAGACTGCTTCAGGTCGAACGCGCTCCAGTACGGCCAGGCCAGCATGCCCACCAGCAGCACGGCGCCGCTCAGCACCCACAACAGCCAGTCGCGGAGCTTCAGGGTGCGCAGCGAGGCGGCGAAGATCGCCACGATGCCGAGGCAGGTGGGGATGCCGGTGAACGGGTGCGAGAGCACGATCACGAAGACCAGCAGGCCGATCGCCAGGTGCGCGGGGATCCGCTTGGCCGGCGAGGCGGAGACCCGGGAGCCCTCCGGGACCCGGCCCAGCAGCCGCAGGGTCCAGGCCCACACCAGGAACATCAGGCCGGCGGCGAAGGCGCTCGGGTAGGACACGCCGAGGCTGAGCGAGAGCAGCGACTCGTAGCCGCTCCAGACCTGGACGTCCACGCCCCACAGGAACACGTAGCAGGCGAGCGCCAGCACGGGCGCCCAGCGGTTCGTGGTCAGGCTGCGGACGAACGCGCCGATGCCGATCACCAGGACGACCATGTTGCTGAGCGCGAGCAGGTGCAGGACCTTCAGCGGCACCAGGCCGGTGGCCAGCGAGACCAGCGCGCCCAGCACCTGGTACGGGGAGAAGTACGGACTCCCGTCACCCGGCACGTCGATCATCGGACTGCGCGGGTGGCCCAGGTTCTCGCGCAGGCGCCATATGGTCGACGCGTGCTGGCCGATGTCACCGGACCACGGGAGCCGGGCGCAGATCGGCAGCATGAACAGGAGGAAGATCAGGCCCGCGATCTTGTACGGGGTGGGGCGCGCGTATCTGCGCAGCCTGCGGCCGAAGGATTCGGAACTGCCCGCGATCGGCGTGCTGCCGACCACGGTCGCTCCGTCCTTCGGTCCGCCACCAACGGCAGTGCCGTCGGCGAGTGCCGTCGCGGCGGTTCGATCGGGTGATTCGGCAGTCATGGGTCAACAAGATAGGGCATGCCCAACCGGCTTCCGGAACCGTCCCTCCCACCGGGAGGGGGCCGCCCGGGATCGGCGGCGGAGCGGTTGCTCCGTGCGCCGATCACCGGGCGGTGCGGCCTCCCGTCAGGCGGCGGGGGTGGGCTCGGCGGAGTCGGCCCGGGAGACGGTCTCGCGCCACAGCAGGTAGCAGGACAGCACGGTCGCCACCACCAGGATCGCGTTGCGAAGCAGCAGGACGTAGATGCCGAACGGCTGGCCGCCGCCCAGCTGCCCCAGGAACAGCGGGTAGTCGATGGTGGTCAGGGTGGTGGCCAGCAGCACCAGCGCCGCCACCGGACGCTGGGTGGTCCGGGAGAACGCCAGGCAGGCCGCGGCCAGGCCGAGCAACCAGATGAAGTACTGCGGGCTGATCACCCGGCTCGTGGTGACGAAGACCAGCAGGGCGGCCATGGTCGCGTCGGCGGGGGTCGCCGCCGTCCAGCGCTTGGCCTTGAAGCGCCACAGCAGCAGCCACAGGAAGCCCGCCGCGGTCAGCACCAGCGAGGCCCGGGCCACCAGGTGGACGTACGGTCCGACGAACTCCATCGCGCCGTACTGGTAGTTCAGGTGGCCGGTGTAGCCGTGCATCCGCCACCACAGGAACACGCTGCCGCCGAGCGAACCCATCTCGATGCCGCGTTCCTCCTGGTTGTCCAGGAAGCCGAAGGTGTTGTCGAACACGAGGGCGAGCACGCCCGTCATCGCCGCGGCGGAGACCATCACCGACAGCCACGCCGCCCGGGTGCTCCGCCCGCGCGGGGCGCCCAGCACCGTGAGCACCGGCCACCCCTTGATCAGGGCGCCGGCCGCGGCCAGCGTGCCGCTCCACCACGGGTGGCGGGCGATCGACAGCAGCGAGAAGACGGCGAGCGCGGTGACTATGACGTCGAAGCGGACGTACGACACGTGCAGCATCAGCGGCAGGCCCAGGATCCACACCCAGGCGCCGCTGATCGAACGGCCGGCCCTGCGGGCGCCGAGGATCAGCGCCGCGGTGACCGCGGCGTCCACCAGGGTGATCACCACGCCGAACGCCGAGCCGTAGGAGACGAAGCCGAACAGCTTCGGCGCGAGGAAGACCACCGCGGCACCCGGCGGGTACTGCCAGGTCACGTCGCCCTGCGGGTACGTCCAGTGGGCCAGCTGGTGCGCCCAGCCCGGGTAGAGGCCGTTGACCTCACCGTCGACGCCGAACGCCTTGCTGTACACCACGGCCAGGATCAGCATCCGGCTGAGGAACCAGGCCCCCGCGGGGTTGAGCAGTTCCCGCGGCCAGGTACCGGACCGACGCCAGTCGAACGGCACCGCCGTCCCGCGGTCCTCCTGATCGGACCGAGTCTTCGTGTCGGCGCTGGGCACGCGTTCCCCCGCAGTGGTTCGTCGTCTGGTGGATCCGGCTAAGAGTACTGGCCGGACGCGGTCGCCTCGTGGCCAGCCCTGCGGGTCCGCCGCGTGCCGCCCCGTCCCGCCCGGCCGACCCGGTTACTGTGCAGGTCAGGGCGGCCGTCGGGCGAGCGGCGGCACATCGGCGGGAGGACCGGATGACCACCACGGACCGCAAAGCCAGGGAACCGTCGGAGGCGTCCGCGGAGAGCGGAACCGGAGCGCTCGCCCGCACCCGGGCCGCCCTGCGCGCCGCCGCCTCCGCGCTGCTCGGCTACGCGGCGGTGCGGGCCCTCGGCATCGCGGCGCTGGTCCTCTGCGACGGACGGGGCACCCGCCACGGCCTGCGCCGGCTGGCCGTCATGTGGGACGCCCGCTGGTACACGGACATCGCCGCGCACGGCTACGCGGGCACCCCGGCGGTGCCCGGGCCGTACGGGGCCTACCAGCCGTACGCCTTCTTCCCCCTCTACCCGAAGGCCGTGGCCGCCGTCCGGTGGGTGCTGCCGGTGTCCGTCCACACGGCCGCGCTGCTGGTGGCCTGGGCCGCCGGGCTGGCTGCGGCCTGGGGCGTCTTCGCGCTCGCGGGCCGACTGTACGGGCGGCGGGCCGGGGTGGTGGCGGCGGTGCTCTGGGGCGTCGTCCCGTACGCGGTGATCGAGAGCATGGCGTACTCCGAGTCGCTGTTCACGGCCCTCGCGGTCTGGGCGCTGTACGCGACGGTCACCCGTCGCTGGCTGTGGGCCGGGACGCTCTGCGCGCTCGCCGGCCTCACCCGGCCGACCGGGATCGCGCTGGTGGGTGCGATCGGCGTCGCGGCGTTGTGCGCGGCGGTCCGGGGCGGGCCGACGGCCGGTGGCGGCCGGTGGCGGCCGGTGACCGCGATGCTGCTCGCCCCGCTGGGCTTCTTCGGCTACCTGGCCTGGGTCGGCGCGCGTGAGGGCCGCTGGGACGGCTACTTCCGGGTGCAGGAGGCGTGGCAGTCGCACCTGGACTTCGGGCTCTCGACCTGGGAAACCGTGCGGAACCTGCTGACGCACGCCGAGCCGGTGTGGCTGACCGACCTGGTCGTCCTGGTCACCCTGGTCGCCGGCGTGCTGCTGTTCGCGGTATCGGTGCGCGAGCGCCAGGCGCTGCCGCTGCTCCTGTTCAGTGCCGCGGTACTGTTCCTCGCCCTCGGCGACGCCGCGTACTTCAGTTCCCGGGCGCGCTTCCTGCTGCCCGCGGTGGGGCTGCTGTTCCCGCTCGCGTCCGGTCTCGCCCGGGTGCGCACCACCGGCGTGCTGGTGATGGTGCTCGGTGCCGGAGCGCTCTGCTCGGCCGTCTACGGGGCGCACGTGCTGCTCGTGTACCCGTACTCGCCCTGATTCTCCGGGGCGGGATGTCGGCGGCGGGCCATAGACTCGAAGGGCCATGAGTAGCCTCTTCGATGACCTCCCGCTCCCCGGCTTCGAGCGCCCCGCCGTCGGGTCGAGCCCCCGCCCCGCAGACCGGCAGTGGTCCGAGGAGGAGGCGCCGCCGGACGAACCGTACGACGACGGGGGGTACGACCCCGGGTACGGCGAGGAGGCCATCCCCGACGGGCTGTTCGCCACCGACCACGCCGCCGAGGCCGAGCGCGACGCCTGGCACCGCAACGGCGCCGCCCGCACCGTGGTCGACCCGGCGCAGCTGCTGGAGGGCATGAACGACCCGCAGCGCGAGGCCGTGCTGCACGCTGGGTCGCCGCTGCTGATCGTGGCCGGCGCGGGCTCCGGCAAGACCCGGGTGCTCACCCACCGGATCGCCCACCTGCTGGCCGCCCGCGGCGTGCAGCCCGGCGAGATCCTGGCGATCACCTTCACCAACAAGGCCGCCGGCGAGATGCGCGAGCGCGTCGAGGCGCTGGTCGGCCCGCGCGCCAAGGCGATGTGGGTCTCCACCTTCCACAGCGCGTGCGTGCGGATCCTGCGCCGCGAGGCCAAGCAGCTGGGCATGAACTCCAGCTTCTCGATCTACGACTCGGCGGACTCGCAGCGCCTGATGGCCCTGGTCTGCCGGGACCTGGACCTCGACCCGAAGCAGTTCCCGCCGAAGTCCTTCACCGCCAAGGTCAGCAACCTCAAGAACGAGCTGATCGACGAGGAGACGTACGCCGACCGGGCCGCCAACCCGATGGAGAAGAAGCTCGCCGAGGCGTACTTCCTCTACCAGCGGCGGCTGCGCGAGGCCAACGCCCTCGACTTCGACGACATCATCATGTCCACCGTCAACCTGCTGCAGGCGTTCCCCGCCGTCGCCGAGCACTACCGGCGCCGGTTCCGGCACATCCTGGTCGACGAGTACCAGGACACCAACCACGCCCAGTACACGCTGGTGCGCGAGCTCTCCGGCGGCTCCGCCGGGCAGGCCCCCCGGATGACCGCCGACGGCGACCACGTGAACCCCGCCGACGCCCAGCTCGCCCAGATCCCGCCCGCCGAGCTGTGCGTGGTCGGCGACGCCGACCAGTCGATCTACGCCTTCCGCGGCGCGACCATCCGCAACATCCTCCAGTTCGAGGAGGACTACCCGAACGCGACGACGATCCTGCTGGAGCAGAACTACCGCTCCACCCAGACCATCCTCACCGCCGCCAACTCGGTCATCGAACGCAACACCAACCGCCGCAAGAAGAACCTCTGGACGGCCGGCGACCAGGGCGAGCAGGTCGTCGGCTACGTCGCCGACGACGAGCACGGCGAGGCCCAGTTCATCGCCGAGGAGATCGACCGGCTCACCGACGCGGGCGCCGCCCGCCCCGGCGACGTGGCGATCTTCTACCGCACCAACGCCCAGTCCCGGGTCTTCGAAGAGGTGTTCATCCGGGTCGGCCTGCCGTACAAGGTCGTCGGCGGCGTCCGCTTCTACGAGCGCAAGGAGGTCAAGGACGTCCTGGCCTACCTGCGGGTGCTCTCCAACCCCGAGGACACCGTCCCGCTGCGCCGGATCCTCAACGTCCCCAAGCGCGGCATCGGCGAGCGCGCCGAGGCGATGATCGACGCCCTCGCCTCCCGCGAGCGGATCTCCTTCGCCGCCGCGCTGCGCCGGGTCGACGAGGCGTACGGGATGGCCGCGCGCTCCGCCAACGCGGTGAAGAAGTTCAACGAACTGCTGGCCGGGCTTCGCCAGGTCGTCGAGTCCGGCGCCGGACCGGCCGCCGTCCTGGAGGCCGTGCTGGAGGAGACCGGCTACCTCGCCGAGCTCCAGTCCTCCACCGACCCGCAGGACGAGACCCGGGTGGAGAACCTCCAGGAACTCGCCTCGGTCGCCCTGGAGTACGAGAAGGACCCGGGGGAGCGCCCCGAGGGCGACGAGGGCCCGCCGGTCGGCTCGCTCGCCGACTTCCTGGAGCGGGTCGCGCTGGTCGCCGACTCCGACCAGATCCCCGATGAGGAGGACGGCGCGGGCGTCATCACGATGATGACCCTGCACACCGCCAAGGGCCTGGAGTTCCCCGTCGTCTTCCTCACCGGCATGGAGGACGGGATCTTCCCGCACATGCGGGCCCTCAACCAGGTCAAGGAACTGGAGGAGGAGCGCCGCCTCGCCTACGTCGGCCTCACCCGGGCCCGGCAGCGGCTCTACCTGACCCGCTCGGTGCTGCGCAGCGCCTGGGGCCAGCCCTCCTACAACCCGGCCTCGCGCTTCCTGGAGGAGATCCCCGACAAGCTGATCGAGTGGAAGCGCACCGGCGCGGCCGCGGTGCCGCCCTCGCGCGGCTACTCGTCCTCCGGCTCGTCCGGCTCAGGCTCCTCGCGCGGCTCCGGGTTCTCCGCCGCCGCCCCGAAGGCCGGCTGGGGCAAGTCCGCGCGGACGGTCACCGACCGGGAGGTCGTCGGGCTCGCCGTCGGCGACCGGGTCAGCCACGACAGCTTCGGCCTCGGCACCGTCGTCGCCACCCAGGGCGTCGGGGACAAGGCCCGCGCCACGGTCGACTTCGGCACCGCCGGACGCAAGGAACTGCTGCTGCGGTACGCCCCCGTCGAGAAGCTCTGAGCGGCCGGTCGGCCCCGCACGCTGTGATTTTGCCCTCCTCTCGGCTGGTGGGGAAGGACGGCGGCCCCACGGGCCGCTAACCTCCCCTCAGGTCTGTTAAAAGTGGTTAACACCGAGCCCGCGGCCGAGAGCGGCCGGGTGGTGGACAACGTGGTCCAGGAGGCAGTCATGGTGGTGTCGGGGCCGATCCGAGTCGTGGTCGCCAAACCCGGACTCGACGGGCACGACCGGGGAGCCAAGGTCATCGCGCGGGCGCTGCGCGACGCCGGCATGGAGGTCATCTACACCGGCCTCCACCAGACCCCCGAGCAGATCGTCGACACGGCGATCCAGGAGGACGCGGACGGCATCGGCCTGTCCATCCTCTCCGGCGCGCACATGACCCTCTGCGCGAAGGTGATCGAACTCCTCAAGGAGCGGGACGCCGCCGACATCAAGGTCTTCTGCGGCGGGATCATCCCCGACGCGGACATCACCGAACTCAAGGCCCTCGGCGTCGCCGACATCTTCACCCCGGGCACCTCCACCCAGGACGTGGTCAGCTGGGTGCGGTCCAACCTGCGGGCCGGCTGAGAGGCCCCGCCGGGGGCTCGGGGACCGGCGGGGTCCGTGCTGCTGCGTGTGGTAACGGAACCGGAAGCCGATGCGCGCCCCGGCAGTGAACCGTGAGCAGACCGGGGCTCGCCGTTCCCCGAGCCCCTGTCGGTGCTCTCCCGAGCCCCTGTTTTCGCGTCCCGCCGTTCCTGCCTAGCCCTCCAGCTCGGCGAGCATCGCCTGGCGGAAGCGCAGCGTGCCCGCGAGGCGGGTGAAGGTGTCGGACCAGGCGGTGTCCGGGGAGGTGTCGGTGCAGAGGGCCTCGACGGCGGGGGCGGTCCCGGGGGCCAGGGCGCGCTCGGTCATGCCGAGGACGCCGCTGTGGCTCCAGGGGTAGGAGCCGAGCTCCGCGGCGCGCTTGAGCGCGGCGACGACGGCGGTGGAGAGCGGGGGCGTCCAGGGGGTGGCGCAGGCGCCGAGCAGTTGGAAGGCGTCGCCGAGGCCGTGGGTCTGGACGAACGCGGCCGTCCAGGAGGCCCGTTCGGCGGGCGGCAGGACGGCCAGCAGCTTGGCCGGGGCGCCGGGGGTGCGGGTGTCGCGGCCCGGGCGCGGCGGGGTGCCGAGCAGGGCGCGGGCCCAGGCGGCGTCCTGCTGGCGGACGGCGGCGCGGGCCCACGCCTCGCGCAGGTCCTCGGCCCATTCGGCGCCGCCGCCGTCGGGCGAGTCGACGGTGGGCAGCGCGAGCAGCTGTTCGGGGGTGAGGCCGGTCCCGGCCGTCCACAGGGACAGCGGCGCCCCGGCGACGACCTCGCCGAACCACCAGGCGCGTTCGCCGCGTCCGGTGGGCGACTTGACCGGTATGCCGTCGCGCTGCATCGCGGCGTCGCAGGCGGTGGGCGGGGTGACGTGCAGCCGGTCGCCCTCGTGCCGGACGGCGGCGCGGGCGCGGTCGGCCATCCGGGCGGCGAGGGCGGAGCCGGGGAGGGTGGCGAGGAGTTCCGCGGCGGTGGCCCGGACGTTCTTGGAACGGTCGGAGAGCGCGGCCTCCAGGAAGTCCTCGTCGGCGGCGGATAGCCCGTCCTGCAGGGAGTCGAGGAACAGCACCCGGTCCTCGGCCCGTTCGGTGCTCCAGGTGGAGGCTAGCAGGGCGAGCCCGGCGGCCGGGTCGGTGCGCCGCAGCCGGGTCAGGTGGGTGACGCGTTCGGCGAACAGGCCCTCCTGCCAAAGGAGTTCACCGGGCTGGTCGAGGGCGTCCGGTTCGCCCGCGGTGCGGGTGACGTACTTCCAGTCCGGGTTGTGCGGGGCCAGCCAGCGGCCGAGCGGGCCGGCCAGGGCGACGGCGTCGGTGCGCAGTTCGGAGCGGGCCCGGGCGGTGTCCAGCAGGGGCGGGACCAGGGCGGGCGGCAGCCGGTAGCCGCGGGCGCGGGCGGCGGCCAGCCACTGCGGGAGCAGTTCGGCCAGGTTGGCCGTGCTGCCGTGGCCGCTGCGGGTGCCGAGCAGGACGGCCAGCCGGCGGGCGGCGGACTCGGGCAGCGCGGGCCGGGGGTCCGCCGGGGCGGGCGCGGGGGTCTCCACGGCGGGGGCGGGCAGCGCGCCGGCCCGGCGGCGGACGGCCGCGACGGCGGCCAGGTCGAGCAGCGCGCCGGCCGGGTCGGCACGGTCGACGGCGGCGGCCAGCGGGGTGCGGGCCGCCGGCAGCGGGCGGCGGTCGGTGCCGAGCAGGGCGACGCCCTGCAGGTCGGCCCAGTCGTCGGCCCGGTCGTCGGCCTGGGCGAGCGTGGGCGCGGTCATGCCCGGTCTCCGATCGGCCGCTGGGCGGCGGTGCGGTGGCGGCGGCCCCAGCCGCTGGCGAGGGCGGCCCGGCGGGCGGCGTGGTGCAGGGTGATGCGCCGGACGGCGGCGCGCTGCCGGGTGCTGCGGGTGCGGGTCATCGGTTTCCTCCGGTCGACGGTTCGTCAGGGGCGCCGGGGAGCGTCCCGTTCCGTCGGGTGGTGCGGACGGCGGGTGCGGCGGGTGTCAACGAGAGCGGTGCGGCGGACGGTGCGGTGCCCGGCGCCGCACGGGGTCGACGCCGGGTCGGACGCGCCGGGTCGGCTGGCGGGTCAGCCGAGCGGGACGGGCCGGTGGTCGGCGTCCCAGGCGGTGACGGGCGCGAAGCCGCGGTGGCCGCACTCGCCGAACAGGGTGACGGGGTGCCCGGCGGAGACCGCGGCGAGCCGCCACAGGGCCGGTTCGGGCAGGGCGCCGCGGCGCACCGGCAGGCTGTGCGCGCCGTCGGTGAGCCGCCAGCCGTCCGGGGTGCGGACCGGCACCACGTCGGCCAGGACGGTCGGCCAGCCGTCCAGCCACGGGTCCTCGGCGACGGCGGCGCCGTACTCGGCGAGCGCCGCGGCGGGCGTCAGGCCCGCGGGGGCGGCGGCCGGGGCCGGCTCGGGGGCGCCGTAGCGGGTGCCGAGGACGGCCCGCAGCGGGCGGGCGCCCGGGTGGTAGGCCAGGTCGGCCTCCAGCAGGCGGCCGGTGGGCAGGGCGAGGTCCGGCGCCTGGCCGGGGCGGCCGAAGGCGAGCAGCAGGGCGGGCCGGCCGGTCTTCGCGCCGCGCAGCCACACCCGGCGGGTGGTCAGCCGCTCGTCGGCGGTGTCCCGGCTGCCCAGGACGTGCCAGCGGTCCCGGACGGTCGGGCCGGCCAGCAGTTCGGCGGCCTCGGTGGTGAAGCCGACCCTGGTCCGGACGGTCGCGGCCAGGGCCTCGGGCAGGGTGTCGATCCGGCCGTAGGCGCCGGCCAGCAGGTGCAGCATCGCGTACTCCTCCAGCAGTTCGTCCGGCGGCGCCTCGGCGAGCACCCGGACCCGGGACGCCAGACCGGACGCCTGGGCGTCGACCATCCGGGCGGCCACCTCCTCCCACGCACCGGCCGGGTGCGGGTCGGCCAGGCCGCGGCGGACGCCGTCGGCCAGCCGCAGCCGCAGCTCGCGGGCGCCGCCCGCGACCCGGGCGGAACGCTTCTCGGCCCGCTTGCGGGCGGCCGCCGGGTCCGCCTCGGCGGCCTTCGCCGACTGCTTGGCGGCCTTGTCGGCGGCGGCCCGGCCGCGGCCGTCCAGCCACTGCGCCACCCAGTCCGGCGGGGCGGCCCCGTCGGCGACGGCCTCCGGCCCGGAGGCCCAGAGCAGCAGCAGCCCGAGGGCGTGCTTGCACGGGAACTTCCGGCTCGGGCAACTGCACTTGTACGCGGGCGTGCCCAGCTCGACCGCCGTCCGGTACGGGGTGCTGCCGCTGCCCTTGCACAGGCCCCACAGCGCGCCCCCGCCGGTGCCGGTCGCCGACCAGGGGGCCGGGCCGGAGAGCTTGCCCGCCGCCTTCAGGGAAGCCGGATCGGGCGCCAGCGAAAGGACGTGTTCGGTGCTCCAGCGTTCCTCCATGCCGATGACGCTAGGAGGGGCCACTGACAGTCGAGGGTCCGTCAGGACCCGTCGGCCGTCGGGCGGCGGAAACCGCTCGCCGCGCCGGACGGAGGGCGGGACGCCCCCGGGGCGGGGCCCTTCCGCCCGGGGGCCGGGGGCCGGGGGTCGGGAGAGCACGCCGGGGGCGCGGCCCGGTCGAGGCGGGGAGGCGACGACAGCCGAGGGGCCGTCAGGCCGGGGCCAGCGGACATCCCGTGCCGACCCGGCCGGCGAGGTCGGCGCGCAGGGCGGCGAGCTCCGCCGTCCGGGCGTCGATCAGCGCGATCTTCTCCCGGAACAGCTCGGAGAGCCGCTCGGCGGCGTCCGGCGCGGCGCTCAACTCGGCGCCGGTGCGGGCGATCTCGGCGAGCGAGAAGCCGAGCGCCTGCGCGGTGCGGACGTACCGCAGCCAGGGCTCGGCCTCGGGCGGGAAGTCGCGGTAGCCGTTGGGCAGTCGGCGGGAGACCAGCAGCCCGGTGCGCTCGTAGAAGCGCAGCGTGTCGCGGCTCAGCCCGGTCCGTTCGGCGAGTTCCCCGATGCGCACGTCCCCGCTCCCGCCCGTTCCCGTCGGTGACTTGACCCTGGACAGTACTCCACCGTCCAGCATGGGCCCGTTCCCGCACGAGCCGATCGAGGAGTGACGACCGATGCACCGCTACGCCCGCCTGGTCCGCGCCAGCGCCTGGTACGACCTGCTGGTCACCGCCCCGTTCGCCACCCCCTGGACGTACGCCCTCGCGCACCGGGCGCTGTCCGCGGCGTCCGGCGCGCTGGGGCTGGGCGAACTGCCGCCGCCGGAACCGATGCAGACGCTGTTCGCCAACCTGATGGGGTCGGTGGTGCTGGTCTGGGCGCTGCTGCGGCTGCTGCGCCCGCAGCCGGTGCACGGGCTGTTCGACGGGGTGGCCCGGGTGCTGTTCGCCTGCTGGCAGGGCTGGGCGCTGGGGCAGGGCGCGACCGGGCTGCTGTGGGGCTTCCTGGTGGTGGAGGCGGCGTTCGGCGCGGCCCAGCTGTGGCCCCGGCGGCGGGCGGCCGACCGGCCCGCCCCGGCGGCGGGCTGACGCCGGGTCGGTTGTCAGTGGCGGGCGGCACAGTGGTGGGTGCACGGGGCGAACGGGGGTTCTCCCTCCCAGGTCAGCGCCGTGCCGTTCGTCCTTCGCGCCCTCTTCGCGCAGCGTTCTGACGACCCGTGAGATCCCCGTGAGATCGGAGCAGTCGATGACCACCGAGACGACCAGCGAGGTCCTGCGGCAGCACGCCGAGGACGCGTTCGCCGAGGAGCTGGCCGCCCTCGCCCGGCACGACGACCGGGACCGGCCGGAGCGCTGGCGGCTGTCGCCGTGGGCGGTCGCCACCTACCTGCTGGGCGGCGAGCTCGCCGACGGCACGGTGATCACGCCGAAGTACATCGGCCCGCGCCGGGTGATCGAGGTCGCCGTGACCACGCTGGCCACCGACCGGGCGCTGCTGCTGCTCGGCGTGCCCGGCACCGCCAAGACCTGGGTGTCCGAGCACCTGGCGGCGGCGATCTCCGGAGACTCCACGCTGCTGGTGCAGGGCACCGCGGGCACCCCCGAGGAGGCCGTCCGCTACGGCTGGAACTACGCCCAACTGCTCGCCCACGGCCCGAGCGAGGACGCGCTGGTGCCGTCCCCGCTGATGCGCGCCATGCGCGACGGGCAGATCGCCCGGGTCGAGGAGCTCACCCGCATCCCGGCGGACGTCCAGGACAGCCTGATCACCATCCTCTCCGAGAAGACCCTGCCCGTCCCGGAGCTGGGCTCCGAGGTGCAGGCGGTGCGCGGGTTCAACGTCATCGCCACCGCCAACGACCGCGACCGCGGCGTCAACGAACTCTCCTCCGCGCTGCGCCGCCGCTTCAACACCGTGGTGCTGCCGCTGCCGGCCACGCTGGAGGAGGAGGTGGAGATCGTCACCCGCCGGGTCGGCCAGCTCGGCCGCTCCCTCGACCTGCCCGAACTCCCGGGCGGCGCCGAGGAGATCCGCCGGGTGGTGACGGTCTTCCGCGAGCTGCGCTCCGGCCTGACGGCCGACGGGCGGACGAAGGTGAAGACCCCCAGCGGCACGCTCTCCACCGCCGAGGCGATCTCGGTGGTCACCAACGGCCTCGCGCTGGCCACCCACTTCGGCGACGGCGTGCTGCGCGCGGGGGACGTCGCGGACGGCATCCTCGGCGCGGTGGTCCGCGACCCGGTCGCCGACCGGCAGGTGTGGCGCGAGTACGTGGAGGGCGTGGTCCGCGACCGCGACGGCTGGAAGGACTTCTACCGGGCCGCCCGGGAGGTCTCCGCGTGAGTGCCGAGGCGAGGGGCGCCGCCGCCCCGGGGGCCGGGACGGCGGGCGCGGAGGTGACGCTGCTCGGGGTGCGCCACCACGGCCCCGGCTCGGCCCGCGCGGTGGCCGCCGCGCTGGCCGCCCTGCGGCCGGACGCGGTGCTGATCGAGGGCCCGCCGGAGGCCGACGACCTGGTCGCGGCCGCCGCCGAGAAGGAGATGGTGCCGCCGGTCGCGCTGCTCGCGCACGTCGCCGACGACCCGGCGCGGGCCGCGTTCTGGCCGCTCGCCGAGTTCTCGCCCGAGTGGGTGGCGCTGCGGCACGGGCTGGACGCCGGGGTGCCGGTCCACTTCATCGACCTGCCCGCCGCGCAGAGCCTCGCGCTCGGCCCGCGCGGCGCCCGCGACGACGGCCCGCCCGCGGACGGCGACGAAACCGTTACCGGCGGGGGTGACACCTCCGGCCGTGACGGAGCGTCGGAAGAGGGGGAGGGGTCGGAAGTGCCGGGGGGCACTTCCGGGCCCGCGCCCGTCGACCCGATCGCCGAACTCGCCGCCGCCGCCGGCCACACCGACCCGGAAGCCTGGTGGGAGGACGCGGTCGAGCACCGCACCCCCGACGGCGACCCGCTGGCCCCGTTCGCGGCCCTCGCCGAGGCGATGGCCGCGCTGCGCGAGCACCACCCGGCCGAGCGGCGCGACCTGGTCCGCGAGGCCGCGATGCGCCAGCGGATCCGGGCCGCCCGCAAGGCCGGGCACCGGCGGATCGCGGTGGTCTGCGGCGCCTGGCACGTCCCGGCGCTGGCCGTGCTGCCGACCGTCGCGCACGACCGGGCGCTGCTCGCCGAACTGCCCAGGAAGCTCAAGGTCGAACTGACCTGGGTGCCGTGGACGCACCGCCGGCTGTCCCAGCACACCGGCTACGGCGCGGGCATCGACTCGCCCGGCTGGTACCACCACCTGTTCACCGCCCCCGGGCAGCCGGTCGCCCGCTGGATGACCAAGGTCGCCGAACTGCTCCGGGCCGAGGACCACCCGGTCTCCTCCGCGCACGTCATCGAGGCGGTCCGGCTCGCCGAGACCCTCGCCGCGGTGCGCGGCCGCCCGCTGCCCGGCCTCACCGAGACGCTGGACGCGGTGCGCGCCGTCATGTGCGACGGCTCGGACGTCGCGCTCGCCCTGGTCCGCGAGCGGCTGGTGGTCGGCGACGCGCTCGGCGAGGTCCCCGACTCGGTGCCCGCCGTGCCGCTGCAGCGCGACCTGACCCGCCTGCAGCGCACCCTGCGGCTCAAGCCGGAGGCCGCCGTCCGGGAGCTCGCCCTCGACCTGCGCGAGAACCTGGGCGTGGAGCGCTCCCGGCTGCTGCACCGGCTGCGGCTGCTCGGCCTGCACTGGGGCCGCCCCTCCCGGGACGGCGTCAACTCCACCGGCACCTTCCGGGAGACCTGGCAGCTCGGCTGGGAGCCCGAGTTCTCGGTCCGCCTGGTCGAGGCCGGCCAGTGGGGCACCACGGTGCGCTCCGCCGCCACCAACAAGGCGGTCGCCGACGCGCAGGACGCCGAACTCACCGCCCTCACCGCGCTCGCCGAGCACTGCCTGCTGGCCGACCTGCCCGACGCGCTGCCCGAGGTGATGCGGCTGCTCGCCGACCGCGCCGCGCTCGACACCGACGCCGGGCACCTGGCCGCCGCGCTCCCCGCGCTGGTCCGCACGCTGCGCTACGGCGACGTCCGCTCCACCGACACCAGCTCGCTCACCGCCGTCGCGCACGGCCTGGCCGAGCGGCTCTGCGTCGCCCTGCCCGCCGCCTGCACCGGCCTCGACGCGGACGGCGCGAACGCCCGCCGCGCCGAACTCGACGCCGTCCACCAGGCGATCGCCCTGCTCGGGGGCGACACCGCCGAACGCTGGGCCGGCACGCTGGCCGCGCTCGCCGCCCGCGAACCGCACGGCGGCCCCGCGACCGGCGTCCCCGGACTGCTGCGCGGCCGCGCGGTGCGGCTGCTGCTGGACGACGGGCGGCTCGACGCGGCGGAGGCCGGGCGGCGGCTCGGCCTGGTGCTGTCCACCGCCTCCGAACCCGCCGACGCGGGCGGCTGGGTCGAGGGCTTCGTCTCCGGCGGCGGCGCGCTGCTGCTGCACGACCCGACGCTGCTCGGCCTGCTCGACGGCTGGCTGTGCGGGGTCTCCCCGGAGGTCTTCACCGACCTGCTGCCGGTGCTGCGCCGGACCTTCTCCTCGCTGGAGACGGGCGTGCGCCACACCATCGGCTCCCGGGTCGCGGCCGGCCCGCTCGGCGCCCCCGCGCAGGGCTCCGCCCCGAGCGCCCCGCTGGACGAGGAGCGCGCCGAGGCGGCCACGGAGGTGCTGGCGCTGCTGCTGGGGGTGTCGATCCCGCAGCCGCGGATCCCGCGCCAGGTGGACCGCAGGGCCACCGCCTGAGACGCCGCGGACCCGGGCGGCCGGTGGGATTCGCCGCGGCGCCGCCCGGACCTTCCCCCGTTCCCTTCCGCTCCGCGCAGTTCCCCGCGCCCCTGGCGGGGCGCGGGGGTTGGGCAGGGCGGTCTTCGACCGGCCCGATGGGCAAGCCAAGGAGTGAAAGAAGATGACGGACCGTCAGGACGACGAGCGGATGCGGCGCTGGCGGCTGGTGCTGGGCGGTGACGCGGACGGCACCGGGGTGCGGCTGACCGGGCGGGACGCGGCGATGGACGGGGCGCTGGGGGCGCTGTACCGGGAGGACGGGAAGCGGTCGGCGGGGCTCGGCGGGTCGGCGCCGAAGGTGGCGCGCTGGCTGGGGGACATCCGGGAGTACTTCCCGACCAGCGTGGTGCGGCTGATGCAGCAGGACGCGATCTCCCGCCTGGGCCTGGACCGGCTGCTGCTGGAGCCGGAGATGCTGGCCGCCGTCGAGCCGGACGTGCACCTGGTGGGGACGCTGCTGTCGCTGAAGCACGCGCTGCCGGAGACCACCCGGGAGACCGCCCGGGCGGTGGTCGGCAAGGTGGTGGCGGACCTGGAGCGCCGGCTCGCCGACAAGACCCGTTCGACGGTCGGCGGGGCGCTGGACCGCAGCGCCCGGGTGAACCGTCCCCGGCACCGGGACATCGACTGGGACCGCACCATCCGGGCCAACCTGTCGAAGTACCTGCCGGAGTACCGCACGGTCGTCCCGGAGCGGCTGGTCGGCTACGCGCGGGCGCAGCGGGCGGTGAAGAAGGAGGTGATCCTCTGCATCGACCAGTCGGGGTCGATGGCGCCGTCGGTGGTGCACTCGGCGGTGTTCGGCGCGGTGCTGGCGTCGATGCCGAGCCTGGACACCCGGCTGGTGGTGTTCGACACCTCGGTGGTCGACCTGACCGAGCAGCTGAGCGACCCGGTGGACGTGCTGTTCGCGACGCAGCTGGGCGGCGGCACCGACATCAACCGGGCGCTGGCGTACTGCCAGTCGAGGATCAGCCGGCCGTCGGAGACGATCGTGGTGCTGATCAGCGACCTGTACGAGGGCGGGATCCGCAACGAGATGCTCAAGCGGGTGGCGGCGATGAAGGCCGCGGGGGTGCAGTTCATCGCGCTGCTGGCGCTGTCCGACGAGGGCGCCCCGGCGTACGACCACGCGCACGCGCAGGCGCTGGCGGAGCTGGGGGCCCCGGCGTTCGCCTGCACGCCGGACGCCTTCCCGGAGATCATGGCGGCGGCGATCGAGAAGCGGCCGCTGCCGGTGCCGGAGCGCGGCTGAGTCGAGCGGTCCGCGGGCCGTCAAGGGGAGCGGTGGCCACCCGTCCGGGTGAAGCGGTGGCGGGCCTCACCGCTGCGCGCCCCCGCTGGTGAGGGGCCCGGACCGGGCGCGTTGTGACGGTTCTCACCAAGGCGGACCGGGCCCCGGGCGAAACAGGCCGGTCGTCCGGGGATAACCTGCCATGCGGACGTGACGCGCGTGTTGATTGACGATGCGCCCGGCAACTGCGTGGGCCGCAAGGCCGTACATCTGCGTACCCGCTCAGTGTCGACGACCCGCAGCGAAGATCCTGCCGTGGCACGCTCGTAGAGACACATTCCGCGACCACGAACAAGGACAAACACGTGGACCTGTTCGAGTACCAGGCGAGGGACCTCTTCGCCAAGCACGGTGTACCCGTGCTTGACGGCGATGTCATCGAGACCGCCGCAGACGCTGCCGCCATCGCGGAGCGCTTCGGCGGCCGAGCCGTCGTCAAGGCTCAGGTGAAGGTGGGTGGCCGGGGCAAGGCCGGTGGCGTGAAGCTCGCGTCCGACCCGCAGGACGCCGTGGCCAAGGCCGAGGCGATCCTCGGCATGGACATCAAGGGCCACACCGTCCACAAGGTCATGCTGGCCCAGACCGCGGACATCAAGGAGGAGTACTACGTCTCCTTCCTGCTCGACCGCACCAACCGCACCTTCCTGGCCATGGCCAGCGTCGAGGGCGGCGTGGAGATCGAGGTCGTGGCCGAGGAGAACCCGGACGCGCTCGCCAAGATCCCGGTCGACGCCAACGAGGGCGTGACCCCGGAGAAGGCCGCCGAGATCGTCGCCGCGGCGAAGTTCCCGGCCGAGATCGCCGACCAGGTCGCCGACGTCCTGCAGAAGCTCTGGGTCGTCTTCGTCAAGGAGGACGCCCTCCTGGTCGAGGTCAACCCGCTGATCAAGTCCGGCGAGGGCAAGATCATCGCGCTCGACGGCAAGGTCTCCCTGGACGAGAACGCCGAGTTCCGCCAGCCCGAGCACGAGGCGCTCGAGGACAAGGCCGCCGCCAACCCGCTGGAGGCGGCGGCGAAGGCCAAGGGCCTGAACTACGTCAAGCTCGACGGCCAGGTCGGCATCATCGGCAACGGCGCGGGCCTCGTCATGAGCACCCTGGACGTCGTCGCGTACGCCGGTGAGAACCACGGCGGCGTGAAGCCGGCCAACTTCCTCGACATCGGCGGCGGCGCGTCCGCCGAGGTGATGGCGAACGGCCTGGAGATCATCCTGGGCGACGCCGACGTCAAGTCGGTCTTCGTCAACGTCTTCGGCGGCATCACCGCCTGTGACGCGGTCGCCAACGGCATCGTGCAGGCCCTCGCGCTCCTGGAGAGCAAGGGCGAGGCCGTCACCAAGCCGCTGGTCGTCCGTCTGGACGGCAACAACGCGGAGCTCGGTCGCCAGATCCTGACCGACGCCAACCACCCGCTGGTCGAGCAGGTGGACACCATGGACGGCGCCGCTGACCGCGCCGCCGAGCTGGCCAACAAGTAAGGAAGGGACTCAACACCATGGCTATCTTCCTTACCAAGGACAGCAAGGTCATCGTCCAGGGCATGACCGGCTCCGAGGGCATGAAGCACACCCGCCGCATGCTCGCCTCCGGCACCCAGATCGTCGGCGGCGTGAACCCGCGCAAGGCGGGCACCACCGTCGACGTCGACGGCACCGAGGTCCCGGTGTTCGGCACCGTGGTCGAGGCGATCGAGAAGACCGGTGCCGACGTCACCGTCATCTTCGTGCCGCCGGCGTTCACCAAGTCCGCCGTGATCGAGGCGATCGACGCCGAGATCGGCCTCGCCGTGGTCATCACCGAGGGCGTGCCGGTGCACGACACCGCCGCGTTCTGGGCGCACGCCGGCGCCAAGGGCAACAAGACCCGCATCATCGGCCCGAACTGCCCCGGCCTGATCAGCCCCGGACAGTCCAACGCGGGCATCATCCCGGCCAACATCACCGGCTCGGGCAAGATCGGTCTGGTGTCGAAGTCCGGCACCCTGACCTACCAGCTCATGTACGAGCTCCGTGACCTCGGCTTCTCCTCCGCGGTGGGCATCGGTGGCGACCCCGTCATCGGCACCACCCACATCGACGCCCTCAAGGCGTTCCAGGAGGACCCGGACACCGAGCTGATCGTCATGATCGGCGAGATCGGCGGCGACGCCGAGGAGCGGGCCGCGGCCTACATCGCCGAGCACGTCACCAAGCCGGTCGTCGGCTACGTCGCGGGCTTCACCGCGCCCGAGGGCAAGACCATGGGCCACGCCGGCGCCATCGTCTCCGGCTCCTCCGGCACCGCCCAGGCGAAGAAGGAGGCCCTGGAGGCCGCCGGCGTCAAGGTCGGCAAGACGCCGTCCGAGACCGCCCGCCTGGCCCGCGAGCTGTTCGCCGCCGCGAAGTAAGCGAGCGTCGAGCCCGCAGCACGGTCAGTACGCCGAAGGCGCCGCGCACCGTCCGGTCCGTTCCGGACGGGGTGCGGCGCCTTCGGCGTACCCGGGCGCACCCCGGCGTACCCGGGCGCGTCCTACCGCGGCGCGCAGACCGGCCCGCACGGGGCCGCCGGCGGCGGCAGCGGGTGGCGCTCCGGCGGCGGGGGCGGGGCGAACGGCCGCCGCCCGGCCGCGAACGGGCCGGAGAGCGTCGCGCCGCCGCTCGGCGCGGCCGGGGCGGGCCGGTCCAGCGGTGGCGGCACCGGCCCCGGCGGGCCCGCCAGCCGGGCCGGGACGCCCGGGGTCGGGCCGCACCACGGCGTCCGCAGCCCCGGCGCGCCGTACGGGGACGCCGGGCCCGCGCTGCCCGAACCGGTCGAGGTGCAGGCCCTCTCGCGCACCGGCCCCGCCGGGGCCGACTCCGACGGGCCCACCCCCAGCAGGGTGGCCACCACCGCCCCGCCCACCAGCACGGTCAGCGCCGCCGCCGCGCCCGTCACCAGCCCCGTGTGCACCCGGCTGTCCGCGACCAGCCGGGCCGTGGACGGCAGCCGCGGACCCGGGCAGCCGTGCACCGCCGCCCGGTGCAGCAGGGCCGACAGCCGCTCCGCGAACTCCGGGTCCTCCGGGTCCGCCCCGACCAGCGCGGGCACCTCCCGGGCCAGCTCGGCCCGGGCCGAGCGCACCCGGCTCTCGGCCGCGGCCGTGCTCGACTCCACCTCCACCGCGACCCGCTCCACCGGCAGGCCCAGCGTGTCGTGCAGCACCAGCGCCCGCCGCCGCGGCCGCGACAGCCGCAGCAGCGCCTTCACCAGCGCCCGGTCCTGCGGGGTCAGCCGCTGCGGCGGCTCGGGCGGTTCCGGCGCGCCCGCCGCGTCGACCACGATCCGCCGCCGCGGCCACCGCAGCAGGTGCGCCCGCCGCGGGCCGCCCCGGTGCCACGGCGACAGCGCCAGGTCGAACGCCTCCCCGCGGACCCGCCCCTCCGGGTCCGGGTCGGCCGCGACCTCCTCCCAGCGGCGGGCGGCCGACCCCAGCGCCAGCTGCACGCAGTGCGCGGCGCGGTGGCGGTGGCCGGTCAGCAGGAAGGTCTGCTGCACCAGCCGGGCGTGCACCAGGGCGGCGAACTCCCCGAAGCCGGCGGGGGCGTCGGTGTCGGGCGCGGGTTGCGGTACGGGTCGCGGGGGGCCGACGAACTCGACGGGGGCGGGCGTGGGCGCGGGCGCGGGCGCGGGGTGGACGGCCGGCGCCGGGGCCGGTGCCGGCGTCGGGGCCTGCGGGGCCGCTTCCGGGGCCGTTGCCGGGGCCGTTGCCGGGGCCGTTTCCGGGGCCGCTTCCGGGGCCGCTTCCGGCGTCGCGGGGGCGAGCGTGGCGACCAGGGCCACGGCCTCCTCGCGGTCGCGGACGCCGAGCTTGCGGACCGCCCGGTCGAGGTGTCTGCGGGCGGTGCCGGGGGCGACGCCCAGGTGTCGGGCCACGGCGCGCAGGTCGTCCCCGGCGGCCAGTCGGGCGAGCGCCCGGGCCTCCTGCGGGGCGAGGCGGCGGAGCAGGAGTTCGGCGTCCGCACGGGCCCGGGGCGAGGTGCCGGTGGTCCGTTCCGGCTCGGCGGTCGAGGGCGAGGTCACCGATCTCCTCCGTGGCAGGTCCGTCCCGGAAAAAGGCACATGTACTGATAATCCGGGACACGGCGAAGGTTCGCCCGTTGACACCCCTCAACGGGTGGCCTTGGCAGCATGAGGGCCATGACGCAGCTGATGGGCCGTCCGATCCTGGGACTGCCGAGCGACTTGGACGGCCGCTCCACCCTCTCCGACCTGCTCGCCGGCGTCCGCACCGCGCTGCTCACCCTGTCCGTGATCGCCGTCCCGGTGTTCGGCCTGTGGGTGCTCGCCCCGTACGGCGACGACACCGCCCAGGACGCGGCCCGGGCGGTCTTCGGACTCTGGCTGCTCGGCCACGGCGCCCCGCTCGCCCGCGGCCCGGGCGCCGCGCCGGTGACCGTCGTGCCGCTGCTGCTCACCGCCGTCACCGTCGTGCTGCTCTCCCGCGCCGGACACCGCCAGGCCCGGCGCACCCGGGGGCGCGGATGGATCCGCTGGCGCTCCCCGCTCACCGTGTACGCCGGGTACCTGCTGGTCGCGGCCGTCGCCGTCGCCCAGTGCGCCGACCCGCAGGCGATGCTGCGCTCCCGGGCCGTCGCCGACCTCGCCGCCGTCGCACTGCTCGCCGCCGCCGCGCTCGGCCACGGCCTGTGGAGCGGACTCGGCCGCCCCGCCCGCCTGCCCCGGCTGCCGCTGCCGCCCGCGCTCTGGCCGGACGGCGCCGCGGCCGCCACCGGACGGGCCCTGGCCGGATGGCTGCTCGCGCTGACCGCCGCCGGCGGGGCGGTGCTCGCCGTCGCGGTGCTGCTCGGCTCCGCCGGGCAGCAGGCGCAGCGGCTCGGCGGCGGCGCGGCCGGTTGGCTCGGGATGCTGCTCGCCTGCCTGAGCCTGGTGCCCAACGCGCTGGTCTGGTCCGCGAGTTACGCCCTCGGCGTGGGCTTCGCGGTCGGCACCGGCAGTCACGCCGGACCACTGGGTACCCGGCTCGGCCCCGCCCCGGACTTCCCGCTGCTCGGCCTGCTGCCCGCCGACCGCGGCCCCGACTGGCACCTGCTGGCCTGCGCGGCGGCCGCCGCCGCGGCGATCACCGCCGCCCTGCTCACCGGCCGCGCCGCCACCCGCTGGACCGCCGCCCAGACCGCGGCCGTCGCCACCGCGACCGCCCTCGCCGCCGGGCCGCCCGCGCTGCTGGTCGGGCACCTCGCGGGCGGCGCCCTCGCCCCCGGGCGGATGTCCGAACTCGGGCCCGTGCCCTGGCAGTTCGCGCTGGCCCAGACCGCCTGGCTACTCGCCCTCGCGCTGCCGGGGGCGCTGCTGCGGCGCTGGTGGCTCGGCCGCCGGGGCGACGGCGCGGGGCCGGTGCTCCGCGCCCGGGTGGGGGCGTACCGGCTGGTGTGCCGACTCGCCGCGTAGGCGCGGCGGGGCGCGGGGGACCGCGCGCGTCGGGAGGTGAACGCCTGCGAGCTGGGCGGTGAGTCGATGTCACCTCGCGATCTCGCGGCGGGTGCCCGGTGGCTCGCGCAGTTCCCCGCGCCCCGGACCGGCGGCACGCGAGGTGCTGCGCGCGGGTGCTCAGTGCGGAAGGGCGGGGAGGGCCTGGTACGCGCCCCGGCGCAGCAGGTCGGCGAGCCGGGCCGCGAAGTCGTCCGGGTCGGTCGACTCCGCACCGGTGCGCTCGACCAGGACGACGTACACCCGCTCGTCCGGCAGTCGCAGGTCCCGGGGCGTCGGATCGGCGCACAGCGTGCGGTCGCCGAGCAGGTGGTCGCAGTGCCCCTGCTTGATCGCGTCCCGCAGGTCGGCCCACTCGTCCGGGTTCAGGTACAGCACGGTGCGCGGATCGGTGGCCCGGGCGATCGCCACCCCGCGCGCCGAACTCGCCAGCACCGCCCCGTCCAGGTCGTCGCCGACCGCGTGCCAGTCCAGCCCCGGATGCCCCTCCGGGTAGTACTCGACCGGGATCACCGCCCCACCTCCAGCGGCGGGATGGTCGGCTCCACCTCGGGCCCGTCCACCTCGACCCACAGCCGCTCCCAGCGGTCCCCCGAGACGTGCCCGAACCGGTCACCCGTGTGCAGCACCCGCAGCACCTCCTCCGCGAGGTGGTGCCCCGGCTGCTCCACCAGTCGGAGGGTGATCCGGAACCCGCCGTCCCCGGACTCCTCCACCAGCGGCCGGCGCCCCGCCAACTCGCTCAGCCTGTCCCCGATCCACCGGGCCCGGGCGGCGGCGCCACCCGTTCCGGCGCCGTCGACCTGTTGCTGTGCCAGCATGCTCCCGCTCCCTTTCAACGCCGGCCCTTGTCGGACTCAGCTGCCTGATCGATTGATTTGGCCATCAGCTCGGATTCGTCCCATCCACCGCGGGTGCAGGCGCGGGCGCGAGACCACCCGGGTGCACGGGTACCTCCGTCCCGCCCCCGAGCGGCCGGACCCACATCAGCCCGCACCACTCACCCATGTACCGGACGAGCCGGTTGGACTTGAGGTCAACCACCAGTTGGCCGACCACCGAAGGCCGGAAGGGAGCGTGCGGAAGCACATGAGGCCCCACGGGTACGTCCTGTGCGCTCACTCTGCGCTCCGATCCTTCGGCAGTGTGTGACCAGCATCGGCATCCGCGGCTACGATCGAAAGTGTTTGGAGTAAACACCTGGCGGTTTCGACTGAGGAGAACGCGCTTGCGCATCAACGAACTTGATCCCTCGTCATCTCCGCTGGCAGCCCTGGGTTGGCAGTTGCGCGAGCGGCGGCAGCAACAGCGGCTCACCCAGGACGAGTTGGGGGCGCTGGTGAACTACACCGGCGCGTACGTCTCGATGATCGAGAACGGGAAGCGCCGCCCGCCGGTCGAGTTCATCCGCGCCGCGGACCGGGCGCTCGGCGCGGCGGGCGCGCTGGAGGGAACATGGTGGATGATCGGCCACACCGCTTTTCACGGCGGGTTCCCGGAGTACGTGGGGCTTGAGTCGACTGCCCGCCGAATTCAAGTGTGGGAAGCCGGAATTGTGCCCGGCATCGCACAGACCGAGGAGTACGCGCGGGCGTTGGAGGCCGGCTACGTGGAACGGGGGTCGGTCACGCCCGAGCAAGCCGCGGAGCGGGTTGGCGTCCTGCTCGGCAGGCAGGCCCCGTTGTACCTGCCGAATCCGCCGGAATTGCACTTGGCGCTCGACGAGAGCTGCATCCGTACTGTGATCGGTTCACCCGAAGTAACGATGCGGCAGTTGGACTGGCTGATCGAACTGGCGGCGCGCCCCAACGTCGTCCTCCAGGTCGTGCCGTTCGCCCGTGGTGCGAAGCGCCCCTTCACGCACATGACCATCCTCCTGACGATGGCTGATGGTGCGTTGGTCGGCTATACGGAGACGCATCAGCGGGGCTACGTCGAACATGAACGCGAAAGCGTGATGGGCTGGTTGGACGAGTATCATCGCCTGCAGATCGAAGCTCTCCCCCCGGCTGACTCCCTCGTGCTGATCAGCAAGGCTCGGAAGGATCTGTGCAACATGATCCCCGTTGACGCGGTCAATGCCGCTTGGTTCAAGTCCAACTATTCCGGCGGCGGTGGTGCGTGCGTGGAGATCAGCACCTCCCACGCGCAGTCCCACGGCGTGGTGCTGGTCCGTGACAGCAAGAACCCCGAGGGCTCGTACCTCACCCTCCCCGCCGCCTCCTGGCGCGCCTTCGCGGACGCGGCCGGCAGCGGAGCCTTCGCCGCTCTCTGAAGTCCTGGCAGACAGCAGAGAACCCCCGGCCGTTCCGGCCGGGGGTTCTCGTTTATTCGTCGGCGACGTCGTACAGGTTGCTCAGCCAGGCGGGGACGTCGTACTCCTGGGCGCAGCTGTGGGCGGACTCCTGGGTGACGGCGCTGTCCCGGCAGTCCAGGTAGTCGCGGTAGGCGAACTGGATGCCGAAGACGCCGAGCGAGACCACCAGGGCGAGGCCGCCGGTCAGCAGGGCGCTCAGCGCGGCGGGGACCTGGGGGCGGACCGGGCGGGGGGAGAACGGGTCGGCGGCGGGTTCGGCCGGGGTGCGCAGGACGGTGACGGCGTACCAGACGGCGAGCAGGGAGAGCGGGAAGGCCAGCCAGTACAGGCCGAACAGCACCGCGAGCAGGGCGGCGAAGCCGGAGAGCAGGGCGTTGCGGGCGGTGCGGTGGGCCGGGTCGGCCGGGTCGAGCTTGGGCGGGGCGGGCTGCTGCGGGCCCGGCTGCTCGGGGCGGTGGCCCCACGGCGGGGGCTGCGGGCGGTCCTCCTCGGGCTGCCCGTCCGGCCGCTGACCGGACGGTTGCGGGCCGGACGCCGGCGGCTGCGGGGTACGGGGGCGCCAGGGCTGGTCGGGCGCGCCGGGCGGTGGGGGCGCGAAGGGGTTGCGCTCGCCGCTGTCCTCGCCGCTGCTCATGGTGTCGGCCGTTTCTGCTCGTCGGATGGCCCGCCCCGTCGGTGGGGGAGTGGGCGGCCCGGAACAATGATCCCCCAGCCGGTTCCCGGCCGTACGGCACCCTGCCGGATCGGTCCGGGCGGCCGGGGCCGGGCGCGAGATCCCCGTCTCAACTACGCGCGTAGCGTTGCCTGCTGGTTACGGGCGGCCTCCCACCAGCCGTTATCGTGGTGACGGTCGGCAGCATCCGACGGTTCCCGGGGCCGCAGCGCCGCGGCCGCCCGGCGACCCGCCGCCGTCGCTCCCGACCTGCCGCCGCCCGTAGTGGCCCCACCGACGGTGGACGTACCAGCGGGCGACACCCCGACGTACGGAGAATCGCGCCGTGGCTGCCGCTGACGCCCAAGTGTTCCCGCCCCGGACCCCCGGACCGGCCCGGCTGGTGGTACTGGTCTCCGGCTCCGGCACCAACCTCCAGGCGCTGATCGACGCCGCCGCCGACCCCGGCTACGGCGCCGAGATCGTCGCGGTGGGCGCCGACCGCGACGGCATCGCCGGCATCGAGCGGGCCGAGAAGGCCGGCATCCCGGTCTTCGTCCAGCGGATCAAGGACCACGCCGACCGGGCCGCCTGGGACGCCGCGCTGACCGCCGCCGTCGCCGCCCACGCACCGGACCTGGTGGTCACCGCCGGGTTCATGAAGATCCTCGGCCCCGCCTTCGTCGGCGCCTTCGCCGGGCGCACCGTCAACACCCACCCCGCGCTGCTGCCCGCCTTCCCGGGGGCGCACGGCGTGCCCGACGCGCTGGCGTACGGGGTGAAGGTCACCGGCTGCACCGTGCACCTGGTGGACGGCGGGGTCGACACCGGGCCGATCATCGCCCAGGGCGTGGTGGAGGTCGAGGACGCCGACCACGCCGACGGCGGCGAGGCGCTGCACGAGCGCATCAAGACTGTCGAGCGCAAGCTGCTCGTCGAGGTCGTGGGCCGGCTGGCCCGCGAAGGACACCGCATCGAAGACCGAAAGGTATGGATTCCGGCATGAGCGCCGCTTCCTCCGCCAACAAGCCCGTCTCCGAGAACGTGCGCCCGATCCGGCGCGCGCTGATCAGCGTCTACGACAAGACCGGGCTGGAGGAGCTGGCCCAGGGGCTGCACGCCGCCGGGGTCGCCATCGTCTCCACCGGCTCCACCGCCGGGAAGATCGCCGCCGCGGGCGTCCCGGTCACCGAGGTCTCCGAGCTGACCGGCTTCCCCGAGTGCCTGGACGGCCGGGTCAAGACCCTGCACCCGCGGGTGCACGCCGGCGTGCTGGCCGACCTGCGCCTGGAGTCGCACCGCGCGCAGCTCGCCGAGCTGGGCGTCGAGCCGTTCGACCTGGTCGTGGTGAACCTGTACCCGTTCACCGCCACCGTCGCCTCCGGCGCCACCCCCGACGAGTGCGTCGAGCAGATCGACATCGGCGGCCCGTCCATGGTCCGCGCCGCCGCGAAGAACCACCCCTCGGTGGCCGTCGTGGTCGACCCGGCCCGCTACGCGGACGTGCTGACCGCCGTGCAGGGCGGCGGCTTCGACCTGCTGACCCGCAAGCGCCTGGCCGCCGCCGCGTTCGCGCACACCGCCGCGTACGACGTCGCGGTGGCGAGCTGGTTCGAGGAGTCGGGCTACACCGGGTCCGAGGCCGCGTTCCCGACCTTCCTCGGCGACACCTGGGAGCTCGGCAACGTCCTGCGCTACGGCGAGAACCCGCACCAGCAGGCCGCCCTGTACACCGACGGGACGGGCGGCCTGGCGGGCGCCGAGCAGCTGCAGGGCAAGGAGATGTCCTACAACAACTACGTGGACACCGACGCGGCCCGCCGCGCCGCGTACGACCACGCGGGCCCGGCCGTCGCCATCATCAAGCACGCCAACCCGTGCGGCATCGGCACCGGCGCGGACGTCGCCGAGGCGCACCGCAAGGCGCACGCCTGCGACCCGGTCTCCGCGTACGGCGGCGTGATCGCCGTCAACCGCCCGGTCACCGTCGAGCTGGCCGAGCAGATCGCCCCGATCTTCACCGAGGTCGTCGTCGCCCCCGGCTACGAGGACGGCGCCCTGGAGGTGCTGGCCAAGAAGAAGAACCTGCGGGTGCTGCGCGCCCCCGAGGCCCCCGCCGACGCGGTGGAGTCCCGCCGGATCTCCGGCGGCCTGCTGCTCCAGCAGGTCGACCGGGTCGACGCGGCCGGCGACGACCCGGCCACCTGGACGCTGGCCACCGGCGCGGCGCTGTCCGCCGACGAGCTGGCCGAGCTGTCCTTCGCCTGGCGGGCCTGCCGGGCCGTCAAGTCCAACGCGATCCTGCTCGCCAAGGACGGCGCCTCGGTCGGCGTCGGCATGGGCCAGGTCAACCGGGTCGACTCCTGCAAGCTCGCCGTCGAGCGGGCCGGCGAGCGCGCGGTCGGCTCCTACGCCGCCTCCGACGCGTTCTTCCCGTTCGCCGACGGCCTGGAGATCCTGCTCGCCGCGGGCGTCAAGGCCGTGGTGCAGCCCGGCGGTTCGATCCGCGACGAAGAGGTGATCGCGGCCGCCGAGAAGGCCGGCGTGACCATGTACCTCACCGGGACCCGGCACTTCTTCCACTGACCGCCGCCGGCCGTCGGGCCGGTGACGCCGAGGGCCCCGCACCCCAGCCGAGCTGGGGTGCGGGGCCCTCGGGCGTTCGCGCGGTGCCGCTACTTCTTGATCACGACGGTGCTCGCCGCGCGGTCGTGCCAGCCCTGCAGCTTGCCGGAGTTGTCGAAGAACGGCGACAGGTAGACCAGCAGGGTGCCGACGCCGCACAGCAGGTTGCCCACCATCGGGATGATGAAGCGGATGAAGCCGCCGCCCACGCCCGGGTGCTGGCCGTCGTGCTCGCGCACCACCCGCAGGCCCAGCGCCATCTTGCCGATCGTCGCGCCGGCCAGGCCGACCAGCAGCCACTCGTACAGCAGGCCGAACACGGCGATGACGGCGAGCAGGCCGAAGAACGCCAGGACGATGTTGGTGCCGGCCTGCGTGTTGCTGTCGAGGCAGTCGTTCCAGGCCGTGGAGCCGGCGTCGTAGACGGTGCAGTCCTTGGTGGCCTTGTCGCTCAGGCCGACCGCGCCCGCCAGGCCGGCGGCCATCGCGATGCCGACGATCACCGAGGTGACGATGTAGTCCAGCAGGCGGGCCAGGAAGCGCTGCCCCATGGTGGCGATCCGGACGGTGCCGAGGTTCGCGATGCTGATGTAGCCGTTGTTGGCCTGGATCGTGCCGGGCGGCTGCGGGTAGCCGTAGCCGGGCTGCGGCGGCACCTGCTGCGCGTAGCCGTACGGCTGCTGCGGCTGGCCCTGCTGCGGGTAGCCGTAGCCGGGCGGCGGCGGGGCCTGCTGCGGGTAGCCGTAGCCGGGCGGCGGGGGCTGCTGGCCGTACGGGTTGTTCGGGTCGGGCGGGTAACTCATCGGTGCCTCCGGGCAGGAAGGAACGGGGACGGACGGGAAAAACCTTGGGGACGGGCTGTGGACACCGACCGCGGGGCAGATTAGCGGACGGCTCCGACGGGCCCCGGGCGACGGCCGCGGACCGGTCGGCCGTTCATGACCGCAGCAGGCCGAGCCGGGCCAACTCCCAGACCCAGGCCACCACCAGGGCCGCCCCCACCAGCACGTTGCGGCCCGCGTACGACAGCGACCGCCAGCGGCGCCCCGGACCGAACGGCCCGCACACCAGCGCCACCGCGGTCAGCGCCGTCACCGGGTTCGCCAGCAGCGCGGCACCCCACCGGCCGTGGCCCGCCTCGACGAACACCGTGGTGCTGCCGCACAGCGGACACGGCACGCCGGTCAGCAGCCGCAGCGGGCACAGCACCCCCGGATCGTGCGCGTCGTGCGCCACCGCCACCGCGGCCGCCGCACCGGCGACCAGCGAGGCCCGCAGCGCCACCCGCAGCACCGACCCCGGCACCGTCCCGGCCGACCGCCGCCAGCGGGCCGCCCACGCCGCCCCGGCGGCCCCGGGGGCGCTCACGGCCGCACGGGGGCGCGCGACGACCCGGCGGTGCCCGCGCCGCGGACGCCGCACGGCGCCGGTCTGCTCGGTCCGCTCATGATCGTTCTTCCCCCGGTGTCGTGCCCCCACCGGCGACAGCCCGTCACCAGGACCCGGTACGGCGGGGATTGTCGGGCCATCGTCGTCCGTACCACACCGCGCTGTCCAGCGTCGGCCGGAACCCGGACCGGACCGTGGCCCAACCGCGACGGGACCGGTACGCTCCGTGCTCCCGCACCCGCCGGCGGCGGCCCGCGCGGTGCGCCAGGTCCGGCAGGCGGCCCGGCGGCGCGGCCCGCACCCCCGATCCGGGAGAATGGGGGGCATGACTGCCCAGATTCTCGATGGCAAGGCCACCGCGGCCGCGATCAAGTCCGAACTCGCCGTCCGCGTGGCGGCCCTCAAGGAACGGGGCATCGTCCCCGGCCTCGGCACCGTCCTGGTCGGCGACGACCCGGGCAGCCGGTGGTACGTCAACGGCAAGCACCGGGACTGCGCGGAGATCGGCATCGCCTCCATCCAGCGCGAACTGCCCGCCACCGCCACCCAGGAGGACGTCGAGAACGTCGTCCGCGAGCTCAACGCCGACCCGTCCTGCACCGGCTACATCGTCCAACTCCCGCTCCCCAAGGGCCTGGACGCCAACCGCGTGCTCGAACTCATGGACCCGGACAAGGACGCCGACGGCCTCCACCCGACCTCGCTCGGCCGCCTCGTCCTCGGCATCGACGGCCCGCTGCCCTGCACCCCGCTCGGCATCGTCGAGCTGCTCCGCCGCCACGACGTCGCCATCGACGGCGCCGAGGTCGTCGTGGTCGGCCGCGGCATCACCGTCGGCCGCTCGATCGGCCTGCTGCTCACCCGCCGCAGCGAGAACGCCACCGTGACGCTCTGCCACACCGGCACCCGCGACCTCGCCTCGCACCTCAAGAACGCCGACATCATCGTCGCCGCCGCGGGCGTCCCGCACCTGGTCAAGCCCGAGGACGTCAAGCCCGGCGCCGCGATCCTCGACGTCGGCGTCTCCCGCAGCGAGGGCAAGATCGTCGGCGACGTGCACCCCGGTGCCGCCGAGGTGGCCGGCTGGATCTCCCCCAACCCCGGCGGCGTCGGCCCGATGACCCGCGCCATGCTCCTCAACAACATCGTCGAGGCGGCCGAGCGCCGCGCCGGCGTCTGACACCGGTGCCCGGCGTCACGCGGCGCGGCCGTCGCCGCCCCCCCGTCACCACCCAGGGCACCGTGCCCCCCGAGGGGGCCGCGGCCGCGCTCGGCCGCGGCCACGTGCTGCCGCTGCGGCAGTGGCCGATAACGCTGGTCCTGCTGGTCGCCGCGGCGGGCCTGCTGATCACCTGGCAGGGCCACTTCCGGCTCGGCCTGCTCGCGGTCGGCGCCGCGCCCCTGCTCGGCGCGCTGCTCCGGCTCGGCCTGCCCGACGTCGGCATGCTCGCCGTCCGCAGCCGGTTCACCGACGTCACCCTGATGTTCGTGCTCGGCGGCGTGATCGTCCTGCTCACGCTGGTGGCCCAGCCCGACCCGTGGCTGCGGGTGCCGGTGCTGGAGAACATCGGACGGCTGATCGGGCACCCGATGCGGTAGGCGGGGCGCGCGGAGCCCGGGGCGCGGCGCATCGGTCGCCGTGCCCCGGTCGGTGGCGGTCACGGCCTTGCGATAGCCTTGCCCAGGTCTCTCGATATCGAGAGATCATCCTCGGCTCCAGCGCGCCGGTGTGCCTGGGGCACCTGGCGATCGCAGGAGAAGGCTGAAATGACTCGCACCCCCGTCAATGTCACCGTCACCGGAGCCGCCGGCCAGATCGGCTACGCGCTGCTCTTCCGCATCGCCTCGGGTCACCTGCTGGGTGCCGACGTTCCGGTGAACCTGCGCCTGCTGGAGATCCCGCAGGGCCTCAAGGCGGCCGAGGGCGTCGCCATGGAACTGGACGACTGCGCGTTCCCGCTGCTGCGCGACATCACCATCACCGACCAGGCGAACGTCGCGTTCGACGGCGCCAACGTCGCGCTGCTGGTCGGCGCCCGTCCGCGCACCGCGGGCATGGAGCGCGGCGACCTGCTCTCCGCCAACGGCGGCATCTTCGGCCCGCAGGGCAAGGCGATCAACGCCAACGCCGCGGACGACATCAAGGTCCTGGTGGTCGGCAACCCGGCCAACACCAACGCCCTGATCGCCCAGCGCAACGCCCCGGACGTGCCGGCCGAGCGCTTCACCGCGATGACCCGCCTGGACCACAACCGGGCCGTCGCCCAGCTGGCCAAGAAGGCCGGCGTGACGGTCGAGGACGTCAAGAAGGTCACCATCTGGGGCAACCACTCGGCCACCCAGTACCCGGACCTGTTCCACGCCGAGGTCTCCGGCAAGGCCGCCTTCGACGCCGTGGGCGCCGACCAGGAGTGGGTCGAGAACTTCTTCATCCCGAAGGTCGCCAAGCGCGGCGCCGAGATCATCGAGGTCCGCGGCGCCTCCTCGGCCGCCTCGGCCGCGAACGCCGCCATCGACCACGTGTACACCTGGGTCAACGGCACCCCGGCGGGCGACTGGACCTCGATGGGCATCGTCTCCGACGGCTCGTACGGTGTGCCGGAGGGCCTGATCTCCTCCTTCCCGGTCACCACCAAGGACGGCAAGTTCGAGATCGTCCAGGGCCTGGACATCTCGGAGTTCGACCGCAAGCGGATCGACGCCTCGGTCGGCGAGCTCGCCGAGGAGCGCGACGCGGTGCAGGAGCTCGGCCTCATCTGAGCGCCTCCCCACCGCGGCTGAACGGCCGGGCACCCGTCGGGTGCCCGGCCGTTCTCCTGCGGGCGGCCGCCCTACACTCGGGCCGTGAGCGAAACCCTGCAGGACGCCGCGCTCGTCCTGGTGTTCATCATGTTGGGCGGGCTGTTCAACGTCGCCGAGATCGCGCTGATCTCGCTGCGCGAGGGGCAGATTCGCACCCTGGAGGCGGCGGGTTCGCGGCGGGCCGCGCGGGCCGCGCACCTGGCGGCGGACCCGAACCGGTTCCTGGCGGCGGTGCAGGTCGGGGTGACCTGCATGGGCTTCCTGTCGGCGGCGTTCGGCGCGGACACCCTGGCGGGCAAACTGGCGCCGGTGTTCGTCCGGGCGGGCCTGTCCGAGGGCGTCGCGGACGCGGTCGCGCTGGTCGGCCTGACCCTGGTGATCTCCTACGCCTCGCTGGTGCTGGGCGAGTTGACGCCCAAGCGGATCGGCCTGCAGCGGGCCGAGTCGATCGCGCTGCTGGCCGCGCCGGTGGTGGACGTGATGTCGGTGGTGCTGCGGCCGGTGATCTGGCTGCTGGGCCACTCGACCAACCTGATGGTGCGGCTGCTGGGCGGCGACCCGACCGCCGGGCGCGGCGTGATGAGCCCCGAGGAACTGCGCGGCCTGGTCGCCGCCAACACCGAACTCGGCTCGGACGAACGCGAGTTGATCAACGAGGTGTTCGCGGCGGGGGAGCGCCAGCTGCGCGAGGTGATGGTGCCGCGCACCGAGGTGACCTTCCTGGACGGCGACCGGCCGGTGGCCGAGGTCCGCAACGAGACCGACTCCGCGCCGCACTCCCGCTACCCGGTGGTGGAGGGCTCCTACGACGCGGTGACCGGCTTCGTGCACGTCCGCGACCTGTACGGGGCGCGCGGCGAGCGGGCCGTCCGGGTCGCCGAGCTGGCCCGCCCGGTGAAGCTGCTGCCCGCCACCAAGCGGGTGCTGGAGGCGATGAGCGAGATGCGCCGGGAGGGCCACCACCTGGCGATCGTGGTCGACGAGTACGGCGGCACCGCGGGCATCGTCACCCTGGAGGACCTGGTCGAGGAGGTGATCGGCGAGATCCGCGACGAGTACGACGCCCAGGACACCACCGCGACCCGGCGGCTGGCCGGCGGCGGCGTCGAACTGGACGGCCTGCTCAACCTCGCCGACTTCACCGGGGAGACCGGCCTGGTCCTGCCCGAGGGCCCGTACGAGACGGTCGCCGGGTTCGTGGTGCGCGAGCTGGGCCGGCTGCCCCGCAAGGGCGACCAGGTGGTCACCGACACCGGGGCCCGGCTGACCGTGGCCCGCCTGGACGGGCGGCGGATCGAGCGGCTGCGGGTGAGCACCGTCACACCGGCGGATCCGGTGGGCCCGGAGGTTTCCTGACCGGCCGGGGGAACTGGAACAATGGCCTCATGGTCAACGCAGCGGTCACCGGTCCCGTGAAGGACCGCCCCCGGGTGCTCTCCGGCATCCAGCCCACCTCGGGCTCCTTCCACCTGGGCAACTACCTCGGCGCGGTGCGCCAGTGGGTCGACCTGCAGGAGGCCAACGACGCCTTCTACATGGTCGTCGACCTGCACGCGATCACCGTCGAGCAGGACCCGGCGGTGCTGCGGCAGAACACCCGGATCTCCGCCGCCCAGCTGCTCGGCGCCGGCCTGGACCCGGAGCGCTGCACCCTGTTCGTGCAGTCCCAGGTGCCCGAGCACGCGCAGCTGGCCTGGGTGATGAACTGCCTCACCGGCTTCGGCGAGGCGTCCCGAATGACCCAGTTCAAGGACAAGTCCGCCAAGCAGGGCAGCGACCGCACCACGGTCGGCCTGTTCACCTACCCGGTGCTGATGGTCGCCGACGTGCTGCTCTACCAGGCCGACGCGGTGCCGGTCGGCGAGGACCAGCGCCAGCACCTGGAGCTCACCCGGGACCTCGCGGACCGCTTCAACACCCGCTACGGGCAGACCTTCACCGTCCCCGAGCCGTACATCCTCAAGGCCACCGCCAAGATCCAGGACCTCCAGGACCCGGCCGCGAAGATGAGCAAGTCCGCGGCCACCGACAAGGGCCTGATCAACCTGCTCGACCCGGCGAAGGCCAGCGCCAAGAAGTTCAAGAGCGCGGTCACCGACACCGACACCGTCGTGACCTACGACGAGGCGGCCAAGCCCGGCGTCTCCAACCTGCTGCGGATCCACTCCGCGCTCAGCGGCCTGAGCGTCGACGAGCTGGTCGCGCACTTCGAGGGCAAGATGTACGGCGCCCTGAAGACCGAGCTGGCCGACCTGTTCACCGAGTGGGTCACCCCGTTCCAGGCCCGCACCCAGCAGTACCTGGACGACCCGGCCGAGCTGGACCGGGTCCTCGCGCTGGGTGCCGAGAAGGCCCGCGCGGTGGCGTCCGAGACGCTCGCCGAGGTCTACGACCGGGTCGGCTTCCTGGCGCCGAAGCGCTGATGCCGACGGCTGCCGTCCCCGAAGGTGCCGGCCTCGACGAGGCCGTCACCATCGGCGTCTCCATACACGTCCCGGAGCCCTACGGCAGCCGGGTGCAGGACGCCCGGGCCGGGTACGGCGACCCGCAGGCCCGGTCGATACCGACCCACGTCACCCTGCTGCCGCCGACCGAGACCCGCACCGGGTTCCTGCCCGGGATAGAGCGCCACCTGCGGGCGGTGGCCGCCGCCCAGCGCCCGTTCCGGATGCTGCTGCAGGGCAGCGGCACCTTCCGCCCGGTCTCCCCGGTGGTGTTCGTCCGGGTCGAGGAGGGCGCCCAGGAGTGCCGGGTGCTGGAGGCCGAGGTCCGCTCCGGCCCGCTGGCCCGCGAGCTGGCCTTCCCCTACCACCCGCACGTCACCGTCGCCCACGGCCTGCCCGAACCCGTCCTGGACACCGCCTACGAGCGGACCAAGGGCTTCCGGGCGGTCTTCGAGGTCACGGAGTTCGTGCTCTCACGGTTCGGGGCGGACGCGGTCTGGCGCCCCTGGTCGGCGTTCCGCTTCGGCGGCGCCTGACCGTCCGGCCCGTGATTTCTGACAGTTCTCTGGGAATCGTTTGCCTTTACTTTGTTTGAGGTTGCACCGTTGTTACCGTCGCCGTGGTTACGGCGGGCTCAGGAGTGGCGATGGCAACCAAACAGGCAGTTCCCCCGTCGGTCCGACGGGTGGTCGGCCGCGCCATGCGCCGGTACGGACTGCTCCCCCCGGTACCCCCGCCGCCGCCCCCGCCCCCGCCGCCGCCCGCCCCGGTCGACCCGCAGCGGCTGCGCGAGGACGAACTGGCCGCCGCCCGCCCCGGGCTGGTGCGCCACCGCGGCCGGCTGGCCGAGGTCCGCGACGACCTGCTCGACCCGCAGGCCCGGCAGGCCAACCTGGCCGCCGTCGCCGAGGCGCTGGACGCCGCGGGCGTCCGCTACCTGCTGATCCCCGACCGCGGCGCCCGCTACCGCCTGGGCGTGCTGCCGGGCGGCCGGGCGGCCGCGCTGGCCGCCGTCGCCGAGGCGTTCCGCGGCACCCCCCGGTACGCCGCGATGCTCGGCCACGGCCGGGTGCACGGCACCGTCCTGGCCGAGTCCCTGCCGGACGCCGTGGCTGAGCACGAGACGCCCCCGCCGCCGCCGGAGGTCCCCGAGGGAGAGGAGCCGCCCCCGGCGCCGGAGCCCCCGGAGGCGGTCAAGGGCGTGCGCCTGTACCAGCCGGTCGTGACCGGCGGGCGCACCCTGTACTACGGCGAGGAGCACGGCTGCGACCTGGAGTTCTGGGACGCCGCCGACACCCCCACCGGAGGCGTCGCCTCGATCGACGAGACCCCGTACGGGTGGTGGCTGCCCTCGATAGAGGCGGCCGGCACCGTCCGGGTCGGCGAGCGCGACTACCCCGTCGCGGAGGCGTTCCTGCACGACCTGCCCGAGGACGTCCGCTTCCCGGTGGACGCGGTGTACACCTGGGTCGACGACGGCGACCCGGCCTGGCAGCGCCGCCGCGCCGCGGCCCGGGCCGAGCTGTTCGGCGGACCGGCCCCCGAGCAGGTGCACGCCGCCCACGACGACGGCGACCACCGCTACCGCAACCACGACGAGCTGCGCTACAGCCTGCGCTCGCTGGCCATGTACGCCCCGTGGATCCGGCGGATCTTCCTGGTCACCGCCGACCAGGTGCCGTCCTGGCTGAACGACGAGGTGCCCGGCCTGACCGTCGTCCCGCACCGGGAGATCCTGCCCGGCGGCCCGGTGTTCAACTCGCGCGCGATCGAGACCGGCCTGCACCGGATCCCCGGCCTGGCCGAGCACTTCCTCTACTTCAACGACGACATGTTCCTGGGCCGCCCGGTCCGCCCCGAGGACTTCTTCCTCGGCAGCGGCCTGCCCCGGGTGTTCCGGGACAGCCGGATGATCCCGCCGAGCACCGGCACCCCCGACCCCGACGTGTACGTCGCGGGCCAGCAGAACACCCGGGCCCTGCTGGAGGCCGAGCACCACCGGGTCTACTCCCGGGTGCTCGCCCACGTCCCGTACCCGCTGCGGCGCAGCCTGCTGGAGGAGGCCGAACGGCGCTGGCCGGAGGAGCTGGCCGCCACCGGCCGCTCGGCCTTCCGGTCGGCCGACGACGTCGCCCCGGTGACCCTGGCGCTCTTCCACGCCCAGCTCGGCGGCCGCGCCGTTGACGGGCGGCTCGCCCACGAGTACAAGGCGGTGGACTGCGTCGCGGACCGCGACCGGCTGGCCCGGCTGCTCGCGGAGCGCGACGTGGACGCGTTCTGCCTGGCCGACGGGGCCGGCGACGGCACCCCGGTGGAGGAGCAGGGGCGGGCGATGGCCGAGTTCCTGGCCGCCTACTTCCCGGTGCCCGGACCGTTCGAGCTGCCCGACCCGGTCGAGCTGCCCGGCCCGGCCTCAGCCCCCGCCGCCGAGCGCGAGCGTCCGGTCGACCACGCGGGCGGCGGCCCCGCCGTCGTCCAGGGGGCAGAAGCGCTCCCGGAACCGGCGTCGGGCATCCCGGTGCAGCGCGGGGTCGAGGTCCCGTAGCGCCGCCACCACCTGCTCGGAGCGGGACAGCAGCGGGCCGGGCGCCCGGCGTTCGAAGTCGAAGGTGAAGCCGCGCAGGGCGTCCCGGTAGTGCGCCAGGTCGTAGGTGAAGAACAGCATCGGACGGTCGGTCAGCGCGAAGTCGAACATCACCGAGGAGTAGTCGGTGACCAGCACGTCCGCGACCAGCAGCAGGTCCTGCACGTCCGGGTAGTCGGCGACGTCGCGGACGAAGCCGTCGTCCGGCAGCGCCCCGCCGACGTGCACGTGCGGGCGCAGCAGCAGCACGTGGTCGCGGCCCAGCGCGGCCCGGGCGGCGGCCAGGTCGAGCCGCAGGTCCAGGGCGTGCCGGCCGCCCGGCCCCGGCCGGTCGTCGCGCCAGGTCGGGGCGTACAGCACCACCCGGCGGCCGGGGGGCAGGCCGAGCCGGCGGCGGATCGCGGCGGCCTCGGCCGGGTCCGGGCGGGCCAGCCGGTCGTTGCGCGGGTAGCCGGCCTCCAGCACCTCGCCCCGGTACCGGAAGGAGTCGCGCAGCTCCGGGGTGGCGAACGGGCTCGGCGACACCAGCAGGCTCCACTGCCGCACCTCGTGCTCCAGCCGCCGCAGGTAGCCGTCGTCGGCGGCCCAGCCGGGCGGCAGCCGGTGCGCGATCCGCTTCAGCGGGGTGCCGTGCCACAGCTGCACCACCACCTGGCCGTCGCGGCGGCGCAGGAACTCCGGGAAGTGCGTGTTGCCGACCAGGTAGCGGCAGGTGGCCAGGGCCTCGTACCACTCGGGGCTCCACTGGCGGACCGCGCGCACGCCCGCCGGGGGCCGCTCCTGCCCGTCCTCGACCACCCACAGGTGCTCCAGGGGGCCGCCGCGGCGGGCGAGTTCGGCGTGCACGGCGCGCGGGTTGCAGGCGTAGCCGCGGCCGCCGAACACGTCGTACAGCACCGCCTCGCGCAGCGGGCGCCGCCGGGCGGCCGGGTAGGCGTCGGTGCGCAGCCGGTGCTGGCGGTGGGCGCTGCGCTCGACGGCGGACAGGACCGGGAGGCTGTCCACGATCAGGGTGTCGTGCCAGCGGCGCTGCAGCAGGAAGGACTTGCCGCCGGCCGCGGCCCGGGCGGGCAGCAGCGGCAGCACCGAGGGGTGCAGCCGCACCGGCCGCCCCTCCCCGCCGGGGCCGGGCGGCCGCAGCAGGGCCTCCCAGACGCCCTTGGCGAGCGGGCGGGGCACGCCGTCCGGTCCGGGCGGGGCGAGCGGCAGCCGGGCGGTGAACCGGCCGTCCGGGGCGGTGCGGACGGGGGAGCGGCGCTCGCGGCCGTCGCCGGTGTGCCGCAGGACCAGCTCCAGCGGGAGGTCCGCGGCCCCGGGGAACTCGCCGGACAGCTCGAAGGCGCCGTCGGCGGGGGAGATCCGGTCGATTCGGGGTTCGGCCGGCCGGACCTGGAACTGCAGCCGGTCGTCGGCGAGCTGCCTGGCCTGGAGGGTCAGTCCGCCGCCGGGCAGCGGGAGTTGGCAGCGGCCCTGCGGCGGTCGGTCCAGCCGCAGCGGGGCCGGGCCGTCGGGCAGTGCCAGGGCGGCGTCCCAGTGTCCGGGCGCGGGGCGCGGGACGGTGCCGACCAGTGCGGTGAACTCGCCGCCCCGCCAGTCGGCCTCGGTCTGCAGCAGTTCGCCGGTGTCGCGGTGCCGCAGGACCAGCGGCCCGCGGCCGGGGCCGGCGACCCGGCCGCGCAGCTCGAAGCCGTCGGGCCGGGCCAGGCAGGAGGTGAGCCGGACGGCCGGGCGGCTCGCGGTCAGCCGCAGGACCCCGTCGTCGGCGGCGGCCGCCAGGTGGACGCCGTCGTCGCCCCAGCCGGCCGGGGGGTACTCGCCGCCGCCGCACCAGTGCGGGGCGAGCGGGGCGCGGGCCAGCAGCCGGCCGCGGCTGACCACGGCCTCGACCCGCCAGGTGGCGTCCGCCCGGCCGGGGCGGGGGCGCAGCGCGGCGGGGTCGAGCCCGGCCGTGAAGCCGGTCCAGTCGAGGCCGTGCCGGGCCTGCGCGCTGTCGTCGGTGGCCTCGGGCAGGTAGCGGGGGACGGTGCGCAGCCGGACGGTGCGCCGGGAGCCGTCGAGGGGGCGCAGTTCCAGGACGACCCGGGTCTGGCCGGGGTGCTCCCCGGGGTGGCCGACGAGCCGGCCCTCGCCGTGCAGCACCAGGAGGCCGCCGTCCCAGGCGGCGTGGCGCAGCGCGGCGACGGCGGTGGGGGCGTCGGACCGCCGGGTGCGGTCGGCGGGGGGGCGGTGCCGTACGGGGGAGGGCATTTGCGATATCCCAGCGCAACGGCCCGGCCAATGTCAATTCCCTCCACTTCGGAGAAGTGGAGGGAATTGAAATGCTTTTATCGGAATTATTGGGGGGTTTTACCGGGCCGACCCGGCGGAGCCCTTCTCGCCCTCGGCGAGCAGCGCGTCCACCACCCGGGCCGCGGCCCGGCCGTCGTCCAGGTCGCCGTACGCCTCGCGGAACGCCGCGTACTTGTCGGCGTACTCGGCGCTCACCCGGGGCAGGTCGCCGAGCGCGGCGACCACCTCGGCGGAGGTGCGCAGCAGCGGGCCGGGCGCCTGGGCCTCGAAGTCGAAGCTGAAGCCGCGCAGGTTGTCGCGGTAGTGCTCCAGGTCGTAGGTGAAGAACAGCACCGGGCGGCCGGTGTTCATGAAGTCGAACACCGACGCCGAGTAGTCGGTCACCAGCACGTCGGCGACCAGCAGCAGCTCGGCCGCGTCCGGGTAGGTGCTGACGTCCCACACGTAGCCGTTGCCGGCCTCGGCGATCTGCCCGCGCACCACCTCGTGGCCGCGCACCAGCAGCACCTGGTCCTCGCCCAGGGCGGCCCGGGCCGCCTCCAGGTCGAGCTGCAGGTTGAGCTGGTAGCCGCCGTCGGGCAGCCGGCGGTCCTCCCGGAAGGTCGGCGCGTACAGCACGACCTTCTTGCCCTCGGGCAGGCCCAGCTGCTCGCGCACCCGCTCGGCGGTCTTCTCCCGGTCGGCGGCGAACAGCAGGTCGTTGCGCGGCGAGCCGCTCTCCAGCACCTCGCCCTCGAAGCCGAAGGCCCGCCGCAGCACCGGCGCCGACCAGCGGTTGCCCGCCGTCAGCAGGCTCCACTGCGGCACCTCCTCCTTGAGGTGCTTCAGGTACCCGGAGTCGGTGAACCAGACCTTCTCGAAGTCGGTGCCGATCCGCTTCAGCGGCACGCCCTGCCAGGTCTGCAGGACGACCTGGCCCGGACGGCGGCGGAAGTACGTGGGCAGGTGGGTGGAGGTGACGATGTACTTCGCGGTGGACAGCGCCCGGAACCACTCGGGGGAGCGGTGCCGCACGCACTCGGCGGTCTGCGGCAGCTCGGCCTGCAGGTCGACCGAGGTCCACAGGTGGCGCAGCGGCAGGCCGCGGCGCACCAGCTCCTCGTGCACCGCGCGCGGCGAGTCGCCGTACAGCCCGCCGTCGGCGGCCCACCAGTCCTCCCGGACGGTGTGGTACAGCACGGTGTCGGTCAGCGGGCCGAACTCCTGCTCGGTGTAGGCGAGCCGCAGCAGGCGCTGCCGGTGGCCGCTGCGCTCCTCGGGCGCCAGCGAGTCGTGCGACTCCAGCGCCAGGCTGTCGAAGCCGCGGCGCTCCAGGGCGACCCGCTTGCCGCGGGCCTCCAGCTCCAGCGGCAGCGCCTCGAAGGTCCGGACGTCCAGCGCGGCGGACGGCCACAGGCTGTCGACCGGGGCGCCGACCGGGCGGAACAGCACCGCCCAGGTGCCCTTGTGCAGCGGCACCCGCCCGGCGAAGGACGCGGTCGGCACGGCGGGCAGCGCGGCCCGGAAGCGGCCGTCGGCGATCTCCACCGGGTAGGCGTGCTCCTCCTGGCGCTTGGGGTGCCGGATCACCAGCTCGTAGCGGTGGACGCCGGGCAGCGGGAAGGAACCGCTGACCACGAAGCCCTCGCCGTCGGGAGCGGCGAGCACCTCCTCGATCACCGGCTGCAGCACCTGGTCGCACAGCTGCAGGTAGCCGGACGGGGAGGGCTTGGCGTACAGCGCCCGCCCGCCGTCGCCGAGCGGCAGGTGCAGCTCGACCGGGGCGGCCCGGTCGTCCAGCACCAGCGACAGCGCGCTGCCGTCGGCGAGCTTGAGCTCCAGGTCCCAGCGGTCCCGGGTGCGCTCCTCGGCGGTCGGGTCCAGCGCGTCCCAGGACTCGCGGACGGCGGTCAGGTCGGCGATCCGCACCCGGGTGGTGAACGGCAGCTCGCGCCCGACCGGGGTGCCCAGCTCCAGCTCGGAGAACAGCTCGCGGTCGGACTCGACGTGCTTGAGCCTCAGCTCGGCGCCGGCCAGGTCCGGGCCGGAGCGGATCAGGCCGTTCAGCTCCAGGACGCCGTCCCGCGCCGAGGCCGCGACCGCGCGGGCGCGCACCCGCTCCACCCGCAGCAGCAGGTGGCCGTCGCGCGACCAGGGCACGATCCGGACGTCGTCCTCGATCCAGTGCGCCGGCGGGTACTCGCTGCGGTCGTGCCAGCCGACCGACACCCGGCCCTTGTACACGCCGCCCTTGCCGACCCCGGCCACCAGCACCCGCCAGGAGCCCTCCTTCCAGCTGCCGCGGGACTTGAGCCGCTGCGGGTCGATGGACGCGGCGAAGCCCGCCCAGTCGCAGCTGTACAGGTCGTGCGGGGAGCTGGAGGTGGCCTCCGGGCTGAACTGCGCCTTGGTCTGCACGGCCACCACGCCGCGGCCCTTGGCCTCGCGCAGGATCAGCGCCTTGACCATGTCGTGCTTGTTGGCGGCGCCCAAGTGCTCGGGGAACGCGTGGCCGGTGACCTTGAGCCGACCGTCCTCCCAGTGCGCGTCGTACACCCGCGAGCGCATCACCAGGGCGTTCTTCAGCCGCAGCACGTCGGCGGGCACGCTCTTGCGGCCGCCGCGCAGGAACGGGTAGTCGGCGTACGGGCGCAGCAGGCCGCGGGCCGGGGCCGCGCCGTTGCTCTCGCGCTCGAAGCGGAGCTGCTCGATCAGCTCCTCCAGCCGGCCCTGCAGGGTCAGGTGGTACTTCAGCCGCAGCGGCGCGCGCAGCTTGCGGACCGGCTCGGGCCCGATGGCGCGCAGCAGCCGGCCGACCGACTCCAGGTAGGCCGCGTTGTACTCCGCGTCGCCCTCCAGCACCGACCCGAAGAACATCGGGATCTCCTCGACGAGGTTGTTCTCGTCGTAGGTGCGCAGGTACTTGCGGAACTTCGGGTCGCCCTGCGCCGACAGCCAGTCCCGGACCAGCTCCATCGACTTGACCCGGTCGATGACGCCCTTCGGGTTGGTCTTCATCTGGGTGATCGACATCTCGCCGACCTCCCGCTCGCGCCAGTGGTAGATCGGCTCGGCGAGCACGTCGACCCGGCGGGCCAGGAAGTGGTGCGGCACGCTGACCGGCGCGTCCTCGTACAGGATGCCCTCGGGGTACAGCACCCCCGCCCCGTCGAAGAACGAGCGGCGGTAGACCTTGTTCCAGGCGGTGCGGTCGGTGATCAGCGCCGGGATCTCGGTGATGTGGGTGCGCAGCCGGGTCGCCGCGAACGGCTTGCGGTGACCGCCGGACTGGTAGTGGCCCACGGCGCGGAAGCGCAGCACGTTGCCGGTGCAGAAGTCCGAGCCGGTCTCGTCCAGGGTGCCGATCATCAGCTCGTACGCGGACGGCGGCATGGTGTCGTCGCTGTCGACGAACGCCAGGAACTCGCTTCCCTCGGAGACGTTCCGGTAGCCGGTGTTGCGGGCCGCTCCCAGGCCCTTGTTGACCTGCTGGACGAGCCGGAAGCGGGAGTCCTTGGCGGCGTACGCCCGGGCGATCTCGGCGCTGGAGTCCTTGGAGCCGTCATCGACCATGACGCACTCGAAGTCGGCGAAGGTCTGGGCGGCGATCGAGTCGAGACACTCCTCCAGGTAGCGTTCGACGTTGTAGATCGGGACGACGACGGACAGGCGGGGGGCCATCGGGAGCGCAGAGCCTTTCCTCGGGAGTGCGACCGGCGGGCCCGCGCAACGCACGCAGAGCGGACCGGCACCGGCGGCGATCCTACCTCTCGGGGCTTGCTAGTCTGCGCCAGGCCAGGCCAGGTCGGGAGAGTGAAGAGATGCCGCGGTTCAGTGTGGTCGTGCCGGTGCACGCCGTCGAGCAGTACCTGCCCGCGTGCCTGGACTCGGTCCTCGGCCAGTCCTTCGCCGATTTCGAACTGATCGCGGTGGACGACCGCTCGCCCGACGGCTGCGGGGCCCTGCTGGACGCCGCGGCCGCCCGCGACCCCCGGGTCACCGTCCGCCACCTGCCCGAGAACGTCGGCCTCGGCCCGGCCCGCGACGCCGGCACCGAACTCGCCACCGGCGACTACGTGCTCTTCCTGGACAGCGACGACACCCTCACCCCCGGCCTGCTCGCCGCCGTCGACGCCCGGCTGCGCGCCACCGGCGACCCCGACCTGCTGGTGTTCGACTACGCCCGCAGCTACTGGGACGGCCGCGTCACCCGCTCCGCCTCCGCGCCCGTCTTCGCCCGGCCCGGCCCCGAGGCGTTCGCCCTGGACGAGCGCCGCGACCTGCTCGACCTGCTGCAGGTCGCCTGGAACAAGGCGTACCGCCGCGGCTTCCTGGCGGACAACGGCCTGTCCTTCCCGCCCGGCTACTACGAGGACACCCCGTTCACCTACCCGGCGCTGCTCGCCGCCGAGCGGATCACCCTGCTCGACACCGTCGGCGTCCACTACCGGCAGCGCCGCGAGGGCGGCAACATCCTCGCCACCGCCTCCCGCAAGCACTTCGACGTCTTCGCCCAGTACGACCGGGTCTTCGCCTTCCTCGACGCCCGCCCCGACCTGGACCGCTGGCGCCCCACCGTCTACCGGATGATGCTCGGCCACCTCGCCACCGTGGTCTCCAAGCCCGGCCGGGTCCCGGCCGGCGACCGCCGCGAGTTCTTCCGCCGGGCCGCCGAGCACTGCGCCCGGCACCGCCCGGCCGGCTACCGGCCCGCCCCCGGCCGCGAGGGGCTGCGCGGCGAACTGCTCGGCCGCGGCAACTACCTCGGCTTCCAGGGCCTGCGGATGCTCGCCCGGGCCCGCCGCGCCGTCCGCCGCTAGGCCGGCTCGGCCGGACCCGGCCGCTCCGCCGGACCCGGCCGCCGCCGGCCGCTCCCGGGGTTCCCGCCGCTCCCGGGGTTTCGCTCCCGCCCCCGGGGCCCGGGCGGCGGTATACAGCCAAGGGTGGACTTCCTCACCAAGCTGCCCCTGATCGGCCCGCCGGCCGCCCGCCTGCTGCGCAGCCGCCCCTACCGGGTGTACCTGCTGTTCGACGGGGTCCAGGGCAACCGGCTGGCCGGGGCGGTCACCTTCTTCGGCTTCCTGGCCCTGTTCCCGCTGCTCACCGTGGCCCTGGCGATCGCCCTGGCCACCCTCTCCGACTCCCGGGTGCGCCAGCTCCAGGACAAGGTCACCGAGCAGCTGCCCGGCCTCTCCGACTCGCTCGACCTGAACGCCATGGTCGCCAACGCCGGCACCGTCGGCCTGGTCTCCGGCGTCCTGCTGCTGGTCTCCGGCCTGGGCTGGGTGGACACCATGCGCGGCGCCGTGCGCACCGTGTGGCGGCTGCCCGACGAGCGCGGCAACCCGGTCCTGGTCAAGGCCCGCGACTGCGTGGTGCTGCTCGGCCTCGGCCTGGTCTGCCTGCTCTCGCTGGCCGCCTCCGCGCTCGCCACCACCCTCGCCCACCGGCTCGCCGACGGCCTCGGCCTGCACGGCGGGGCCGCCCGCTGGCTGCTGTCCGCGCTGGGCTTCCTGATCGCGGTCTGCGCCGACCTGCTGCTGTTCGCCTACCTGCTCGGCCCGTTCCCGCGGATCCGCGGCCAGCACCGCCGCGCCCTGCTGGAGGGCGCGCTGATCGGCGCGGTCGGCTTCGAGGTGCTGAAACTGCTGCTCTCCTCCTACCTGGGCTCGGTGGCCGGCCGCAGCCTGTACGGGGCGTTCGGCGTGCCGGTGGCCCTGCTGCTGTGGATCGACTTCGTCGCCCGGCTGCTGATGTACTGCGCGGCCTGGACCGCGCTCGCCGACCCGGAGGAGGCCCGGCTGCGGGCCGTCCGACAGGCCGAAACGGCGCTCGGCGAGGCGCTCGGATCCAGCACGGGGAAACCCGGTCCTGACACTGTCTCAGATCCGGACGAATGACTATGATCCCGCTCACATCAGTCAGTCCCCCGCTGACCGTACGCCGCCGCGCCCCGCGCCCCGGCCCACTCCCTGGAGACCGTGTGTCCGCACTCGACACCACTGCCGCTCCCACCGTCCCGGCCACCCCCGAGGACGTCCCCGGCTGGTTCTTCCGCGCCGACCGGGAAGCCTTCACCCAACTGCTCTCCCGGCAGAGCGCCGCCGGCACCACCGGCGACCTGCTGGAGATGGGCGCCTACCTGGGCCGCTCGGCGGTCCTGCTCGGCGGTCACCTGCAGCCCGGCGAGACCTTCACCGTCTGCGACCTGTTCGACCTCGACGCGCCCGACGACGACAACTCCGCCGAGATGGACATGTCCTACCGCAGGACGCTCACCCGGCGCGCCTTCGAGACCAACTACCGGGCCTTCCACCCCGAACTCCCGGTGATCGTCCAGGCCCCCACCTCGGTGCTCGCCGACGGCCGGATCGCCCCCGGCAGCTGCCGCTTCGTCCACGTCGACGCCTCCCACCTGTACGAGCACGTCACCGGCGACATCCTGGTCGCCCGCGAGGCGCTCGCCGGGAACGGCGTGGTCGCCCTCGACGACTACCGGGCCCCGCACACCCCCGGCGTGGCCGCCGCCGTCTGGGAGGCCGTCTTCGTCCTCGGACTGCGGCCGGTGCTGCTCACCCCCGAGAAGTTCTACGGCACCTGGGGCGACCCCGACGCCGTCCGGGCCGACCTGCTCGACCGGGACTGGCGGGCCGAGGGCTTCCGGCTCGACGAGGAGCACCTCGCCGGGCAGCTCTGCCACCGACTGGCCTGGGACGAGCCGCCGGCGCCCCGCCGCCCGGCCGCCCGGCCCCGCTCGCTGCCGCGCCGGATCGCCCTCGACGTCCTGCCGCCGTTCGCCACCCGGGCGGTGCGCCGCGCCCTGCGCACCGTGCGCGCGGCCGCCTGACGCACCGCCCGCCGCCCGGTCAGCCCCTCGACCGGGCGGCCGGGCGGCGCAGCACCCGCAGCGGCAGCAGGCCCGCCACGACGGCCACCGCGCACACCCCCACCAGCGACC
>NZ_BAAANS010000012.1:0-169681 GCF_039529925.1 Kitasatospora saccharophila | reverse complement strand
GCACCGACGCCACCCTCACCACCACCCCCACCGGCTACCGCGTCGAACTCGCCATCACCCGCCCCCACGGCACCGACGACCACCTGGCCGTCCTCAAAGCCCTCGCCCTCGGCGACCGCTGGGGACACACCTACTCCCCGCCCTCCCGCAACAACGGCACCGCCCGCGAAACCGTCTGGAGCGAGATCCACACCGACCCGCCGCCGGAAGGACGTTGAGGCCGGCGGGGTGTTCGGGTGCGGCACCAGTGCTGTCGGCGAAGAGAGCCTTAAGGGCAGCTCAAGTGGGCGGGGAACGCTTGACTGGCCTCGGCGGGGCGGGCATTTTGAGTGCACGGAACGGCTCGGCCGCTCCGTGCACGGTGTTCGAAAACCGCCTTCCGGGGCGGCAGTTGAGAAACAACCCCCACACGGCCCGGCCGTCGCGCTCCCCCACAGTCAGTAAGCGCGATCGGCCGGGCCGGTTCGTCCCCCGGTGGCGGCGGGAGCGTGCCGGACGGTCAGGAACCGGCCTGGGCGCTCTTCATCAGGTCGGCGAAGTCGACGGTGTCGCCGGCCTTCGGCGCGATGGCGGTGACCGAGGTGCCGTAGTCGCTGTAGACGGCCGTCGTGGTGACCGGGCCGGCCTTGCTGTCGAACTTCTCGACCTTCTTCACCAGCAGGTTGTCGGCGTTGATCCAGACCTCGATGTGCTCGGTGGTGATCCCGGCGGCGTCGAGCTGCTTCTGCAGGGCGTCGATCTGGTCCTGGGTGATGTCCTTGGCGTTGGCGCCGGTGAGGTCGGTCAGGTTGAAGTCACCGGCGTACTTGGTGGCCGGGGCGCCGTCGACCGTGTCCGTGCCGCTCTTGGTGACCTTGCCGGAGGCGATCAGGGCGCGCACCGAGGAGACCGGGTCGGCCTTCTGCAGCTGGCTCTTGAGGCTGTCGCCGGCCGCGCCCATCACCTTGGCGAGGTCCTCGTAGCCGTACTTGATCCAGTGGGCGCCACCGAGCTGGGCGGCCATCCCGTCGCCCATGTTCACGTACATCGCTTCGGTGAGGTAGCGGATGGTCATGTTGCCGTCGCTGCCGGCCTCGGCGAGCGACTTGGCCGCCTCGCCGCCGGCCTTGCCGCTCAGCTCGCCCTGGAGGCCGTTCTGCCAGGAGATGGCGCCCTCCATGGTGACCTGCATGTTGGCGCTGTCGTTGGTGATCTCGACCTTGGCGGACTTGGCCGCGGAGGTCTTCTCGCCGACGAGCTTGAGCAGCGCGGCGGGGTCGAGGGCGCTGTCGTTCTGCGTGCCGGAGTTCTTGGTCCCCGAGTCGCCGCCCTTGCTGCTGGCCACCGTGGGGCCGTTGCCGTCGGCCCCCTTGCTGCCACAACCGGTCGCGGTCAGGGCGAGCACGACGGCGGTGGCGGCGAGGAACGTGCGTCCGGTCTTGAGCATGTGGTTCTTCTCCCCCTGGGGAACGTCCGGGTGCGGTGTCTCCGCGCCCGGCTGGTGTCCGGCCCGGTGGTTCTCCGGGCCCGGACGGGCTTCACTGGGACTGCGAACGGCTTCGGACGGAGTGCGTCGGGGCCTTCCGGCGCCACGGCCGCGCCTCTCGTCGGTCGGCGGACCCGGCCGACGGAATGCGCCGATTCCTCATCTCATACCGTTCTCATATTTCCTCGCGGACTCTAGCCGATCCCCGCGACAGCCCGGCAACGGACCGGTGCCCGTCCGGTGGCGGAACACCGACACCCCCGACACCCCCGACACCCCCGGCGCGGCCAGGCGAACGACCGGAACCGCCGGTTGACGGTCCGCCACGGGCGGGTGACGTTTCGTCCGCTTTGTTGACCATCCGGGTCCGTTCGGGAGCACCCAGGACTACGATCGATCAATGACGGACACCACACGCAGAGCAAGCGACAGCGTCGAACTGGCGGCCCGGTACCCGGCCCTGCACGCGCCGCAGCGCTGGGAATGGGGCGGCATCGACGCCCAGTTCAGCACCGACCTGCCGCCGGACGAACTGGTCACCAACATCCACCTGGTCGGCTTCACCGAGGGCCGGATCGTCCTGTGCCTGGACGCCCGCGGCTACTGGTTCCTGCCCGGCGGCACCCGGGAGGCCGCCGAGAGCGTGGAGTCCTGCCTGGAGCGCGAGTTGCGCGAGGAGGCCGGGGCCCGGTTGGTCGGCCCGCCCACCTGGATCGGCCACCACCTCGCCGTCACCGACACCCCCGCCCCCTACCGCCCCTGGCAGCCGCACCCGGTCAAGGCGTGGCTCTGGGGCTGGGCCGACGTCCTGGTCGACTCCGTCCCCACCAACCCGGACGACGGCGAGCAGGTCGTCGAGGTCCGCCCGGTCACCCCCGAGGAGGCCCAGCGGCTGCTCACCCAGCGCCACGAATCCTGGTGGCCCGAACTCGTCGCCCTGGCCGTGGAGTCCCGCACCGGCTGACCCGGCGGCCGAGCCCCTCGGGGCCCGACCGCCGCGGGAGCGGCGCTACTTGCCCAGGCCGGCCCGGCGGAGGGCGTCGGCCATGGCCGAGTTGGCGGGGGCGGGCGGGGCGTTGTTCGGGCGGCGGTCCTGGCGCGGGGGGCGGGAGTCGCGGCGGGCGGACTGCTCGCGGCGGTTGCCACCGCCGCCGGAGCCCGAGCCGGAGCCGGAGCCCGAGCCCGGGGTGGTGTCGTCGTCGAGGCGCAGGGTCAGGCCGATCCGCTTGCGCGGGACGTCGACGCCGGTGACCTTGGCGCGGACGATGTCGCCGGGCTTGACCACCTCGCGCGGGTCCTTGACGAAGTTCTTCGACAGCGCGGAGACGTGCACCAGGCCGTCCTGGTGGACGCCGATGTCGACGAAGGCGCCGAACGCGGCGACGTTGGTGACCACGCCCTCCAGGACCATGCCGACCTCCAGGTCGGAGATCTTCTCGACGCCGTCCTTGAAGGTGGCGGTCCGGAAGGCGGGGCGCGGGTCACGGCCGGGCTTGTCGAGCTCGCCGAGGATGTCGGTGACGGTCGGCACGCCGAAGGTGCCGTCGGCGAAGTCGCCGGGCCGCAGCGAGCGCAGCACCTGGCCGTTGCCGATCAGTTCGCCGAGCTGCCCGCCGGTGGCGGCGAGGATCCGGCGCACCACCGGGTACGCCTCGGGGTGGACCGCCGAGGCGTCCAGCGGGTCGTCGCCGCCGGGGATCCGCAGGAAGCCCGCGCACTGCTCGAACGCCTTGGGGCCGAGCCGGGCGACGTCCTTGAGCGCCTTGCGGGTGCGGAACGGCCCGTTGGCGTCCCGGTGGGCGACGATGTTGTCGGCGAGCGTGCCGGTGATGCCGGAGACCCGGGTCAGCAGCGGCGCGGAGGCGGTGTTGACGTCGACGCCGACGGCGTTGACGCAGTCCTCGACCACGGCGTCCAGCGAGCGGGAGAGCTTGAGCTCGCTCAGGTCGTGCTGGTACTGGCCGACGCCGATCGACTTGGGGTCGATCTTCACCAGCTCGGCCAGCGGGTCCTGCAGGCGGCGGGCGATCGAGACGGCGCCGCGGATCGACACGTCCAGGCCGGGCAGCTCCTGGGCGGCGAACGCGGAGGCCGAGTAGACGGACGCGCCGGCCTCGCTGACCATCACCTTGGTGAGGCCCAGCTCGGGGTGGCGCGCGATCAGGTCGGCGGCGAGCTTGTCGGTCTCCCGGGAGGCGGTGCCGTTGCCGATCGCCACCAGGTCCACCCGGTGCTCACGGGCCAGCCGGGCCAGCGTGGCGAGCGCGGCGTCCCACTTGTTGGCGGGCTGGTGCGGGTAGATCGTCTCGTGCGCGACGACCTTGCCGGTGGCGTCCACCACGGCGACCTTGACGCCGGTGCGGAAACCCGGGTCGAGGCCCATGGTGGCGCGCGTCCCGGCGGGGGCGGCGAGCAGCAGGTCGCGCAGGTTGGCGGCGAAGACCCGGACCGCCTCGTCCTCGGCCTCGGCGCGCAGCCTGGTCCGCAGGTCGATGCCGAGCCGGACCAGGATCCGGGTGCGCCAGGCCCAGCGGACGGTGTCGGTGAGCCACTTGTCGGCGGGGCGGCCGCGGTCGGCGATGCCGAAGCGGGCGGCGATCCGCTGCTCGTAGTCGCTCGCGCCGGGCAGGTCGGCCTCCTGCTCGCCGTCGAACGGGGAGAGGTCGAGGTCGAGGACCTCCTCCTTCTCGCCGCGCAGCATGGCCAGGATCCGGTGCGAGGGCAGCTTGGTGTACGGCTCGGCGAAGTCGAAGTAGTCGGCGAACTTGGCGCCGTCCTGCTCCTTGCCGTCGCGGACCTTCGCGACCAGCCGACCGCGGGTCCACATCCGCTCGCGCAGCGAGCCGACCAGGTCGGCGTCCTCGCCGAAGCGCTCGACCAGGATCGCGCGGGCGCCCTCCAGCGCGGCGGGGGCGTCGGCGACCTGCTCGTTCAGGTACGTCGCGGCGAGCGCGGCCGGGTCCCGGGAGGGGTCGTTCAGCAGGGTGTCGGCGAGCGGTTCGAGGCCGGCCTCGCGGGCGATCTGCGCCTTGGTGCGCCGCTTGGGCTTGTACGGGAGGTAGATGTCCTCCAGCCGGGCCTTGGAGTCGGCGGCGAGGACCTGCGCGCGCAGCGCGTCGTCCAGCTTGCCCTGGGCCTCGATCGACTCCAGGACGGCGGTGCGGCGCTCCTCCAGCTCGCGCAGGTAGCGCAGCCGCTCCTCCAGGGTGCGCAGCTGGGTGTCGTCGAGGGCGCCGGTGGCCTCCTTGCGGTACCGGGCGATGAAGGGCACGGTCGCACCGCCGTCGAGCAGGCCGACGGCGGCCTGCACCTGGTTCTCGCGGACGCCGAGCTCCTCGGCGATCTTGCGTTCGACGGGCATGGTCACGGTGCCGGTCACCCCTTCTGACGGTTGCGGTGTCGCCCGTGCATTCTGGCAGGTCCGGCCGACACGGGCCGGGTGCTCCGGGTGGCCGCCGGGGGCGTGGCGCGTTCCGGGGACGTCGGGGGACACGCGACGGGCGACCCGGGGGCCGCCCGCCGTGTCTGATATGAGAGACGAACAGCTGTTTTGTGACCGCATCCGGGGCGCCGTCGGCGACCTCGCCCGCCCGGCCCGCCCGCAGGCACGGCCCGCCCGCACGGTTCGCCCGCCCGCCCGGCCGCCGGAGCGCACGGCCCGTCGGGGCGCCCGGTCGGCCAGAGCACACAGGAGGACATGGTGGCGCAGGCCCCCGCCCCGGCCGTCCGGACGCCCGCCCGGCCGGTCCGCTGGACCCGCCCCGCCACCTGGCCCCGCGAAGTGCTCGCCCTGGCCGCGTACTGGATCGCCAGCCGGGCGCTGATGGTCGGCCTGATCCGCTCCGGCCGGACCGAGCCCGCCATCGAGGTGCACCGGCTCTACCAGGGCTGGTACCGGGTCCTGCGCACCGGCACCTTCCCGGTCGACGACGTCACCTGGCAGTACCCGCCCGGCGCGGCGCTGCCGATGCTCGCGCCGGGCCTGCTGCCCTTCCTCAGCTACCTGCAGGCGTTCGTGCTGCTGGTGCTGGTGGCCGACGCCGCCGTGCAGGTCGCGCTGCTGGCCGCCGGGCGCGGCCCGGGCCGCTCCGACTGGGGCGCCTGGGCCTGGGCGCTGGCCCTGCCGCTGCTGCTCGGCCTGCCGTACGGCCGGTACGACCTGCCCGCCACCGCGCTCGCGGTCGGCGCGCTGCTGCTGGTCCCGGCCCGGCCCGGGGCCGCCGGGGTGCTGGCCGGGGTCGGCGCCCTGGTGAAGGTCTGGCCGGCGCTGACCCTGCTGGGCACCCCGCGCGGCCGCACCACCCGGCAGGCCTGGACCGCCGCCGCCGTCTCGGCGCTCGCCCTGCTGCTGGTGTTCGCCGCGTTCTTCGACCACGCCTTCGACTTCCTGCACGCCCAGCGCGGCCGGGGCGTGGAGATCGAGTCGCTGGGCGGCAGCGCCCTGCAGGTCGCCCGGCAGTTCGGCTGGTCCGGCCGGGTCGAGCAGCACTACGGCTCGCTGGAGTTCCTCGGCCGGTACGTGCACCGCGTCGCGCAGCTGTCGCTGCTGCTGACCGCCGCCGCCTTCGCCTGGCTGCTGCTGTGGCGGGTCCGGGCCCGCCGCTGGACGGCCGCCACCCCGTACGACGCGGCGCTGAGCGCGGTGCTGCTGTTCACCGTCACCAGCCGGGTGATCTCCCCGCAGTACCTGGTCTGGCTGATCGGCCTGGCCGCGGTCTGCCTCACCGTGGAGGGCACCACGCAGCGGCCGGTGGCGTTCCTGCTGCTGCCCGCGGTCGGCGTCACCACCATCGACTACCCGCTGTTCTTCGACGCGATGCAGGCCGGCGGCTGGTGGCCGACCGCCGTCATCCTGGCCCGCAACGGGCTGCTGCTCGCCGCCGCCGGCTGGTCGGCGGCCCGGCTGTGGCGGGCCACCGTCTCCCCGCTGCCCGCGCCCCGACCGGCCGCGAACGCCTCCGACGCCCCTGACCCCACCGACGCCACCGACGCCACCGACGCCACCGACGCCACCGACGACCCGCGTACCGACCCGGACGCGGTGCCTGCGGCCTGACCCCGCGTCAGGGGTCGTACACTCCCCCAATGGCCGACACCGCGCTGGACCGGCTCGCCGCCGGCAAGTACCTGCTGATCACCAGCTACAAGAAGGACGGCAGCGCCGTGCCCACCCCCGTCTGGGTGGTCCGGGACGGCGACGCCCTCGGGGCCTGGACCGTCGCGGACTCCTGGAAGGTCAAGCGGATCCGGCGCCGCGCGGACGTCCTGGTCGGACCGTGCGACGTGCGCGGCAACCCCAGCGGCAAGCCGCTGCCCGCGCACGCCGAGATCGCCGACGCCGACACCACCGAGCGCTACCGGCAGCTGCTCGCCCGCAAGTACGGCCTGCTCGGCCGGCTCACCCTGCTCGGCAGCCGCCTGCGCCGGGGCAGGACCGGCACGGTCGGCATCACCGTCCGGCTGGACCAGTAGGCCCGACGGCCCCCGTACCGCGCCGCCCCGGCCTCAGCCCTCGTACGGCAGCAGGTCGGGGCGCTTGGCCGGGCGGCCGTCGCCGGAGGAGCGGCCGCGCAGCCGGCGGCCGATCCACGGGCCGACGTGGGTGCCCAGCCAGCGGACGTCCGCGCGGGCCTTCTGGCCGCGGGTGCGGGGGTCCGGCTCGGACAGCGGCGCCCGCCAGTCCTCGGCCGACGGGCGGCCGAGCGCCTCCAGCACCGCCAGCGCGACCCGGCGGTGGCCCTCCGGGGACAGGTGCAGCCGGTCCTCCGCCCAGAGCCGGCGGTCGTCGAAGGCGGGCGCCGAGAACAGGTCGACCAGCACCACCCGGCCCGGGTTCTCCCGGACCACGCCCTCGACGTACGCCTTCATCCGCAGGATCGCGGGCAGCAGGCGGCCGCTGCCGGCCATCCGGCGGGTCGGGTCGGTGGAGGTGAACAGCACCACGGTGCGGCCCTCGGCGAGCAGTCCGCGGACGCACTCGCCGAGCAGCCGCTCGACCCGCGCGACGTCGCAGCCCGGGCGCAGCACGTCGTTCAGGCCGCCCGCCAGCGTCACCAGGTCGGCGTCGGTGGCCGCGGCCAGGTCGACCTGCTCGGCCCGGATCTGGCCGATCAGCTTGCCGCGCACCGCGAGGTTGGCGTACCGGAAGCCGGACCCGCCCGCCGCGCCCGCCTGCCCGGACTGCCCGGGCTCCCCGTCCTCGGCGGCTCCGGCGGCTTCGGCGGCTTCGGCGGCCAGTGCGGCCGCGACCCGGTCCGCCCAGCCGCGGAAGTGCCCGTCGGGCAGCACGTCGTCGCACATGCCCTCCGTGAACGAGTCGCCCACCGCCACCATCGTCCGGTACTGCCGCACACCGCCTCCTGGATCGTTCCCGACCGCCCACCCTACCGAGGCGTAACCGGTGGGTCCGGGCCGGGCGTTCAGGCCGCCGGGCGGGGCACCACCTCCAGCGCGGCCGGGCCGTTGACGATGACGGACGGGATCCGGGCGGGCGGCCGGTCCGGGTCGGCCAGGGCGAGGTCGGGCAGCCGCTCGAACAGGGTGCGCAGCGCGATCCCGGCCTCCAGCCGGGCCAGGTGGGCGCCCAGGCAGAAGTGCGGGCCGTGGCCGAACGCCAGGTGGGCCTTGTCGGGGCGGGCCGGGTCGAAGACCTCCGGCCGGTCCGGGTGGCGCTCCGGGTCCCGTCCGGCGGCGGCGAAGCCGAGCACGACCGGGTCGCCCGCCGGGATCACCACGCCCCCGCCGAGGTCGATGTCGGCCAGCGCGTAGCGCAGCGGGAGGTACATCACCGGGCCCTCGACCCGGAGCGTCTCCTCGATCACGTCCGCCCAACCGGTCTCCCCCGCCCGCACCTTGGCCAACTCCCCGGGGTGGGTGAGCAGTTCGAGCACCGCGCTGGTGATCAGGTTGACGGCCGTCTCGTAGCCCGCGCCGACCATCGCGAACAGCGTGCCGAGCAGCTCCGGTTCGGGCATCGGCCGCCCGTCCGGGCCGCCGGAGAGCAGCAGGTCGCCGGTCAGGTCCGGCGCCGGAACGGCCCGCTTGTGCGCGAGCAACTCGCTGAGCCGCAGGCCGAGTTCGGCCTGCGCGGCGAGGGAATCGGCCTGGGACAGCGAGGAGTCCATCATGGTGTCGATGGCCCGGCCGAGCGCGCCGCGCAGCTGCTCCGGCACGCCGAACAGGTCGCAGATCACCGTCATCGCCAGCGGCAGCGCCAGGGCCTGCCGCAGGTCGGCGCGCCCGCCCGGCGGGAGGGCGGCGAGCTCCCCCACCAGCCGGTCCGCGGTGGCCTGCACCTGCGGGCGCAGCAGCTCCACCCGGCGCGGCGAGAAGGCCGGGGCGATCCGGGCCCGGGCCCGGCGGTGCTCGGCGCCGTGCGTGTTGGCGAAGGTGTCCTGGAACGCGAACGGCGCCAGCACCCAGCCCTCGGGGGCCTGCCCCGCGCCCGGCCAGTGCCGGTAGTCCCGGGAGACCCGCGGGTCGGCGGCCAGCGCCTGGATCGCCGCGTGCCCGGTCGCCGCCCAGGCCGGCACCCCGCCCGGCAGCTCCACCCGCACCGCCGGGCCGCGCGCCCGCAGCGCGGCGGCCTCCGCGTGCAGCGCACCCCCGGCCGGGTCGAGCGCGGGGCAGCGCGGCGCCGGGTCCCCCTCCCCGGTCACCGGGCCGCCCCCTCCGGGTGGGGCACCACGTCCAGGACCGCCGGACCGTTGATGATCATCGAGGGCAGCCGGGCGGGCGTGCCGCCGGGCTCGGCCAGCGCCAGGGCGGGCAGCCGCTCGAACAGGGTGCTCAGCGCGATCTCGGTCTCCAGCCGGGCCAGCGGCGCGCCCACGCAGAAGTGCGGGCCGTAGCCGAACGCCAGGTGGCTCTTGTCCGGGCGCGCCGGGTCGAAGACGTCCGGGCGGTCCGGGTGCACCCGCGGGTCCCGCCCGGCGGCGGCGAAGCCGATGATGATCGGGTCGCCCTTGCGGATCAGCACGCCCTCGCCGAGGTCGATGTCCTCGACCGCGTAGCGCAGCGGGACGTGCATCACCGGGCCCTCGACCCGCAGGGTCTCCTCGATCACGTCCGCCCAGCCGGTCCCGCCCGTCCGCACCTTGGCCAACTCCTCGGGGTGGGTGAGCAGTTCGAACACCGCGCTGGTGATCAGGTTGACGGCCGTCTCGAACCCGCCGGTGATCATCGTGAACAGGGTGCCGATCAACTCCTGGTCGGAGAGCGGCCGTTCGCCCGGACGGTCCGACAGCAGCAGGTCACTGGTCAGGTCCGGCGCCGGATGGGCCCGCTTGTGCGCCAGCAACTCGCTGAGCCGCTCGTTCAGTTCGACCTGGGCGGCGAGCGCGGCCCCCTCGTCGAGCGAGGAGTCCAGCACGCTGTCGATCACCTCGCAGAGCGCGTCGCGCAGCTCCTCCGGCACGCCGAACAGGTCGCAGATCACCGTCAGCGTCAGCGGCCGCGACAGCGCCAGCCGCAGGTCCGTCGACTCCCCCGGCCCGAGCGCGCCGAGCGCCCCCACCAGCCGGTCCGCCGTCGCCTGCACCCGCGGCCGCATCAGCTCCACCCGGCGCGGCAGGAAGGTCGGCCCGAGCCGGCCCCGCGACGCCCGGTGCTCCGCCCCGTACTGGTTGACGAAGCTGTCCTGGAACGCCACCGGCCCCAGTACCCAGCCCTCCGGCACGTCCGCCGCCCCCGGCCAGTGCAGCCGGTGGTCCCGCGACACCCGCGGGTCGGTCGTCAGCGCCTGGATCACCGCGTACCTGGTCACCGACCAGGCCCGCACCCCGCCCGGCAGCTCCACCCACACCGCCGGCCCCTGCTCCCGCAGCCCGGCCGCCTCCGCGTGCAGCGCGCTCCCGGCCGGATCGAGGAAAGGACATCTGGAAACGGAAGAATCGGACACGGCGTGCTCCCCTCACCGAAATCCCCGCACGAGTCCTCACATGGTGCGGCCCGCCGCCCCACCCCCGGAAGCAACTCCCCGGCTTTGTCCTGATTCCGCCCCCGCCACCTCCAACTCCCCTTCCACCAGCCCCGGTTGGCCCCAGAAACCCCGCCCGCCCCGGCCAGGCGGGCCGGGGCGGGCGGGGTTGTCGGGTGGCGGGCCGCGGGGTCAGGCGGAGGTGAGGGTGACGGCGGCTTCGGGGGTGTGGAGTTGGAAGGTGAGGGACTCCTGGAGGTAGAGGTGGACGGTGGTGTCGTCGTGGGAGAGGTAGCCGATGGAGAGGTCCTCGCCGAGGTGGAGTTCGAAGTCGCCGCCGCGGGCGGAGAGCAGGACGGCGCCCTCGACGGCGGGGGCCCAGATGATCTCGCCGTCGAGGAGCCGGGCGAGGTGGTTGTGGACGGGGTAGCCGTGGTCGGAGGTCTCGTTGACGGCGGTGAAGGTGTCGGCGCCGAGCAGCAGCGAGTAGGGGCCGCCGACGCCGGCCAGGCGCAGCGCGGTGAGGGCGCGGCTGACGGCGTTGGGGTACTCGCGGACGTCGGCGGGGAGGGCGACGGGGTGGTTGGAGGAGCCGTCCCGGATGCCGGTGATGCCGGCGGCCTGGTAGCCGTCGAAGACCGCGCGGTCCTCGGCGAGGGCGATGGTGCGGGCGGCGTCCTTGACCGGGTCCCAGTCGGAGTCCTTGGAGCCGCGTTCGACGTCGTCGACGGCGGCCCGGGTGACGGTGAAGGGGACGCGCAGTTCCACCACCTGGAGGGCCTCCCGGGCCCGGGCCTGGATGCCGTTGGCGGGGGCGGCGATGTCGGCCAGGTGCCCGGTGCCGACGGCGGCGAGCTCGGGGCCGTCCGGCCCGGCCAGGTCGACCACCCGGCGCCCGGCGACGTGCAGGCGGAAGGTGCGCCGGGCCTCCTCCTCGATCTCGGCCCAGGCGGCGGCGGAGACGGGCGCCAGGTCGCGGTGCAGGTTGTTCACGATGCGGTGCTCCTTTTCAGGCTGCCGATGTGGAGGCTGCCGTCCCGGACCTGAGGGGCGGGCGGGGCGGCGGCGGGGCCGTCTTCGGCGGCGGCCGGGGCGGGCTCGCCGGGGGCGGGGGGCGGGTCGTCGAGGAAGTCCGCGCTGGGGACGTGGAAGAAGGTGCCGGTGACGGGGGTGGAGAAGTCCAGCAGCCGGTCGTGGGCGGCGGGGCCGCGGCCGAGGAACATGTTGCGGAGCATCTCCTCGGTGACCCACGGGTCGCGGGCGTAGCCGATGAAGTAGGTGCCGCACTCGCCGCCCTCGGCGAAGGACCCGAACGGCATGTTGAGCCGCCAGATGTCGCGGTCCTCGCCGTCGGGGCCGGTGACGGTGTTCAGCGCGACGTGCGAGTCGGCGGGCTTGGCGGCGTCGTCGAGTTCGACGTTGTCGAGCTTGGTGCGGCCGATGACGCGCTCCTGCTGCTCGGTGCCGATCGCGTGCCAACCGGCCATGTCGTGCAGGTACTTCTGCACGATCACGTAGCTGCCGCCGGCGAAGTCCGGGTCCTCGTCGCCGATCAGGACGGCGTCGGCGGCGTCCGCCCCGGTGGGGTTCTCGGTGCCGTCGACGAAGCCGATCAGGTCGCGGCAGTCGAAGTACCGGAAGCCGTGGGTCTCGTCCAGCACGGTGACCCGGTCGCCGAGCCGCCGGCTGACCAGGGTGGCGAGTTCGAAGCACAGGTCCATGCGTTCGGCCCGGACGTGCAGCAGCAGGTCGCCGGGGGTGGCGGGGGCGAGGTGCCGGGGGCCGGCCAGTTCGACGAAGGGGTGCAGCCGGGCGGGGCGGGGGCCGGCGAACAGGCGGTCCCAGGCGTCGGATCCGATGCCGAGCACCAGGCTGACCTCCTGCCGGGGCGCCCGGCTGCCGACGGTGCGGGCCAGGCCGCCGAGGTCGGGCAGCAGGTCGCGGACGGCCTGCTCGCCGCCGTCCTCGATCCCGAGCACCAGGAACACGGCGGCCCCGGTCAGCGTGGCGAGGACCGGTTGGGGCTGCGGCATGGCGGGGGCTCCCAGGGGACTGCCGGAGGTTCGGACGCCCGCCGACCATACCCGGCAAAAGGGACGGGACCGCGCGATGTCCCCCCGAACGGGCGTGTCCGGAGGACCGGCCGGCCCCGCCCGGCGCAACGCGTCCGGGCGCCCTACCCGGTGCGGCGCTCCCGGCGGAGCTCGGCGAGTTCCTCGGTCATCCGGGTGAGGAAGCGGACCACGGTGGCGACCTGCTCCGGCGCGAACTCGGCCCGGACCCGGTCGGTGCACTCGGCGACGGGGGCGAACCACTCCCCGGCGATCCGGGCCGCGCCCGGGTGGTAGTGCACGTGGACCTGCCGCCGGTCGGCCTCGTCCCGGCTGCGGTGGACGTGCCCGGCCCGCTCCAGGCGGTCCAGGACGGCGGTCACCGCGCCGGAGGTGAGGCCGAGTTCGGTCCGCAGCCCGCCCGGCGTGATCCCCGGCGGGTCGGGGGCCCGCAGCACCGCCAGCAGCGCCTGGACGTCAGTGGCGTGCAGGCCGGAGGCGTCGGCGAAGTCGTGCCCGAGCAGGTTCATCTCGGACGCCAATCCCTGCAGCAGCCGTGCGAACTCCCGCTGCGCCACCGGCCGTTCCTCCACCACACCCGTCCGCCTCACCTGCCCGGTCACCCGCCGGTCCGGTCACGACCCTAGCGCCCGCGCCAGCAGGTCGAGCGCACCCGGTAGGTCGCGGGGGGCGAGGGTGCCGGGCGGGCGGGCGGCGCGGTGCCAGCCGGGGCCCGCGGCCAGCAGGGCCGGGCGGACCCGGGCGCCGCGCGGGCCCCAGGCGGTGGCGGCGACGGCCCGGACGGGGGCCGGGTCGGCGGTGGCGCGGGTCTGCGACCAGAGCAGGACGGCGGCGGGGCCGGTGCGCCGGACGGCGGCGGTGAGCGCCTCGGCGGGCAGCGCGGCCCCGAAGGCCCGGAACGGCAGGCCGCGTTCGGCGAGCGCGGCGGCCACCGCCTCCAGCGGCAGGGTGTGCTGCTCGCCGGGCATCGCGGCCAGCAGCACGGACGGCCCGCCCGCGTCCGCCGGGGGTTCGGCGATCCGGCGCAGCGCGCTGGAGACGTGCCAGGACAGCAGGTGCTCGACCTCGACGTAGCGTTCGCCGCCCCCGGCGGCCCACCGGCGGCCGGCGGCGCGCAACGCGGGGGTCATCACGTCCGTCCAGGCCGCGACGGCGCCCAGCCGTTCCACGCTGGTGTGCAGCAGCCGGGCGACCTGGGGGGCGTCCAGCCGCCGGGCCGCCCGGGCCAGGCCGCGCACCTCGGGCCGCACCTGGGCGTCCGGGGCCCGGGCGGTGACCGGTTCGACGGGCCGGCCGGCGAGGGCGGGGGCGAGCCGGGCGGCCTCGGCGGGCGGCGTGCCGCGCGCGGTCAGCCGGCACATCGCCTCCAGCACCGCGACGTCCCGTTCCGTCCAGCGCCGGTGCCGGCCCTCCGCCCGTTCGGCCGGACCGATCCCGTACCGGCGCTCCCAGGACCGGACGGTGGTCGGGGACACGCCGAGCCGCCGGGCCACCTCCCCCGTACCGGCCGTCGTCGCGGGCAGTTCTTCTGGCACCCCGTCAGCCTAGTGCCGCGCCTCGCGCCCCGCGGCCGCCTCGCGCCACGCGTCCACCGTCGCGCGGCAGGCGTCCGCGTAGGCCCGGAGCAGGGGGCGGTGGGCGTCCTCGCGGCGCCAGGCGAGGGCGTAGCGGCTGGGGCCGACGCCGGTGACGGGGCGGGTGGTGACGCCGTCGTGGGTGATCAGGGGGGCGTTGCCGGCGGCGACCAGGCAGACGCCGAGGCCGGCGATCAGGGCTTCGTAGGTCTCCTCGACGCCGGCGACCTCGGCGCCGATCCGGGGCGGCCGGCCGGCCCGGGCGTCCAGGGCGAGCCAGTGGTCGCGCAGCGGGCCCGCGTCGGGGGGCAGGGCGAGGAAGGGTTCGTCGAGCAGGTCGGCGAAGTCGAGCGCGGGGCGGGCGGCGAGCGGGTGGGCGGCGGGGAGGGCGAGCAGGCGGGGTTCCTCGGCGACCACCGTCCAGTCGTAGCGGTGCGGGTCGGGCAGGGGCAGCCAGACGTAGGCGAGGTCGGTGCCGCCGTCGGCCAGGCCGGCCGTCGGGTCGTCCCAACTGACTTGGCGCAGGCGGGTGGTGGCCTGCGGGTGGGTGGCGCCGAGGCGGGAGCGGACGGCGGGCAGCAGGCCGCCGCGGGCGGGGCTGGTGCTCATCCCGACGGTCAGGGTGCTGCGCTGCTCGGCCTTGGCGGCGGCCAGCGCGTCCGCGCCGCGGGCCCAGCCGTCCAGGACCTCGCGGGCGTGCGGCAGCAGGGCGTGTCCGGCGGCGGTCAGGGCGACCCGGTGCTGGTCGCGGCGGAACAGTTCGGTGCCGAGCCGCCGTTCGAGGGCGCGGACCTGTTTGCTGAGCGCGGGCTGCGAGACGTGCAGCCGTTCGGCGGCGCGGGTGAAGTGCAACTCCTCGGCCACGGCGAGGAAGTAGCGCAGGTCTCGGGTGTGGACGTCCAGGGCCATGCCGATTGGTTATCACCACGGGTCTTGGACCGGCAACGGGGTTCGGCGGCAGGCTTGCGGTCGTCGGAAGTCGATTGGGTGGAACGGGAGTTGCCGTGAACAAGGTGTGGCTGGTGACCGGTGCGGGCAGCGGTTTCGGACGGGCGGTGGCGCGGGCCGCGGTGGCCGCCGGGGACGTGGTGGTCGGGGCGGTGCGGCGGCCGGATTCGCTGGCCGACCTGGTGGCCGCGCACCCCGACCAGGTGGAGGCGCTGGCCCTGGACGTCACGGACACCGCCGCGGTCGGGGCCGCGGTGCGGGGCGTGCTGGCCCGGCACGGGCGGATCGACGTGCTGGTGAACAACGCGGGCCGCACCCACGTCGGCGCGGTCGAGGAGACCACCGACGAGGAGCTGCGCGCCCTGTTCGACGTGCACGTGTTCGGGCCGGCGGCGCTGGTGCGGGCGGTGCTGCCGCACATGCGGGAGCGGCGTTCGGGCGCGGTGGTGCAGATGAGCAGCGTGGGCGGGCAGCTGTCCTTCGCGGGCTTCGGGGCGTACAGCGCGACGAAGTTCGCCCTGGAGGGGATGTCCGAGGCGCTCGCGGACGAGGTGCGCGAGTACGGCGTCAAGGTGCTGATCGTGGAGCCGGGCGCGTTCCGGACCTCGCTGTTCGAGGCCGACCGGGCCGGGGTGAGCGCCGACGGCGGGCAGTACGCCGCGGTGGCCGCGACCCGGGCCATGGTCGCCGGCGGCCACGGCGCGCAGCCCGGCGACCCGGACAAGGCGGCGGCGGCGATCCTGGCCGCGCTGGCGGCGGAGCGGACCCCGCTGCGGCTGGCGCTGGGCGGGGACGCGGTGGACGGCGTGCTCGCGCACCTGGACCAGGTCCGGGAGGACGTCCTCGGCTGGGAGAAGCGCTCCCGGGACACCGCTTTCGACGCCTGAGCCGGGCGGGTCGTGTCGTCGGCGCCCAGATCTCTCAATGATTGAGATATTCTCCGGGCCATGCCGACGCACGTCCCGACCCCCGTCCCGACGCCCGCGCCCCCGTCCCCCGCGCGGCGCCTGCGCTTCCTGCTCCCGCTCGTCCTGCTGCTGGTCTGGCTGGCACTGGGCGGCGCGCTCGGACCCTTCGCCGGAAAACTGGGCGAGGTGTCGACCAACGACGGCGCGGCGTTCCTGCCGCGCAGCGCCGAGTCGACCCGGGTCGCCCAGCTGGAGAAGGACTTCCGCACCGAGTCGACCCTGCCGGTCGTCCTGGTCTGGGAGTCCCGCTCCGGGCAGGTGGACGAGGCGCTGCGGGCCGACGCCGGGAAGGCGCTGGCCGCGGCCGCGCAGGTGCCGGGGACGGTCGGGGCGGCCTCGCCGCTGCTGCCGTCCGAGGACGGGAAGGCCCTGGAGGCGGTGGTGCAGCTGCGCGCCGACCTCGGGCCGGACACCAAGGAGGCGGTCGCGGCGATCCGCGGGTACGCCGAGCAGGTGCCGGGCGCGGTGGCCGGGGTGGCCGGTCCGGCGGCGGTGCTGGCCGACCTGTCGGGGGCGTTCGCGGGCATCGACGGCCTGCTGCTCGGGGTGGCCCTCGGCGTGGTGCTGCTGATCCTGCTGCTGGTCTACCGGGCGGTGCTGCTGCCGCTGCTGGTGATCCTCGGCGCGGTGTTCGCGCTCGGCGCGGCCTGCGCGATCGTCTACGCCCTCGCCCGGCACGGCGTGGTCCGGGTGGACGGGCAGGTGCAGGGGCTGCTGTCGATCCTGGTGATCGGCGCGGCCACCGACTACGGGCTGCTGTACTCGGCCCGCTTCCGCGAGGAACTCGCCACCGGGCAGGACAGGTTCGCCGCCGCCCGCACCGCGCTGCGCCGCTCGGTGGAACCGATCGCCGCTTCCGGCCTGACCGTCGGCCTGGGCCTGCTCGTCCTGCTGCTCTCCGACCTGACCAACAACCGGGCGCTCGGCCCGGTCGGCGCGATCGGCATCGCCTGCGCCGTGCTGTCCGCGCTGACCTTCCTGCCCGCCGCGCTCGCCCTGTCCGGCCGGGCCGCGTTCTGGCCCGCCCGGCCCGCCACCGACGGCACCGGGGGCGGGCACCGGGTCTGGCAGCGGATCGCCGACCTGGTCGGCCGCCGCCCGCGCCTGCTGTGGATCGGCTCGACCGCCGTCCTGGCCGCCCTCGCGGCCTGCTCCCCGCTGCTGGACGCCCGGGGCGTGCCGCAGTCCGAACTGTTCACCACCGCCCAGCCCTCGGTCGCCGCGCAGCGCCTGCTCTCCGCGCACTTCCCGGGCGGCTCCGGCAACCCGGCGGTGATCGTCGCCCGCGCCGACCGCGCCGAGGCGGTGACGGCCGCCGCCGCGCCGGTGGCCGGAGTGGCCGCCGTCCGCCCGTACACCGGCGGCGCCCCCACCGACCCGCCGGTCACCGTCGACGGCCTGGTCCGGCTCGACGCGACGCTCGCCGACCCCGCCGACAGCGACGCCGCGCTCGCCACCGTCGCCCGGCTGCGCACCGCCGTGCACGCCGTGGACGGGGCCGACGCGCTGGTCGGCGGCTACTCGGCGCAGCAGGCCGACACCCGGAGCACCGCCCGGCACGACCGGACGCTGATCATGCCGGTGGTGCTGCTCTGCATCCTGGTGGTGCTGGTGCTGCTGCTGCGCTCGGTGCTGGCGCCGCTGCTGCTGGCGGCCACCGTCGCGCTCTCCTACCTGGCCACGCTGGGCGTCTCGGCGCTGGTCTTCCCGCACGTGTTCGGGTTCTCGGCGACCGACCCGTCGGTGCCGCTGTACGGGTTCGTGTTCCTGGTCGCCCTCGGCGTGGACTACAACATCTTCCTGATGACCCGGGTCCGCGAGGAGACCGCCGCCCTCGGCACCCGGGCCGGCGTGCTGCGCGGCCTGACCGCGACCGGCGGCGTGATCACCTCGGCGGGCGTGGTGCTGGCCGCGACCTTCGCCGCCCTGGGCGTCATCCCGCTCGCCTTCCTCGCCCAGATCGCCTTCATCGTGGCCTTCGGCGTCCTGCTCGACACCCTGCTGGTCCGCTCGCTGCTCGTGCCCGCCCTGGTCCACGACCTCGGCGGCCGCACCTGGTGGCCGGCCCGCCGACCGGACTGACGCCCCGCGGCGGGCGCCCGTCACCCCGGCTCCACCGGCGACCGCGCCCGCCCCCTCACTCACCCCAACTCCACCCGCAACCGCCGCAGGCCGTCCCGCACCCGGCTCTTCACCGTCCCCAACGGGGCGCCCAGCAGCGCGGCGATCCGGGTCCGCGTGCAGCCGCCCCCTCCCTCGTTCACCCCCACCTCCACCCGCCCCGCGCCCGCCCCCTCACTCACCCCAACTCCACCCGCAACCGCCGCAGGCCGTCCCGCACCCGGCTCTTCACCGTCCCCAACGGGGCGCCCAGCAGCGCGGCGATCCGGGTCTGCGTGCAGCCGCCCCAGTAGGCGAGGGCGAGGGCCTCGCGCTGGGCGGGGGCGAGGGCGGCGAGGGCGGTGCGGACGGCGTGGTCCTCGATGCGGCGCTCGGCCTCGGCGGCGACGCTGTCGTACGCGGGGCGGTAGTCGCGCAGGGCGGCCGCGCGTTCGCGCTCGGCCCCGGCCCGGGCGGCGCGGACCCGGTCGACGGCGCGGTGGTGGGCGGCGGTCAGCGCCCAGGCGTGCACGCTGCCGCGTTCGGGGCGGTAGCGGTCGGCGGTGCGCCACAGTTCCAGGAAGACCTCCTGGACGACCTCCTCGCTCTGCGCCCGGTCGCGCAGCACCCGGCGCACCACCGCCCCGACCGGGCCGAGCAGTTGCCGGTAGAACGCCTCGAAGGCGTCCCGCTCGCCCCGGGCCACCCGGGCCACCAGTTCGTCGCCGCACGCTTCCACCGTCACCCTGCCACGGTCGTCCCGGCACCGGGACGGACGCCACTCGCAGCGTTCGTGCAGCGCTTCAGGCGGTGACCGCGGCGGCCCCGACCGCCAGGACGGCCAGGGCGGCCAGGCCGCCGTACACCGCGAGATGGTAGTGGCGGCCGCGGCCGGTGAAGCGCAGCCAGCTGCGGCCGTGCTCGGCCCCGGCCGGGCCGGCCAGCGCACCGAAGACGGTGCAGCAGACCAGCAGCAGCACCAGGTAGGCCGCCCCCGCCCAGGCGGTCAGCTCGTTGTCGGGGCCGCTCTCCATGCGGTCCCCGACCGCGAACATCGCCACCAGGCCCAGCAGGCCCACGAGCAGGGTGACCAGGGTGGCGGGCCGCCGGTGGCCCCGGCGCTCCCGCCAGAGCGGCACCACGAAGCTCATGGCGGGCCACACCAGCGGCCCGACCAGGTACCCGGGGAACGCCCCGTCGCCGATCAGCGCCGACAGCGCCCAGGCCGCCAGCCCGACGCCCGCGCCGATGGCCACCCCGGCCGCCCCGGCCCGGAAGCCGTCCCGCACCCCGGCCAGATCCGTCTCGTTCACGCCCGGAACCTACCGTTCCCGCTCCCCGCGGCCGCCACCGCCCCCGCGCGTCACGGCGGGCCGACGGCGCTCAGGCGGTGGTGGTGTACCAGTGCTCGCGGACGGCGTCGGTGGGGCGGGGCTCGCCGAGGTCGGGGCCGCCCCAGTGGGCGAGGGCCTCGACGACGGGGCGGAGTTCGGCGCCGCGGGGGGTGAGTTCGTAGACGGTGGCGTTGGCGGGGCGCTCCAGGCGGCGGCGTTCGACCAGTCCCTCGCCCTCCAGTTGCTTGAGGCGGGTGGCGAGGATGTCGGTGGAGACGCCGGGCAGGTCGGCGTGCAGGTCGGTGTAGCGGCGCGGTCCGCCGAGGAGTTCACGGACGATCAGGAGGCTCCAGCGCTCCCCCACCGCGTCCAGGGCGCGGGCGACGGCGCAGTACTGGTCGTAGCTTCGGCGTGGCATGCCGTCAGCATAGCCAATAGGTTGGACTTTCCAAGTCACTACTTGGTAGAACGAAGCAAGCCGGCCGCAGGGGCTCGGTGACGGGTCGGGAGGCCGCTGATGGAGTTTCGCCAGTCCAGCAAGCTGAAGGACGTGTGCTACGAGATCCGTGGCCCGGTCGTCGACACCGCCAACGCGCTGGAGGAGGCCGGGCACAGCGTGCTGCGGCTGAACACCGGCAACCCGGCCCCGTTCGGCTTCGAGGCGCCCGAGGAGATCGTCCAGGACATCATCCGCAACCTGTCCAACGCCCACGGCTACTCCGACTCGCGCGGCATCCTCCCCGCCCGGCGCGCCGTCGTGCAGTACTACCAGCAGCGCGGCGTGCAGGGCGTCACGGTGGACGACGTGTACCTGGGCAACGGCGTGTCCGAGCTGATCCAGATGGCCGTGCAGGCGCTGATCGACGACGGCGACGAGGTGCTCGTCCCGATGCCGGACTACCCGCTGTGGACGGCCGTGGTGCGGTTCGCGGGCGGCAAGGCGGTGCACTACCTGTGCGACGAGGAGTCCGACTGGTACCCGAGCCTGGAGGACATCGCCGCCAAGATCACCCACCGCACCAAGGCGATCGTGGTGATCAACCCGAACAACCCGACCGGCGCGGTCTACTCGAAGGAGCTGCTGGAGGGCATCCTCGACCTGGCCCGCCGCCACCACCTGCTGGTCTTCGCCGACGAGATCTACGACAAGATCCTCTACGACGGCACCGAGCACCACTGCCTGGCCGCGCTCTCCGAGGACGTGGTCACCCTGACCTTCAACGGCCTGTCCAAGGCGTACCGGGTGGCCGGCTTCCGCAGCGGCTGGCTCGCGGTCTCCGGCCCCAAGGAGCACGCCAGGGACTACCTGGAGGGCCTCACCATGCTGGCCTCGATGCGGCTGTGCCCCAACGTGCCCGCCCAGTACGCGGTGCAGGCCGCGCTCGGCGGCCGGCAGTCGATCAACGACCTGGTGCTGCCCAACGGCCGGCTCACCGAGCAGCGCGACGTCACCTGGCGGGCGCTGAACGAGATCCCCGGCGTCTCCTGCGTCAAACCGCGCGGCGCGCTGTACGCCTTCGCCAAGCTCGACCCGGCCGTGCACCGGATCGTCGACGACGAGCGCTTCGTGCTGGACCTGCTGCTCCGCGAGAAGATCCACATCGTCCAGGGCACCGGCTTCAACTGGCCCCGCCCCGACCACTTCCGCTTCGTCACGCTGCCGCGCGCCGACGAACTGGAGACCGCGATCAACCGGATCGGCCGCTTCCTGGCCACCTACCGGCAGTGACGGCGGCGGCCGGGCAGCGGGGCGGCCGACTCAGTACCCGCCCGAGAACGGCCGGAACTCGGTCGGCGACGGGGACGGCCGGGGCGCGCGGGTCGGCTGCCCCGGCTCGGTCGGGAGCGGGGGCGCGTTCCAGCCGTCCAGGTCGGCCATCAGTTTCTCGGCCAGCGCGGGCAGCCGCTCGCTGTCCGCGGAACCGCCGTCGACCCGCTGCAGCGACACGTCGAGGGAGCCGCCGCTGCCGTCCGCGTTCCGGGCCACCACGAGGTGGTAGGCCGTGCCGGGGTCGCGGGTGGGCGCGGGGGCCGGGATCGGGTCCGAACCCGAGCCGCCGGTACCGAGGTTGAGGGTCACCCAGTGCAGCGGCTCCGCGTAGGCGACCGCGGGCCGCCCGGCCACCGGGGCCACCTCGCGGGCGCTCACCCGGGTGCTGTCCAGCAGCAGGTCGTACGGGATGGTGCGGCGGTCGGAGATCGCCACCTCCAGCTGGCCGACCTGCGCCTGCGCCGCCCCGAGGTCCCACGTCGAGTAGGTGCCGACCCCGGCGGACACGATCCGCTCGCCCGGGGCGCCGACCAGTTCCGCCAGGTCGGGGCGGTTCAGCGCGGCGCACATCGCCGGGTAGCCGGCCGGCTGGCCCTCCTTGATCGGGCCGCACAGGACGGGCTCGCCACCCTCGGCCCGCTGCCCGTCCGACGCGTGCAGCGCCCGCCAGAACAGCCCGCCCGTCAGGACGAGCATCCCCACCACCACGCGTACGGCGAACGCCCGACCGACCCCCGCCAGGTACTTCTGCATGATCCTCCTCGAACTGAAACCAGGGGAATGTAGCAGTTCCGTTCGGATCCGCACCGACCTTTTCCACCAGGGAAGTTGGCGGGCCGGGCACCCCCTCGCCCACAATGCGCGGTATGCGCACCTCCGGCGTCCGCGCCTTCGCCCACCACCACCTCGCCGGCCGACTGCCCCGGGTGGCGAGCCGACGGCCGGTGCTGGAGGAGACCGAGGAACTGGCGGACGCGGTCGCCGCCCGCACCACCGACCCGGTCACCCGGGCCGCCGTCTACGTCAGCGCGCTGCTCTCCTGCGGCTGGACCCGCGAGCAGCTGGCCGCCCTCGGGTTCGGCCGGCGGCTGCTGGACGCCGGCGGCGCCGCCTGGAGCCACCTCAGCCGGCTGGACCGCTTCCCGCCCCGGGCCGCCGCCCGGGCCCTGCTGATCACGGAGTGCCACCGGGAGCTCTTCGACCGGGGCCCGAACGACCTCGTCTGGGGCGAGGACCTGGCCCGGGCGGACAGCAGGCGGCCGGGCTTCGGCGACGCCGCCACCGTGCGGCGGCTGATCGCCGACCTGGGGACCGACGCCGAGCGCACGCTCTGGTACGCCGTCACGGCCCTCACCCCCCTGCGCCGCCCCGAGGCGGTCGAACCGCTGCTCGCCGCCCGGACCCGGGTGCTCGCCGCCGGGGCGCCGCTCTCCTACGCCGCCGAGGCCCTCGGGTCCGCCGCCACCGACGCGATGACCCCCGCCCACCTGCCGCTCGCCCTGCGGCTGTTCGCCGGGACCGAGCCCGCGGAGCAGCCGGCGGAACAGCCCGCGCAGGAACCCGGGCAGGAGGACGAGGACGACGAGGACGAGGACGAGCGGGCCAACCTGCGGTACTGCCTCGCCGAGTTCCTCCGCACCCTCGACGACCCGGCCGCCCGCGCGGCCGCCGCCCGGTACGACGCCGAGGAGGAGGAGCGGGAGTACCGGGCGGTGCTCGACCGCCTCGGGGCCGACCCGGCGCCCGCGGGGCGGGCGGAGCTGGTCCGGCTGCTGATCGACCGGGTCGCCGAGAACCCCTACCAGGGCGACCTGATCAAGGCGCTCGGGAAGTACGGCGACGCCTCCGCGCTGCCCGTGCTGACCGCCACGCTCGGCCACGAGCACGGGGCGATGCAGGCGTACGCCGACCGGGCGATCGAGCGGATCGGCGGGCCGGCCGCCCGCCGCGAGGCCGTCCTGGCGGTGCTGCGCGACCCGGCCGCCGCGCACCGCCGGGCCGCGTACGCCGCCGGACGGCTCGGGCTGACCGAGGCCGTGCCCGGGCTGATCGGCGTCCTGCGCGACGGGTCCGGGGAGGGCCGGGCCGCCGCCGTCGCCGCGCTGGCCCGGCTGCGCGCCGTCGAGGCGGTGCCCGACATCGCCGCACTGCCGTGGACCACCGGGCAGCGGATCCGCAGCAGGTACGACGCCCGGCTGCTGGCGCTGCGGCAGCTCGGCCCGGGGCCCGACCCGGCCCGGGTGGAGGACCTGGCGCTCGACATGGTGCGCTGGAGCGTCCTGGACGTCCGGGGCTCCGGCGGCACCTTCCTGCGCGACCTGGCCGTCGACGTGCTGGCGCTGTGCGACTCGCCGCGCGCCACCGAGCTGGTCGCGCAGACCCTGCTGCACGGCACCGTCCGGGCCGCGCTGGTGCGGCCGCTGGCCGAGCGCGGCGACCCGGCGCTGGTCGAGGTGATGATCCACGTGATCCGCACCGCGACCGACCCGCGGATCCGGCGGCTCGCCACCGAGGGGATCCGGCGCGCCGCCCACCACCCGGACGCGGACCCCGAGCGGCTCGGGGAGCAGCTGCGCTGGCTGCGGGACGACACCACCGCGGCCTGGCTCGAACCCCGGGTGCCCGAGCGGCCCGGCCGGATGGAGCGGCTGCGCCGGATCGCCGCGGCGGAGGAGCCCCGGGCCCGCGCACAGGCCGTCAAGTCGCTGGCGCTGCTGGGCACTCCGGAGGCGCTGGAGCTGGTCGCCGGGCTGCGGGCGGACCCGAGCCGGCACGTCCGGGCCTGCGTCGAAGGGGTGCTGCGCGGCGTTCCGATTGCCGATCGGTAACGAAACCGTCACCCCAACTCCACCGGTCGCACACACTCGGAAGGATGGCGGATCGTCCACAGCCGTTCCCCCGAGATGAGCCGTCTTGTCCCTCTCCCTCCGCCTGCGCCGGGCCTCCGCCGCCGGTGCGCTGCTCGCCGCCGCCCTGTTCGCCACCGCCTGCGAACCGACCGACCAGACGGCACCGCCCTCCCCGGCCGCCACCCACAGCAGCAGCGCCCCCGCGGCGAGCCCGAGCCCGTCCCCGACCCCCACGCCCAGCCCGACGCCGTCCCCGTCCCCGACCCCCACGCCGACGCCCACGCCCACGCCCACGCCGACCGTCGCGGCGACCACCGAGGCGCCCAGGCCCGCCGCCACCACCCCCAAGGCGGCGTCCACCCCCACCACGGCCCGCACCACCAGCAAGCCGGCCGCCCAGCCGACGCCGACGCCGACCCACGCCCAGCAGGCCGCGGGCTGCCACCCGCTGTCCAACGCGGGCAACTGCTACCAGGCGGGCCAGTTCTGCCGCGCCTCCGACCACGGCGTCTCGGGCACCGACGCCTCCGGCCGGGTCATCGTCTGCGTGGACAAGAACGGCTGGCGCTGGGTCGCGTCCTGAGGCCCGCTACCGGCGCGGCCCGTACATGATCACGCCGACGCCGACCAGGCAGACCAGCACCCCCAGCACGTCCCACCGAGTGGGCCGGAAGCCGTCCAGCAGCACGCCCCACAGCAGCGAACCGGCCACGAACACCCCGCCGTACGCGGCCAGCACCCGGCCGAAGTCGGCATCCGGCTGGAGGGCCGCGGTGAAGCCGTACAGGCCCAGGGCCAGCACCCCGAGCCCGGCCAGCCACCACGGACGGGACTCGCGGACGGACTGCCAGACCAGCCAGCAGCCGCCGATCTCCAGGACGGCGGCCAGCGCGAACAGCAGGATCGAACGGGCGGTGCTCACCGCTTCACCCTAGACGGCGCCCGCCCCGGACCCGACGGCACCGGGTCCGGGGCGGGCGCCGACCCGGCGTCAGCGGCCGTGCCCGCCGCGGCCCGCGCGGCGGACGATCGAGTAGTGGTCGATCCGGGTGCCGTCCTCGGCCAGCGCGGTCACCTTCATGGTGGTGTTCGCGCCGCGGTGCGCCGGGGTGACGTCCACCTTGATGAAGGAGTAGCCGGTGTAGCGGACCCGCGACCAGTGCACCGTCTCGGGGACCTTCGCCGCACCCTTGTCGAAGTGGTACGTGACCACCTCGTCCTGGTGGTTCTCGTGGCCCTCGTAGGTGTCGGGGGCGTCGAAGTAGTACAGGCTGCGGCCGGCCGCGCCCGCGGTCACGTAGACCACCCCGTCCTTCTCCGGGTCCACCGTCTCGCCGCTCGGCACGGCCCTGGAGACCTTGTTGCCGAGGATCGCGTCGGTGCGCTCGTACACGTGGTTGTGGCCGTTGACCACCAGGTCCACCCGGTACTTCTCGAACAGCGGCACCCACGCCTCCCGGACCCCGCCCTCGGAGGCGTGCTGGTGGGTGGTGGAGAAGGCGCAGTGGTGGAAGAAGACCACCACGAAGTCGACCGTCTCGTCCGCCCGCAGCTCGCGCAGCCTCCGCTCCAGCCACTGGGTCTGCTGCCCGTTGGTGAAGCCGAAGTTGACCGGGATCTCGTACGAGACGTCGTTGGCGTCCAGCGAGATCACGCCGACGTTGCCGTAGGTGAAGGAGTAGACGCCGGGGGCCTTGCGCGGGTCCGGGCCGTCGGTCGGCAGGGTGAAGCGGGCGTCGTCGCCGCCGTACCCGTTGTGCGAGTACCAGGCCTCCATGTCGTGGTTGCCGTAGGAGACCATCCACGGGATGCCCGCCGACACCGGCTCGGTCTGCGCCAGGAAGGCGTCCCAGGTCAGCGCGTTGAACGCGGACCTGTCGGCGTCCAGGCCCTGGCCCATCGGGTCGGCGTAGCAGATGTCGCCCGCGTGCAGGTGGAACACCGGGTTCTGCGCCAGGATCACGTTGTCGTTGCCGGCCGCGTGCGCGGAGACGCCCTGGTCGCCGAAGGCGGTGAAGGTGAAGGGCTCGAACGGGCGGTTGTGCCGGCCGTTGCGGGACGGCGCGGTGGTGAAGGTCCGCAGGGTGGAGATCGACTGCTGCGAGGCCGGGTCGAAGCCCTCGTGGCCGACGCCGTAGTAGTAGGTGGTGCCCGGCTGCAGGTGGTCCAGCGCCACGTGCAGGTAGTACTGGTCGACCGGGACGGCGCCGTCGACCAGCGCCGGGGTGTGCAGCGCGCGCACCTCGGCCTCGATCTTCCCGCTCAGCTCCCAGGGGTGGCGGCCGAAGCGCAGGAACGGCTTCTTCACCGCCGCCGGCACCTGCCAGGACACCCGCATCTGGGTCCCGGCGTCGGCGCCGAACTGCAGGTGGCGGCCGGTCGGCGCGACCAGCGAGCCGTTCACGCCGGCGGTGGCGGCACCGGGCTTGACCGGCTGGTCGGCGAACGCCGTGCCGGAGCCCAGCGCCCCGCCGACGGCCAGTGCGCCGACCGTGACCGCGCCGGAGCGCAGCAGGGTGCGGCGGGACAACTTGCTGCGCAGGTACTCGTGCTGCTCCGCCATGCTCATGCGGGCGGCGAGCTCGGCGGGCACGCCCATGTTCGGGATATCCATGCGCGGGAGACTGTCAGCGGCCGGTGGCGGGCGCCCTGATGGTCGGTGAACGAGCGTCATCGGGCCGGTCTGGTCCAGCACATGATCCGACCATGCGCTGGCAAAGCCCCGGCCCCGACCCCGGCTACAGCCGCTCCCCCGGCACCGCCAGGTACGCCGCGCGCAGCCGCGCCACCCCCGCGGTGTCGAACGCACGCCCGTCCACCGCCGCCACCGGACGCACCCCGACCGCCGCGTTGGTCGCGAACACCGCCTCCACGCCCGCCAGTTCCGTCCCCACCCGCTCCTCGACGCCCCCGCACGCCCCGCGCAGCAGCGCCATCGCCGTCCCCGCCAGGTACGCGCCGCGCGGCCACAGCGGCTCGCCCCCGCGCAGGAACCCGACGTTCCACGTCCCGCCCTCGGTCACCCCGCCGTCCCGGTCCACGAACAGCGCGTCGTCGAACCCGGCCTGCTGGGCCAGCCGGCGCTGGCGCAGCGCCCCGAACAGCGCCACGCTCTTCACCTCCGGCAGCTCCCGCTCGAAGCGCACCGTCCGCACCCGGATCGGCCCCGGCTCCCCGCCGCCCACCGGACGGGCCGTCACCAGCACCCGCGGCTCGGCCCGCCCGCCGATGCTGCCCAGGTCGATCGCCGGGTCGAACACCGTCACCCGCACCGCGACCGCCCCCGCCGCGGGCACCGCCCGCCGGGCGAACCCGCGCACCCGCTCCCGGTCCGGCACCACCCCGAACAGCGCCGCGCAGTCCCGCTCCAGCCGCTCCAGGTGCAGGTCGAGCCCGCGCACCCGGCCGTCCTCCACCAGCATCGTGGTGAAGTGCCCGTAGTTCGTCAGCGCCAACACCTGCAACTGCCCCGCCGTCACCGGCCGCCCGTCCAGCTCCGCCACCGCGCCTCCTCCGCTCGTGCGCCCATTCTCGGCGATCCGCGCGGGCCGCCCCCACGGCCCCCCGAAACCCCGGTGCGCCCCGGGCCGGGCCGGGCTAGGTTCCCGGACATGACGAACATCGAGAGCCAGCGCCGCCCCGTCCCCCTCACCGACGACGGCGAACTCGCCGTCGCGCTCGCCTTCCTGGCCTTCGCCCGGGAGTGCGTGCTGAAGAAGACCGAGGGGCTGACGGAGGAGCAGCTGCGCCGGGTCCTGGTGCCGACCGGGACGAACCTGCTGGGGCTGGTGCGGCACCTGACGGACGCCGAGCGGTACTGGTTCGGGTACCACGTCGCGGGCCTGGAGCAGTACCGGGACGTCGACTTCGGCATGGCCGTGCCGGAGGGGGTGCCGGTGGAGCGGGTGCTGGCCGACTACCGGGAGGCGTGCGCGGCGAGCGACGCGCTCCTCCGCGGCGCCGACCCCTCGCGCCCGACCGCGGTCCCGGTGCGCGGGGAGCTCCGCTCGCTGCGCTGGATCCTGGCCCACGTGACCGGCGAGACCACCCGCCACGCGGGCCACGCCGACATCCTGCGCGAGCAGATCGACGGCACCACCGGCCGCTGAGCCGCGCCGCCGCGGGTCGGGCGGTGGCGGCGGCTACGCGGTGGCGGCGGCTACGCGGTGGCGGCGGCCGCCGCGCGGCCGGCGGCGCGGCCGGAGAAGAGGCAGCCGCCGAGGAAGGTGCCCTCCAGGGAGCGGTAGCCGTGGATGCCGCCGCCGCCGAAGCCCGCGGCCTCGCCGGCCGCGTAGAGGCCGTCCAGGGGGGTGCCGTCGGCGCGCAGGACGCGGGAGTCGAGGTCGGTCTGCAGGCCGCCGAGGGACTTGCGGGTGAGGATGTTGAGCCGGACGGCGATCAGCGGGCCGACCTTGGGGTCGAGCAGCCGGTGCGGGCTCGCGGTGCGGATCAGCTTGTCGCCGAGGTAGCGGCGGGCGCCGTGGACGGCGGTGACCTGGAGGTCCTTGCTGAACGGGTTGGCGATCTCGCGGTCGCGGGCCTCGATCTCGCGACGCAGTTCGGCGCCGTCGATGGCGGGGGCGTCGCCCTGCCGCTCGTTCATGCCGCGGACGAGTTCCTCCAGGGTGTCGGCGACCACGAAGTCCGGTCCGTGCTGCTTGAACGCCTCGACCGGGCCGGTGGCGCCGGGCAGGGCGCGGCCGAGCACCTGGCGGATCGAGCGGCCGGTCAGGTCGGGGTTCTGCTCGGAGCCGGAGAGCGCGAACTCCTTCTCGATGATCTTCTGGGTGAGCACGAACCAGGTGTGCTGGTGGCCGGTGCGCATGATGTGTTCGAGGGTGCCGAGGGTGTCGAAGCCGGGGAACAGCGGGACGGGCAGCCGCTTGCCGGTGGCGTCGAGCCAGAGCGAGGACGGGCCGGGCAGGATCCGGATGCCGTGCTTGGCCCAGATCGGGTTCCAGTTCTCGATGCCCTCGGTGTAGTGCCACATCCGGTCGCCGTTGATCAGGTTGCCGCCGGCCGCGCCCGCGACGTCCAGCATCAGGCCGTCGACGTGCGCGGGGACGCCGGAGAGCAGCTTGGCGGGCGGGGTGCCGAGCCGCTCGGGCCAGGCCGCGCGGACCTTCTCGTGGTTGCCGCCGATGCCGCCGGAGGCCACGACCACGGCCTGGGCGCGCAGTTCGAAGTGGCCGGCGACCTCGCGGGAGCTGGCCTCGCCGCGCTGCACGGCGGACGGGGCGAGCAGCTCGCCGCTGACGGTGTCCAGGCTGCCCGCGCTCGCGGCGAGGCCGGTGACCCGGTGCCGGAAGCGCAGTTCGACCCGGCCGGCCTTGACGGCCTCGCGGACCCGGCGGGCGAAGGGTTCGACGATGCCGGGGCCGGTGCCCCAGGTGATGTGGAAGCGCGGCACCGAGTTGCCGGGCCCGGAGGCCAGCAGTCCGCCGCGCTCGGCCCAGCCGACCACCGGGAACAGCCGGACGCCCTGCCCGTGCAGCCAGGCGCGCTTCTCGCCGGCCGCGAAGTCGACGTACGCCTCGGCCCAGCGGCGCGGCCAGGCGTCCTCCGCGCGGTCGAACCCGGCGGTGCCGAGCCAGTCCTGCCAGGCCAGCTCCCGGGAGTCCTTGATCCGCATCCGGCGCTGCTCGGGCGAGTCGACCAGGAACAGGCCGCCGAAGGACCAGTGGGCCTGTCCGCCGAGCGAGCCGGCCGGCTCCTGGTCGAGCAGCAGCACCTTCCGTCCGGCGTCGGCGAGTTCGGCGGTGGCGACCAGGCCGGCGAGGCCCGCTCCGATCACGATGACGTCGGCGTCGTAGACCATGCGGGGAGCGTCCTTCCAGACCTGGCGCGGGGGGTGCCCCGAATCCTCCGGCCTGCGGGCCTCCCGGTCAACCCGCCGGTAACTTCGGAACCTCCGCGGAACGGCGGCAGCCCCCGCCGGGCCGGGCGGGGGCTGCCTGGCGCGGGGGCCGTCAGGGCTTGATCCGGACCACCTGCGGGTCGTGGTCGGACGCCTGGGCGGCGAACTCGCTGTTGATGTGCACCACGTCGTAGTCGGTCTTGTTCGGCTTCAGCGCGGGGCTGACCAGGATGTGGTCGAGCACCTGCGAGTTGCCCTGGTAGACGTACGAGTAGCGCTCGCTCTCGGGCAGTTCGTTCACCAGGTCGCGCAGCACGCCGTCCTTGGTGAGGGTCTGCAGCGCGGGCGAGAACTGGTAGTCGTTGAAGTCGCCGAGCGAGACGATCCGGGCCTTCGGGTCGGCCGCCAGCAGCTTGGCCACGAACGCCTGCTCGACGGTGGCCTGCTTGACCCGCTGCACCTCGGAGGAGCGGGCGGGGGCCTGGAAGCGGCTGTCGATGCCCTGGTCGCCGCCCTTGCTGTTGAAGTGGTTGGCGATCACGAAGACCGGCTTGCCCTTGAACTCGAACTGGCCGACCAGCGGCTTGCGGCTGGCGGTCCACGCCTCGTTGCCGGGGTCGATCCGGCCGGGCGAGGCGGTGAGGCGGGCCTTGTTGTTCTTGCCGGTGACGTCGACGGCGGTGGTGGAGGTGCCGCCGGGGACGTCGGTGAAGGAGACCCGCTCGGGGTTGAACAGGAACACCTGGCGGATGTTGCCGCCGGGCTCGCCGCCGTCCTGGCCGTCGACCGGGTCGATGCCGCGCCAGTCGTAGGCGGGGCCGCCGGCCGCCTTGATCGCCTCGATGAAGGTGCTGACCGTGGTGGCGGCGCCCACCGTGCCGTCGTTGACGGCGCCGTTGTCGTCCTGGATCTCCTCCAGGGCGACGATGTCGGGCGAGCCCAGGTTGGTGACGACGCCCTCGGCGAGCTGGGCGAACTTCTCCGGGCCGTCACCCGGGTCGAGGTTCTCGACGTTGTAGGTGCCGATGCTCAGTTCGTTCTTCTTGCCCTGCTCGGCGACCTCGGGCTTGAGCCCGTTGTCCTTGACCGCGCCCAGCGTGTTGGCGGCGATGGTGTAGCCGCCGAACTGGTTGTAGTCGAGCGGGCCGGCGGTGGCGCCGGTCAGCTCGTCGCCGACGTTGGCGACCGGGAACGGCACCTCGGTCAGCGGCGGCAGCGACTGGACCATGATCCGGCCGTTGTTGGGCCGGTCGTAGCCGAGGTAGACCACGCCGCCGCGGGCGGTGCGCGGGTCGGTGGCGACCGCGTCCACCCACAGCTCGTTGTACTTGTCGGTGGCCTGCACCACCGGCACGTCGGCGACCTGGACGTTCATGCCCTCCAGCGACTCGTAGAAGTCGAGGGCGTACTTCGCCGGGTCCAGCGGCAGCGCGTCGATCGAGCCGCCGGCGGCGTCCGGGGCGTACGCCGCCGGGACGTTCGCGGCGCTCAGCACGACCGGCGCGGGCACCGGGTTGCCCGCGGACAGCACGGTGGTCTTCGGGCCGGTCAGCTCGGTGACCGACTGCGAGCCGCCCGAGCTGTTCGGGTAGTACTCGCTGACCTTGCCGGTGACCAGCACCGAGTCGCCGACCTTCACCGTCGGGTTGGCCGAGCCGGTGTAGACGAACACGCCCTCGCTGGTGGCCGGGTCCGCGTCCGGGTTCGGGTCCTGGATCCAGAAGCCCTTGGTGCCGTACGCCCGCACGCCGGTGACCACGCCCGGGACGTTGGTGACGCTCTGGCCGTTCTTCGGCGAGACGCGGGTGGTGCCCTGGACGTCGTGGATCCGCAGGTCGCCGGGGACCGGCGGGGTGGTGGTGCCGCCGTCGCCGCCGCCCGGAGTGCCGCCGCCGGTGCTCTGGCCCTTGGAGTTGGTCGGCGTCGGGTCGCCGGCCGCGAGGTCCCTGGCGTTGTCGTCGCTGTCGGCGAGCGCGGCGCCGCGCGCCACCGAGGCCGTGTTGGACGCCCCGGTCACCGGGCTGCCCTCGCGGACCACGGCGGTGCCGAAGCCCACCAGGTCGACGATCCGCGGGTCGGCCGCGCAGTCCGCGGCGGTCTTGCAGGTCAGCGCGGCGGTGCCGTTGACCAGCGCGACGGTGCCGGTGGTCGCCGACAGCGCCAGGCTGCCGCTCGCGTCGGCGGCCGGCAGCTCGGCGGTGCCGCCCGCGCCCGCGCCCTCGGCGACCAGGTAGCGCCCGCCGGCGGCTATCGACCCGCTCAGCGGGGTCACCCCCCACTGGCTGGAGGCGCTCGGGCTGCCCGGCAGGTACTGCACGCTGTAGCCGGACAGGCCGAAGGCCGCCCCGGACGGGTTGCCCAGCTCGACGAAGTCGTTCTTCAGCGTCGCGCCGGAGTTGCCGCCGCCGCCGTACACCTCGGCGATCACCGCACCGGTGGACGGCGTGGCGAACGCCCCCGGCAGCGGGACGGCCAACAGGGACGCGGCGACCGCGGCCGTCGAGGCGACGCGCAGCAGGGTGCGGCGGGAGCGGCGGGCGGGAGTGGGGCTGGGCACCGTTGCGGGGCTCCTTCGTGGCAAGGCCGTGGCCCGGGGCCGCGCGGGCTCCCCGGGTGGTGGTGAGGGTTCGTCAGAAGGCCGTTCGCCGGGACCGGTTCGGACGCTCGGACGGACCCCGGCGGACTACTCGCGTAGATCCACGTCCAGAAGATACGCGCGTAGAAGTTGACGCGACAAGGGTGCCGACGTGAACAGTTCCCCACGGGCGGCCCCCGGCACACGGAGAGGGGCGCCCCGTCCGGGACGCCCCTCCTGACTCCTGCTCAGCCGCTACGCCCGCTCACACCCGTTCCCGCCCGCTCACGCCTGTTCGCCGCGCAGGCCCGCGCCCCACTTCTGCTCGACCCGGCCGAACTTCCAGAACGCCAGCGCCCCGGCCCAGGTCACCACGAACAGGCCGACGATCACGTAGCCCACCATGTTCAGGTCCAGCGAGCCGATCCAACCGATCGGGCCGCCGGTGACGTCCAGCTTCTCCGAGGCCAGCTGGAGCAGCTCGATCACGCCGATCACCAGCGCCACGATCACCGACAGGCCGGTCACCGTCAGGTTGTAGTAGATCTTCCGGACCGGCTTGGAGAACGCCCACTCGTAGGCGAAGTTCATGAACGAGCCGTCGATGGTGTCCAGCAGGCTCATCCCCGCCGCGAACAGCACCGGCAGCACCAGCAGCGCGTACCAGGGCAGCGAGAACGCGGCCGCGCCGCCCGCCAGCACCAGCAGCGAGACCTCCGTCGCGGTGTCGAAGCCCAGCCCGAACAGCAGCCCCACCGGGTACATGTGCCACGGCTTGGTCACCGCCCGGGTCACCCGCCCCAGGATCCGGTTCATGAACCCGCGCCTGTCCAGCTGCCGTTCCAGCTCGGCCTCGTCGAAGTCGCCCCGGCGCATCCGCCGGAACACCTTGAGGATCCCGTTGAACGCCCCCAGGTTGATCAGGCCGATCAGCACCAGGAACGTCCCCGAGACGCTGACCCCGATCAGCCCCGTCACGTCGTGCAGCGTCGAGTCGTCCGACTCCACCTGCCCCGCCAGCGACCTGATCCCGAACGCCAGCAGCGCGCACAGCCCGAACACGATCGACGAGTGCCCCAGCGAGAACCAGAACCCCACCGAGAGCGGACGCTTGCCCTGCCCCATCAGCTTGCGGGTGGTGTTGTCGATCGCCGCGATGTGGTCCGCGTCGAAGGCGTGCCGCATCCCCAGCGTGTACGCCGTCAGCCCCATCCCGGCCCCGAACACCTGCCCGCCCACGTCGTAGTGCTTCGGCGCGATCACCGCCAGCAGGGTCACCCACCCCACCACGTGCAGGAGCAGGACGAACCCGCCCATCCCGGCGAGCCGGATCCACTCCTCCCGAGTGAGCCGGTCGCGCAGACGACTGGGCGCTGCCATGGAAGTTCCCTCCGAGATGCCGACGGTGCCGCGGGGCGGTGAGCTGGGCCATCCTTCCGCTTATACGGACGCAATTGCAAGTCATGTGCAACTACGAGCCAGGGGCGCACAACGGCTCCCGCGCCCCCTCGCCCACCCGCCCACCCGTGCGCCACCCGCCGACGAACCCGAACGACGAAGCCCACACCCGCCGACGGAACACGGGCGAGCACAGCGAAGCCCCAGCGCCCCCAATGGACGACCCACGGGCAAGTGCAGCGAAAGCCCCAGCGCCTCAACGGGCGTCTTACGGGCGAGCGCAGCGAAGCCCACCCCGCCCAGCAGCGCGTACGGGCGAGCGCAGCGAAGCCCCACCGCCCACACCCGCAGGCGGCACACGGGCGAGCGCAGCGAAGCCCGCACCCGCCGACGGAACGTGGATGAGCACAGCGAAGCCCCACCGCTCCAGCGGACGGCGCACGGGCGAGCGCAGCGAAGCCCCACCGCCCATACCCGCAGGCGGCGCACGGGTGGGCGGGTGGGACGGAGCCCGCCGCAGGCGGACCCCACCGACCCCCACAGCCACGCGCAGCGAACCCCCACCGCCCACCCGCACGGGGCGCGCACGGGTGGGCGGGCGGGCGGACACCCAGGGAAAGCGCCGCTCAGCCCCCCAGCGGATCCGCCCGGCGCGCCACGTCCAGCAGCGCCCGCAGGGCACTCTCGGCGAGGCCCGGTCGGGGCCGCCAGCGGGCGACGATGGCGACCGGGCGGAGCTGCTCGGTGAGGTGCAGTTCGACGAGTTCGCCGTCCTCCAGCTCCCGGGCCACGGCCAGTGCGGGGAGCAGGGAGAGGCCCTGGCCGTGTCCGGTGAGGCGGAGCAGGGCGGACAGCGAGCCCTGGACCATGGTGAGTTGGGCTCCGGAGAGCAGGTCGCGTCCGAAGCGGTCGACGAGCATCTCGGAGGTGCAGCCGCGTTCGGCCACCAGGAAGTCGTGGCGGAGCACCTGTTCGGGCGTGACCCGTTCCCGTCGGGCCAGCGGGTGGCCGGGTCCGGCGACGAGGACGGTGCGGTCGTGTCCGACGACGGTGTGCGGGCCGAGTGCGCGGGCGCCGTTGTCGTACTGGAGGACCAGGTCCAGTTCGCCGGCCCCGAAGGCCCGTTCCAGTACGGCCCGGTTGGCGACCGTCAGCTCGACGTCCGCTCCGGCGTCCCGGCCGGACGGGCCCCCTGCCGTCCCGTACTCCAGCGCGGCCAGCACGTCGGGCATCCAGGCGTGCGCCAGTGACTCCTGGGCGCCGATCCGCAGCCGGGGGCGGTCGCCGAGGGCGGCCCGCCGCATCTGCTCCTCCAGTTCGAGGGCGGCCCGGGCGTGCGGGAGGAGCCGGGTGCCGGCTTCGGTGAGCACGGCGCCGGTGCCGGCCCGGACGAGTACGCTCACGCCCAGGTCGGCTTCCAGCCGCTTGAGTTGGGCGCTGACGCTGGACTGGGCGTAGCCGAGGGCCTGGGCGGCGGCGGAGATGCCGCCGTGGTCGACGACCGCGACGAGGGCGCGCAGGTAACGGGAGTCCACTGCGGCAGCCTAACCGCGGCCCATCGGACTCTCCGATGGGGGCATCGGATTCCCGGCGTCGCGGACCGCCCGCCCGCCGGGACAGGCTGCCCCCATGACCACGACCCTCCCCTCCCTCCGCCCGCCCGCCACCGGCACCGACACCGACACCGCCCCCACCCCCCGCACCCGCGCCAAGCTGACCTTCGCGGGCATCGCCGCCGGGAACCTGCTCGTCCTGCTCGACACCTCGGTCCTGAACATCGCCGTCCCGGACGTGCAGGCGTCGCTGCACCCGGGCGCGGCGGCGCTGCCCTGGGCGGTGGACGCCTACACGGTGGTCTTCGCGGGTCTGCTGCTGGCGGGTGGCGCGGTCGCCGACCGGTGGGGCGCCCGGCGGGTCTACGCCTGGTCGCTCGGCCTGTTCGCGGTCCTGTCGGTACTGTGCGCGCTGGCGCCGGGCATCGGCTGGCTGATCGCCGGACGGGCGCTGCTGGGCGCGGCGGGCGCGGGGCTGGTGCCCGCCTCGCTGGCGCTGCTGATCCACCTGAACCCGGATCCGGGCCGCCGCACCCGGGCGATCGGGGCCTGGACGGCGCTCAGCGGCCTGGGTGCGGCGGCCGGGCCGGTGCTCGGCGGGGCGCTGGTCGAACTGGGCGGCTGGCGGCTGGTGTTCCTGGTCAACCCGCCGATCGCGCTGGCCGCGCTGCTGCTGGCCCGTCGGCTGCCCCGGCCGCCGGTGCGGGCCGCCCGGGCGCTGGACCGTCCCGGCCTGGTGCTGTCCACGGCCGCGCTCGGCCTGCTGACCTTCGGCCTGGTCGAGGCCGGGTCGGCGGGGTGGGGGTCGCCGTTCGCCCTGGTGCCGGCCGCGGCGGCGCTGGTCTGCTTCGCCGCATTGGCGCTGGTGGAGCGCCGGGTGGCCGCGCCGGTGCTGCCGCCCGCGCTGCTGGCGCTGCCGCGGGTGCGGGCGGCGATGGTCGCGGCGGCGGTGTCCTGCTTCGCGTACTTCGGCGGCATGTACCTGTTCGCGGTGCGGCTCCAGCACGGCTACGGCCTGAGTCCGTTGCAGGCCGGGCTGGCCTCGCTGCCGATCGCCTTCCCGGTGTGCGTGATGCCGTTCTTCACCGGTCGCCTGGTGGCCCGGTACGGGTCGCGGCCGGTCCTGCTGGCGGGCATGTCGGCGAGCGTCCTGGCCGGGCTGCTGCTCGTCGCCTGCGGCGGCCCGCACCCCCCGCTGCCGCTCCTGGTCGCCGCCGAGCTGGCCCTCGCCGCGACCGGCACGCTCTCCATCCCGGGGGCCGCCGCCGCGATGGCGGTCGCCGCCCCGCCCGCGTACGCCGCGACCGGCCAGGGCGCCCTCAACGGCGTCCGCCAGGCCGGCTCGGCCCTGGGCGTGGCCGTCCTCGGCACCCTCGGCGCCCTCCCCACCGCCGGCTACGTCCTCGCCGCCGTCGGCCTCCCCGCCGCCGCCCTGGTCGCCCGCACCACCCGCCGCCCCGGACCCCCGCCCCCGCCCCCGCCCCCGCAGGCGAACCCCACGAGCCACGCGCAGCAAAGCCCCCCGCCAGCCCGCCAGCCCGCCAGCCCGCCGCAGGCGAACCCCCACGAGCCCGCGCAGCGAAGCCCCGCACCAGCCCACCGCCAGCCCGCGCCTCCGGCCTCCCTCCCCACCCCCGGAGCCCGCCGCAGGCGAACCCCACGAGCCCGCGCAGCGAAGCCCCGCACCAGCCCACCGCCAGCCCGCGCAGCGAAGCCCCGCACCACCCCCCGCCTCCGGTCTCCCTCCCCGCCCCCGAAGCCCGCCGCAGGCGAACCCCACGAGCCCGCGCAGCGAAGCCCCGGCGCACCCGCGCGGGAGGCGCACGGGTGGGCGGGCGGGGCGGGGCAGGACGCCCCCGGAGGGACTGATCGGAAAGCTTCCTGACGGTTCGTGGTCCAAAATCCTTGACCCGGACGAATGGTCCAGTCCAATCTAGGTGACGCGCTCACCCCAAGCGCGCAGGCTCCCACCTGGTCCCCACGGCCGCCGCACCTACCGGACAACCCCACTTCTCCGGAGGTTCCTCCATGCTTGAACGGGCCACGCCCGCACCCGAGTCGACCTCGCGCCGGGCTCCCTCCCGGCGCCGCGCCGGCGCCCTCGTGGTGGCCGCCGCCATGACCGTCGGCTCCACCGCCCTGGCGCTCTCGCTCGGTTCGGCTTCCGCCGCCACCGTCAACCTGCTCGCCAACGGCGACTTCGAGGCCGGCTCGCTGAGCGGCTGGACCTGCACCAGCGGCTCGGTGGTCAGCACCCCCGTGCACGGCGGGTCCTACGCGCTGAACGGCAACGCCACCGCCTCGGACACCGGCCAGTGCCAGCAGGTCGTCACCGTCCAGCCGAACACCCAGTACACGCTCTCGGGCTTCCTCAAGGGCAGCTACGTGTACCTGGGCGCCACCGGCACCGGCGTGAACGCGTCCACCTGGACGCCGGGCGCCACCAACTACACCCAGCTGAGCACCACGTTCACCACGGGCGCGTCGACCACCTCGGTGACGGTGTTCACCCACGGCTGGTACGGCACCGGCGCCTACCAGGCGGACGACCTGGCGCTGACCGGCCCGGGCACCGGCGGTTCGACCAGCCCGTCCGCGTCCACCAGCACCTCCGGCTCGCCCAAGCCGTCGAACTCGGCCTCGACCTCGCCGAGCCCGTCGAACTCGACCTCGCCCAGCCCGTCCAACTCGGCCTCGACGTCCCCGTCGCCGTCCGCGAGCTCCAGCTCGGGCACCGGCAACGGCCCGTCGGGCGACGGCAAGATCACCGTGCCGGGCGGGGTGACGGTCACCAAGGCCACCGCCAACGCGGTGGTGCTGAAGTGGAACGCCTCGACCGACTCGACCGACAACTACGTCGGGTACAAGGTGTGGTCGAAGGGCCAGCTGGTCGGCACCTCGATGGGCACCAACATCGCGATCTCCTCGCTGCTGCCGAGCACCTCGTACACCTTCAGCGTGCAGGCGTACGACAAGGCGGGCCACGCCTCGCTGCAGTCCGCCGCGGTGACCACCTCCACCGCCGCCGCGCCGGCCACCGCCAAGCCGCTGAAGTCGGCGTACTTCGACCAGTGGTCGGTGTACGACGCCGCCTACTACCCGAAGAACGTGGACACCTCGGGCGCGGCCACCAAGCTGGACGTGATCTCGTACGCGTTCGAGAACATCCACCCGACCAACCTCAACTGCTTCGAGGCGGTCAAGGCGTCGGACGCCAGCCACGAGGACAACCCGAACGCGGGCGACGGCGCGGCCGACGCGTACGCCGACTACCAGATGGACTACTCCAACGCGATCTCGGTGGACGGCTCCACCGACGAGTGGGAGCAGCCGCTGAAGGGCAACTTCAACCAGCTGCGCCAGCTCAAGGCGAAGAACCCGAACCTGCGGGTCACCCTCTCGCTGGGCGGCTGGACGTACTCCAAGTACTTCTCCGACGCGGCGGCCACCGACGCCTCGCGCAAGAAGCTGGTCTCGTCCTGCATCGACATGTTCCTGAAGGGCAACCTGCCGACCAACGTCGCGGGTGACGCGGCGGGCGGCGCGGCCAGCGCCGCGGGCATCTTCGACGGCATCGACATCGACTGGGAGTACCCGGGCTCGGCCGGCGGCCACACCGGCAACCACTACTCCGCGGCCGACAAGCAGAACTTCACCGCGCTGCTCGCCGAGTTCCGCAGCCAGCTCGACTCGTACGGCGCCAGCGTCGGCAAGAAGTTCCTGCTCACCGCGGCGCTGCCGTCCGGCCAGGACAAGATCCAGTACATCGAGACCGACAAGATCGGCTCGTACCTGGACTACGCCGACATCATGTCGTACGACATGCACGGCTCGTGGGACGCCACCGGTCCGACCAACCTCCAGGACCCGCTGCACGACAGCCCGGCCGACCCGACCACGCCGATCGCCCCCGGCACCGCCAAGTACAACGTGGACACCACGCTGGCCGCGTACACCACCGGCCTGCCGGAGTACGGGATCAAGGGCGGCTTCCCGTCCAACAAGATCATCCTCGGCATCCCGTTCTACTTCCGCGGCTGGACCGGCGTCCAGGCCGGCAACAACTACGGCCTGTACCAGAACGCCACCGGCGCCACCCCGGCCAAGCCCGGCAGCCAGGAGGCCGGCCTGGCCAGCTGGCGCGAGCTCACCCTCACCGCCCAGAACACCCACTGGGACCCGGTGACCGAGAGCACCTGGGTCTACGACGGCACCAACTTCTGGACCGGTGACGACCCGAAGGCCATCCAGGCCCGCGCCGCGTACGCGAAGAACAAGGGCCTGGGCGGCATGTTCGCCTTCGCCCTGGAGAACGACGACAACAACTCCACGCTGCTGAACACCATCTACAACAGCCTGGGCTGACGCACCGCCACGGACTGACGGCCCGCCGCACCTTCCCCATGGGTGCGGCGGGCCGTCACCGTTCCCGCCGGGCGCGCAGCAGCCGGGCGCTCAGGGCTGCCGGGCGCGCAGCAACCGGGCCTCCGCGCGCAGCCGGTTGCCGAGGCGGTCGTACCAGAAGACCTCCTCCTCGCTCGGTCCGACGTGGTCGGGGGAGAGCCAACTGTCCAGCAGGGCACGGTGTTCGGCGGGCAGCGGGCGGCCGATCCGGCGCAGCACGGTCAGGGCGCGCAGGCCGGTCCAGGTGGGGCGGAAGGCGTCGAGCAGGACGGGGACGGACCGCCGGGGGTCGCCGGTGATCCGCCACAGCGCCTCGGCGGCGTCCACCCGGCCCCGCGGGTCGCTCCCCGCCAAGTGCCGTTCCACCAGCGGCAGTAGCGGCGCGCCGACCGGTCCGAGCCGGGCCGCCTCGACGAGGGCGCCCCGGCCCTGTGCGAGCCGTTCGGCGACCAGGCGCAGCGCGGGGCCCGGGTCGGCGCCGAGCCGGACGGCGGCGACGGCGGCCGCGGCCTGCAGGGGGTGGCCGTCGCGGGCGGCCAGTTCGCCCAGCGCGGTGGTGAGTCGAGGGTCGGCGAGGCCGGAGCCGCCGAGCAGGTGCAGCAGTTTCCGGTGCGGTGCGGCGCGCAGCAGCCGGGTCAGTTCGGGCAGCAGGGCGGCGGTGTCGGCGGGGGTGAGCGCGTCGAGGAGTTCGTCGGCGGCGCTGCGGTCGGTGCCGTCGCCCGGGCAGCGGTACGGGGCGAGGGCGCGGCGGCGCAGCGCGAGGTCGGGGGTGCGGGCGGCCAGCGCGTCGAGCGCGGCCGGGGCCGGGTCGGGGACGGCGGTGAGCAGCCGGGCGTCGCCGGTGCGGCCGAGGAGGAGTTGGGCGGGTTCGGCGACCCGGCGGTCGGGGTGGGCGGTGTCCGGGAGGACGGCGGCGGCGAGGGCGGCCGGGTCGGGGTGGCGGGCCACCCCTTCGGCCAGGCCCCGCAGCAGGTTCGCCCGCCAGTACCCGTCGTGCTGGTGCGGCAGGGCGGCGACCAGCAGGTCGAGGGCCGGCGCCTCGCGGCCGGGCCAGCGGGCGGCCAGCCGCAGGGCGCGGCGGGTGCCGCGCGCGTCGTGGTCACCGGCGGCGATCCAGGCGGCCGCGGCGGCCCGGGTGGCGTCGGGGTCGGCGTCGAGCAGGTGCTGCACCCGGCTCTCGGTGCTGCCGACGCCGGGGAACCACTCGTCCCGGACCACCCGGAACGCCGGATCGCCGCCGTCCGCCAGCAGCACCTCCAACAGCTCGGCCGGGTAAGGGAGTTCGGACTCCTCCAGCAGTCCGAGCGCGGCCGTGGCCCGGACCGCGGGCGCCGGGTCGGCCAGCGCCGCCCGCAGCACTTCCCCCCGGCGCCCGTCCAAGCGGCTGAGCACCTCCAGCGCCTCGGCCCGCACCCACGCGGACGGGTCCGCCCGGAAGCACTCCGTCAGCGCCGTCACCGCCGGCGGCAGCGACTCCCCCGCCGCCCAGCGCGCCACCCGCACCACCTGCCGCCGCACCTCGACGTCCGCGTCCCCCAACAGCCGTAGCAGGAGCGGCAGTTCGGCAGCCGCCCGGGCCCGGCCGGCCAGCTCCGCCGCCGCCCACGCCTCCTCGTACCAGCAGTCCTCCTCGGTCCCGCCCGTCCCGGCGATGAACGCCAACGCGCGGTCCCGCCGGTGCATCCCGTGCACGGCGGCGTGCGCCAGGTACGGCACGGCGGCGACGCCCGCCGAGGAGGCCGCCCCCTGGTGCAGCGCCCGGTCGAACAGGAGGTCCACCGCCCGGTCGGCGGCCGCCGCGTCCCCGCCGTACAACGCCCTCACCCAGTGCGGGACTTCGGCCGCACTGCCGAACGCGTGACCCAGCTCCGCCCAGTCGACCAGACCGAGCTCCTCAGGCGTCCGCACGTCCGTCCCCTCCCGCCGCCGGCTTCCCCGCCCGCCCCCGGAGCCCCTCGCCCGGGCACCCCGTGCGACCGTACACCGCCGCCCCGCCCCCTCCGGGTGGGCCCGGCGCCCCGGTCGTCCGGCGAGGTGGGTTGGGGCCCGCTTGGGGCCCGCTTGGCGAAACCGTGAACCCGCTGGGAGCCGACTGTGAGTTCGATGAAGGCGTACCTTACGATCATCGGGTGCCCAGCCTGACCGGACTCCCGCTGCAGATCATCGCCACCCTGGTGGCCCTCGCCGCGTTCGCCGCCACCATGTGGCTGTGGCCCCGGCTCGGCGGCCGGAACTGGCGGGCCTGGCTGGGCCGGGTCGGGGCGTTCTTCGGGACGCAGATCGCGGTGCTGGCCGCGATGGGCCTGGTCGCCAACTCGTACTTCGGCTTCTACTCGACCTGGAGCGACCTGCTCGGCCTGGACGGCAGCCCGGGCACCGTGGTCGACCACCAGCCGGGCGGCAAGGCCGTCTCGGTGACCGGCGAGCAGAAGATGTACTCCTCACAGGGCTCCGCGCAGGACCGCTCCGGGGTGATCCAGCAGGTGGAGATCCACGGCCGCGGCTCCGGGCTGACCGGCACGCCCGCGTACGTCTACCTGCCGCCGCAGTACTTCCAGCCCGAGTACGCGAACAGCCGGTTCCCGATGGTGCTGGCGCTGTCCGGGTACCCGGGCACCCCGGAGAAGCTGATCTCGCTGCTCCAGTACCCGGCGTCCACCCTGAAGGCCATCGAGGCCAAGGAGATGCCGCCCACCGTGCTGGTGATGATGCGGCCGACCCTGGTCGGCAACCGGGACACCGAGTGCATGGACGTGCCCGGCGGCCCGCAGGTGGAGACCTTCTTCACCGAGGACCTGCCGAAGGCGATGTCCGCCTCCTACCGGGTCGACGACCGGCCCGAGGCGCGGGCCGTGATCGGCGACTCCACCGGCGGCTACTGCGCCGTCAAGTTCGCCGTGCGCAAGCCGGATTCGTACCGGGCGGCGATCGCGCTGTCCGGCTACTACGAGGTGCACAACGACCCCACCACCGGCGACCTGTTCGGCGGCAGCGACCAGGTCAAGCAGGACAACGACCTGCTGTGGCGGCTGCGCACCCAGCCCGCGCCGCCGGTCTCGCTGCTGCTGGCCACCAGCCGCAACGAGGAGAACTACCAGCCCACCCAGCAGATGGTGGCCGCGTTCAAGGCCCCGACCCGGCTGTCCACCATCACCCTGGACAGCGGCGGCCACAACTTCCACACCTGGACGCGGGAGATCCCGCCCGCGCTGACCTGGCTCGGCACCCGCCTCGCCCCGCCCGCCCCGGACCCGGCCGCCCCGAAGCCCGCCGCGAACTGACCCCCCGTCACGCCACCGGCCGGCCGGCCGCACCCCTTTCCGCGCACCCGCCGAGGCGCCGCGGCCGTCCTCCGGGCACCCCTCGCCGAGGCGCAGGTCACCCGTTCGCGAGGAGATTAGAGCGGCCTCATAGCCCTCTCTCATCAACCTCTCAGCCGGGCCTCCGAGCGTATTGCCCATGACCACGTCCAGTTCCGTTCCCCCGACCAGCGAGCCGTGGCCCGACGCCGCGAAGTACCCGCCACCGGCGGTCGCGGCCGACGCGGCGGCCGGTCCGGCGACCGCCACCGCGTCCGGCCCGGCGGCCGACGCCGAGGCCGGGCCGACCGAGTGGCCCGCCGCCGCGCCGCTCCCGCCCGCCGGGACCGGACGCGAGCGGCCCGCCGGGACGCTGTTCCCGCCCGTCGCGCTGCCGCCCGTCGGCCCCAAGGGCCGGGCCTCCTGGGCCGGCCGGCTGCGCACGCTGCCCGCCCGCACCTGGCGGGGCCGCGCGGACGACCCGCGCTGGGTGCGTCCGGCCTTCCTCGGCCTGCTGCTGGCGACGGCGGTGATGTACTTCTGGAACCTGACCGCCTCCGGCTGGGCGAACTCCTTCTACTCGGCCGCCGTGCAGGCCGGCTCGGTCAGCTGGAAGGCGATGTTCTTCGGGTCCTCGGACTCGGCGAACTTCATCACCGTCGACAAGCCGCCGCTGGCGCTGTGGCCGATGGCGCTCTCCGCCCGGATCCTCGGCCTCAGCTCGTTCAGCGTGCTGGCCCCGCAGGTCCTGATGGGCGTCGGCACCGTCGCCACCGTGTACGCGACGGTGCGCCGCCGCTTCTCCGCGCTCGGCGGCCTGGTCGCGGGCGCCGCGCTGGCGCTGACCCCGGTCGCGGCGCTGATGTTCCGGTTCAACAACCCGGACGCGGCGCTGGTGCTGCTGCTCACGCTGGCCGCGTACGGCGTCGTCCGGGCCACCGAGACGGCCTCCACCCGCTGGCTGGTGTTCGTCGGCACGATGCTCGGCCTGGCGTTCCTCGCCAAGACCCTGCAGGCGTTCCTGGTGCTGCCCGCGTTCGCCCTGGTGTACCTGGTCTGCGCGCCCACCGCCCTGCGCCGGCGCTTCCTCCAACTGCTGTACGGCACCGTCGCGATGGTGGTGGCCGGCGGCTGGTGGGTCGCGATCGTCGAGCTGATGCCCGCCTCGGCCCGCCCGTACATCGGCGGCTCGCAGGACAACTCCTTCCTCTCGCTGACCTTCGGCTACAACGGCTTCGGCCGGATCACCGGCGACGAGACCGGCTCGGTCGGCGGCGGCGGTGGCGGCGGCCGGATGGGCGGCGGCGGTGGCGGCGGCATGTGGGGCAGCACCGGCCTCACCCGGCTGTTCGACGGCGACATCGGCGGGCAGATCGCCTGGCTGATGCCCGCCGCGCTGATCCTGCTGGTCTTCGGCCTGTGGGCGACCCGCCGCTACCCGCGCACCGACTCGGCCCGGATCGCCTTCCTGGTCTGGGGCGGCTGGCTGCTCTCCACCGCACTGACCTTCAGCTTCATGTCCGGCATCTTCCACCAGTACTACACGGTGGCCCTCGTCCCGGCGGTCGCCGCCCTGGTCGGCATGGGCGCGGACGGCCTGTGGAAGGCCCGCCACCGCCTGCCGTACGCCGCGGTGCTCGCCGTGACCGTCCTGGTCACCGCCTGGTGGGCGCGCCAACTGCTCGGCCGCAGCGCCGACTTCGTGCCGTGGCTGGGCAACGCGGTGCTGGTCGTCGGCGTCCTCGCCGCCCTCGCCCTGCTCTTCTCCAGCCGGATCGCCGGCCTCACCGGCCGCCGGATCGCCACCGCCGCGGGCCTCGCCGCCCTCGCCACCGGCCTGGCCGGCCCCACCGCCTACGCCCTCGACACCGTCTCCACCGGCCACAGCGGCTCCATCGTCACCGCCGGACCGGCCGTCCAGAGCGGCGGCTTCGGCGGCCGGGGCGGCTTCCCCGGCGGCGGTGGCGGCGGCCGCGGCGGCAACTTCCCGGGCTTCCCGGGCGGCGGCCAGAACGGCGGCACCGGCGGCACCATGCCCAACTTCCCCGGCGGCACCGGCAACGGCGGCACCGGCAGCAACGGCGGCACCGGCAACGGCATGCCGAACTTCCCGGGCGGCACCGGCGGTACCGGCAACAGCAACGGCATGCCCAGCCTCCCCGGCGGCACCGGCACCGGCAGCAACGGCGGCGCCTTCCCGGGCTTCCCGGGCGGCACCACCGGCGAGGACGGCCGCACCGGCCGCGGCGGCTTCGGCGGCATGGGCGGCATGGGCGGCATGGGCGGCCTGCTCAACGGCGCCCTGGTCTCCTCCGAGGTGGCCGACCTGCTCAAGCAGGACGCCGACAAGTACACCTGGGTCGCGGCCGCGGTCGGCTCGCAGAACCAGGCCAGCTACCAGCTCGCCAGCGGCGAGCCGGTGATGGCCCTGGGCGGCTTCAACGGCAGCGACCCGTCGCTCTCCCTCGACGGCTTCAAGCAGCTGGTCAAGGAGGGCAAGGTGCACTGGTTCATCGGCGGCGGCGGGATGGGCGGCGGCAGCATGGGCGGCTCCAACTACTCCTCGGAGATCTCCTCCTGGGTGGAGTCCACCTACACCGCCAAGACCGTCGGCACCACCACCATGTACGACCTGACGGCGAGCCCGAAGGCGAGCAGCTGACCCTCCGGCCCTGCTCGAACGGCCCGTGAACGGCCCGGGGCCGTCCGGACTCCCCTCCCGGGAGCCCCGGACGGCCCCGGGCCGTTCCGCGTCCGGCGCGTCGTCCTACCGGCCCCGGCTCAGCCGCCGCACAGCGCGAGCATCGTCTTCTTGTCGGCGGGCGTCACCGGCAGCTGGTACTTCAGCGAGACCTGCGCCCACCGGATCGCGTACGAGCAGTGCACGGCGGTGTTGGCGGGCAGCCAGGTCGCCGGACCGGAGTCGCCCTTCGAGGCGTTCTGCGAGCCGTCGGCGGGGATCAGGTTGAGCGGGTCGTTGGCGATCTGCACCCGCTTGGCCTTCTCCCACTGGGCGGCGCCCTGCTGCCAGTCGTAGGAGAGCGGCATCACGTGGTCGATCTGGATCTTCGACGCCTGCTGCTTGGTCCACTGCACGGTCTTGCCGGTGTACGGGTCCCAGATGGTCATGCCGGTGACCACGCAGGCGGAGCCGTCCTTGTGCTCGACGCCCTTGCCGTCCCGGGCCAGCACGTCGTCGCGCGTCCCGCAGTTGTTGTGGCCCAGCGGCACGCCGTCCACGTTGTCGGTCCACGGCGGCCCGAACTGGTCGCGGTCGTAGCCGGTCTTCGGGCCGGCGTCGGCGGTCTTCACCTTGGCGATCAGGTCCCGCCCGGCCTTCTTGTCCGCGTCGGCGCTGACCGGAGCCAGGCCGGGCTTGGTCCCGTCCGGGTTCTGCAGCGGGTTCGTCCCCTGCGAGGCCGCCCCCGAGGCGCCACCACCCCCGCCCCCCTTCTGCGCGCTGGTGCACCCGGCGAGGGCGAGCGGACCGAGCAACAGGACGGCGACGACGGCGGTACGGCGGGAGCGCACGGTGTTCCTCTGCTGCTGGGCGACTCTGACGGCCCACCAGGAGACCAGCCCCGCTCCCCCCGGTCAAGCCGATCGGGGCCCGGCATGACACACCTCACAAAGCGGGCAAATGTCGCCCCGCCGCGCACTCCCTCCAGCACGAACCGCAGATCGGCGGTCACCCGCCCGCGCCGGATCCGCTCAGGGCCACAGCTGCCCGCGCGTCCAGTCCTCGCCCACGCGCTCGTAGCGCAGCCGGGTGTGCCTGCGCTGCTTGTCGGCCTGCCAGAACTCGACCTGCTCGGCGCGGACGGTGTAGAGCGTCCACTCGGGCACGACCAGGCCGGGTTCCCGCTCGATCCGCTCCAGCGCCCGCTCGGTGGCCAGTTCGAGCTCCCGGACGTCCCGGAGCGGGCTGCTCTGCCGCCCGGCCAGCGCCTCGGCGCGCGCCCCGGGCGAGCGGGCCAGGAAGTCGGCCGCACTGCGCTCCGCCGGTTCCGGCGCGACGGTGCCGGTGATCCGGACCTGCCGGGCCTGCTGCGGCCAGTGGAAGGAGAGCGCCGCCACCGGGTTCGCGGCCAGGTCCCGCCCCTTGGGGCTGGCGGCCCCGGCGGCGAACTGCCACCCGTGCCGGTCCACGTTCTTCAGCAGCAGCACCCGCGCCGAGGGCCTGCCGTCGGCCCCCACGGTGGAGAGCGTCATCGCGTGCGGCTCCCGGACCCCGTCGTCCACCGCCCCGGTCAGCCAGTCGACGAACAGCTCCTCGGGCCGCTCCGGCGCCGCGTCCGGATCGAACTCCGGCAACTCCCCCGCGAAGACCGCGAGGCCGCGCAGGTACTGCCTGACGTCCGCCGTGCCGATGTCCGCCATGGGAAATCCCCTCCCCCTCCGGTGCCCGCCGTACGCCCGCGATCCTACGCCGCACCGCTCCTCCGGCCCTCCGGTCCTCACCCCCCGATCGCGGACATCGGCCGGTCCGGGCGGACGAAGTCGGCGTCCCCGATCCGGTGCCCGGGGGCCTTCCGGGCCACGCAGTCCCGCCAGGCCCGTTCGATCCGGGCGTCGTCGGCGCCGCCGCGCAACAGGGCCCGCAGGTCGGACTCGGCGGTCGCGAACAGGCAGTTGCGCAGCTGGCCGTCGGCGGTGAGCCGGACCCGGTCGCAGCCGCCGCAGAACGGGCGGGTGACGGAGGCGATCACGCCGACCACGTGCGGGGTGCCGTCCAGCCGCCACTCCTCGGCGGGCGCGTTGCCGGGCCGGCCGACCGGGACGAGCGGCCAGCGGGCGGCGAGGGCGGCGAGGATCTCGTCGGCGGTGAGCATCGCGGCCCGGTCCCAGGCGCCCTGGGCGTCCAGCGGCATCGACTCGATGAAGCGCATCCGGTAGCCGTGGTCGACCGCGAACTGGACCAGGTCGACGAGTTCGTCCTCGTTGACGCCGCGCACCGGCACCGCGTTGACCTTGACCGGTGCCAGTCCGGCGTCCTGCGCGGCGGCCAGCCCGGCCAGGACGTCGGCGAGCCGGTCGCGGCGGGTGAGCGCCGCGTACCGTTCGGGGCGCAGGGTGTCCAGGCTGACGTTCACCCGGTGCAGTCCGGCCCGCTTCAACTCGGGGGCGCTGCGGGCGAGTCCGATGCCGTTGGTGGTCAGTGAGAGTTCCGCGCCGAGTTCCGCGAGCCGGGCGACGAGCGCGGGCAGGCCGCGGCGCAGCAGCGGTTCACCGCCGGTGAGGCGCAGGGTGCGGACACCGAGGCGGTGGACGGCGATCCGGGCCAGCCGGAGCAGTTCGTCGTCGGTGAGCGCCTGGTCGCGCGGCAGCCAGTCGAGTCCCTCGGCGGGCATGCAGTAGGTGCAGCGCAGGTTGCACCGGTCGGTGAGGGAGATCCGCAGGTCGGTGTGGACCCGGCCGTACCGGTCGACCAGCGGGGCGGGAGCGCCGGTGGGGGTGTCTGGGGTGCGCGGTGCCATGGGGCCAGTGAACGGGGGCGGCCGGGGCCCGGTCCAGGGACGGAACGGCCGGGAGCGGCGGACGGGCGGCGGGCCCGGCCTGTCGGATCGTCCAAGGCGGCGGGGCGGGGCGGGGCGGCAGACTGTCCGTGTGACTGGCGGCGCGGTGGGTGACGGTACGGACGCGGACGGCGGCCCGGCGGCGCTGCGGGTCCCGGCCCTGGTGCTGGCGGCGGGCGGCGGCTCCCGGCTGGGCGGCCGGCCGAAGGCGCTGCTGCCCTACCGGGGGCGCCCGCTGCTGGAGCACGTGCTGGCGGTGGCGGCGGACGGCGGCTGCGACGGGGCGGTGGCGGTGCTGGGCGCGGCGGCCGCGGAGGTGCGGGCCCGGATCGCGCCGTGGGCCCCGACCGAAGCCCCGGATTGTCGACTGGTCGACAATCCCGACTGGCGCACCGGAATGGCCTCCTCGCTGCTCGCCGGCCTGGCCGCGCTGCCGCCGGGGACCACCGCCGCCCTCGTCCTCCTGGTGGACACCCCGGGCGTGACGGCGGAGGCGGTGCGCCGGCTGCGCTCCGCGCACACCGCCCGCACGGACCTGGCCGCCTGCGCCTACGCCGGGCGCCGGGCCCACCCGGTGCTGATCGGTGCCGCGCACTTCCCGTTCCTGCGCGCCACCGCGACCGGCGACGCGGGCGCCCGGGCCCTGCTGGCGGGCCGTCCGGTGGCGCTGGTCGACTGCACCGGCGCGGGCACCCCGGACGACCTGGACACCCCGGAGGACCTGACCCGGTGGGGCATCGGCTGACGTCCGTCCGCAGCCGGCCCGGGAGGCCGCCGGTGCCGGAGAACCGTCGGGTATTTTCCGCCCGCAGCAAGCAAGTTGACGTACCGTCATCGAGTCCTGTCGGGGCTCTCGCGCCCCGCCCGGCACCGGCGTCCCGTACGACCGCGCACGCCCCCGGCGCGCAACCGTTCGCTCACCTTTTCGCCACCTCAACTCCGTTGTAGGAATCCCTCATTCCGCGGCGGCCGGGCCCCCGATCGGCCAGGATGGAAGGACCTCCCTCCCAGTCGACCCGAACGGACGGTGACCGCCATGCCGCTGCCCGAGGATGCCGCCGACGCCACCGCGGACGCGGTGCCCACCGGTTTCTCCCCCGGTTCGCCGTCGGGGGCGAGCCAGTTGCGCTGCCCGGCCTGCCGGGCGGAGCACCGGTACGAGCCGCCGAGCCTGCCGTGCCCGTGCGGGGCGCAGCTGCGGGTGCCGCTGCTGCGCGGCGGGGTGCCGGTGCAGGTCAGGTTCCGCTCCTGGGAGGACTCCTGGCTGAACATGCGCTGTCCGCACTGCGGGCGCAGCGACCAGTGGCCGCAGCCGGAGTTCACCTGCGACTGCGGGGCGACGGTCCGGCTGCCGGTGGACCGGGTGCCGCGGCTGCAGAGCACCGACGCGCGGTCGAGCCGGCCGGTGGAGAGCGCCCGTCCGTACACCACCGCGGTGCCGCCGGCCCCGCCCGCCCAGGCGCCGGGCCCGCTGGCGGCCGGTTCGGGCGCGGCCCGGGCGCTGCGCCAACCGTTCCGGCCGCAGCCGGTGCGCACGCCGCAGGACGCGGTGCTGACGGCGGCCCGGTACCTGCAGTGGCTGGGCTTCTGCGACCTGGAGCTGACGCCCGGTCAGGAGCGCGACTCGACCACCCTGCTGGGCAGCCGGATGGTGGCCCGGGTGGACACCTGGACGGAGCCCGCCGACGTGAAGGCGGTGGAGTGCCTGTGGCTGGAAACGCTCCACAGCGAGGACGTCGCGGCCGCCATGTTCACCGTCTCGGGGTACTCCCGGCAGACCGCGGTGCGCGGCGAGCAGTTGTTGGTGGCGCTGTTCACGCTGGACGCGGCGGGCATCCCGCAGCCGTCGAACGGCGCCGCCGAGGCGCTGATGGAGACCGGCTGGACGTCCTGACGCCGCGCCCGCGCGGCCCCGCCGCGCGCCACCGGGGACGCCCCTGACGGCGGCCCGCCGGACCCCCGGCGGCCCCCCGTCGCACGTCCCCGACGACCACCGTCCGGATCGGGCCGTTCCGGATTTCCTCGCGCTCGTGATCTGGTGCACAAGCTCCCGCGCGTGTTGAATTGCCGCCACGACGCGGGCCCTCGGGCCGGCGGGACGTTGCATGGCGCGCACAAGGAGGTGGCGTTGTCGGTGCACGGTACTGGCCCGGGGGGCATGGCGGACGTCGTCTGGCGGCTGCGGTCGCGCGGCTGCTGGCAGGAGGCCGCGGACCTGCTCCGCCCGCAGGCCGGGCGGGACCCGACGGCGGCGCTCCAGCGGGCGGAACTCCTGATCGAGCAGTGCCTGTTCACCGCGGACCACTGGGAGCGCGCGGAGGACGCGCTGCGGCACGCCGAAGCCTCGGTCGCGGGCATCGAGGCGCGCGCGGCGGCGTCCTGCGCCCGGGGGTTCCTGGCGTACGTGGCGAGCGTGCTGGGCCGGCGGGACCGGCTGGACGAGGCGCAGGCCGCGCTGGGGCGGACCTCCGCGCTGCTGGCGCCGCGGGCGCCGGGCCGTCCGCTGCTGGACTTCCGCCGGGGGCTGGTCGCGGAGAACCTGCTGCACGACCCGGCGGCGGCGCACAGCGCGTACGCCCGGGCGCACGAGGGGGCCCGGGAGCGGGGGGACGACCTGCTGCGCTCCTCGACCTGGCGGCACCTGGCGGGCCTGGCCCGGGCGGCGGGCGACCGGGAGCGGGCGCGCGCGGGGTTCACGGCCTCGCTGCGGCTGCGCGAGGAACTGGGCTTCACGGTGGGGGTGGCCCCGGCGCTGGCCTCGCTGGCGGAGGTGTCCGACCCGGCCGAGGCGGAGCGGCTGCGGGCCGAGGCGTCCCGGCTGGTGCAGGCGCTCGGCGGGGTGCCGGTGTGGCTGGCGCGGCGGCTGGCCCAGGTCCCGGCGCAGCCCGGCCCCCAGGACGCCGGCTCCCCGCGCGCCGGCCGCACGGACGGCGGCCCCACGGACGGCGGCCGCACGGGCAGCGGTAGCACGGACGGCGGCAGCACGGACGGCGGCATCGGGCGCGACCTGCGGCACGGCATCAGCTAAGGTGAGCCTTACCTGCCCGGGGTGAACAGCAGCCCGGGCAGGTCCACCTCGCCGTGCCCGGGCCCGCTCCCGGGAGCACCACCCAGGGAGCCCGCGTGACCACCTACCAGGTCGAGCAGTCCCCCGCCTCCCCCCGCACCGCCGCCCTCGACGCGCTCCCCTGCCGGGACAGCTGGCTGCGCCTGGGCCGGGCCTTCCCCGACCTGCGGATCCACCACGCCGCCCCGCGCACCGGCCCCGGCTGGACCACCGCCACCGCGCTGGCCGGCGACCGGGCCGCGCTGGACGCGATGATCGCCTTCGACGAGCGGCTGGGCCTCGACCTGTACGGCGCCCCGACCCGTCCGGACGTCACCGCCGGGTTCAGCCTGCACCGCTACGCCTGGCCGGTCGCGCTCGCCTTCACCCTGCCCTGGCTGCTGGAGCGCCGGGTCCCGCTGCTGCCGCCGTCCCGGGTCTCGATCAACCGCGGCACCGGCGAACTGACCGCCCGCCCGGCCGGCTTCCACTGCCTGCCCGACGACCCGGCGGCCGCCCGCCCGGACGCCCTGGTCGTCCCGGACCGCCCGGCGCTCGACGCCGCCCTGCGCACCGCGCTCGCCGAGCACTTCGCGCCGCTGCTCGACTCCTTCCGCCCCGCGGTGCGCCGCGGCCCGCGCACCCTGTGGGCGCTGGTCACCGACGACGTGGTGGACGGCCTCTGGTACGCCGCCGGGCTGCTCGGCGAGGAGCCCCGCGCGGTGGCCGAACTGGAGGCCCTGCTGACCGGCGACGCCGCCGCGGCCCCGTTCGTCGGCACGCCGGGCTTCCGCGGCCCGGCCGGCGCCCGGTCCCGGACCCGGGTCAGCTGCTGTCTGTACTACACCGTCCGCCCCGCCGAACTCTGCGTCAGCTGCCCGCGCGCCCGGTAGCGCCGCGGGAACGCCCCCGGGGCAACACCGGTCTGACGATAATTCATTGACCCCGCCGAAATTCCCCCCTAACGGGGTAATGCCCCCGATCCCGCCTTGATCGCCGAATTTCTCCGCCATGATGGTCCCCGCCATCACGACCGGAAAGCGAGGCTGGATCAGGTCATGAGACTGTCGGACATACCGCTGGGCTGGGCCGTCGCCGGTACGGCCGTCCTGCTGGCCGTCATCGCCCTGCTGGCCTTCGCCCGCAGCCGCACCGGGCCGGCCAACGCCACCACCACCGGCAGCGGGCCGGACTCCGCCTGGGAGCGGGCCGAGGAACGCCGCCGCCGCACCGAGTCCCTCTACGGCGGGGCCTCCTACCTGCTGCTGTTCTGCTGCGCCGCGGTCGCCGCCGCGCTCTCCTTCCACGGGCTGGTCGGCTTCGGCGTCCAGAACCTCGGCCTCTCCGGCGGCTGGGAGTACCTCGTCCCGTTCGGGCTCGACGGCGCGGCCATGTTCTGCTCCGTCCTCGCCGTCCGCGAGGCCAGCCACGGCGACGCCGCGCTCGGCTCCCGCCTGCTGGTGTGGCTGTTCGCCGCCGCGTCCGCCTGGTTCAACTGGGTGCACGCCCCGCGCGGCCTCGGCCACGACGGCGCCCCGCAGTTCTTCGCCGGCATGTCGCTCTCCGCGGCCGTCCTCTTCGACCGCGCCCTCAAGCAGACCCGGGTGGCCGCCCTCCGCGAGCAGGGACTCGTGCCCCGCCCGCTCCCGCAGATCCGGGTGGTCCGCTGGCTGCGCGCCCCGCGCGAGACCTACGCCGCGTGGTCGCTGATGCTGCTGGAGGGCGTCCGCACCCTGGACGAGGCGGTCGAGGAGGTCCGCGACGACAAGCGGACCGCCGCCGAGGACCGCGAACGCCGCCGGATGGCCTCCCGCCGCGAACGCGCCGAGATCCGCGCCATCGGCCGCCAGCCCGGCTCCGGCTGGCGCCACCGCGCCGCCCGCCAACTCGAACCGGCCGCCGCCCCCACCACCCCCGCCACCCCGACGGAGCCCGCCATAGCGACCCCCACCGGCCACCCCGCCACCCCCGCCCCCCACCGCAGCGTCATCGACCTCACCCCCGAGGAGGACACCGTGACCCTGCCCCGGCTCGACTCCCTGGAGCAGAAGCTCAAGGACCTGGAGCAGCAGTTCGGCTGAGCAGGTCGTGAAGAACAGCGGGACGCACATTCAGGGGCCCGGGGAACGGCGGGTCGATGCTGCTGACGGCCCGAGCCCACCGAAGGTCCGTGCTGCTGCGTGCCGCGAACAGAACCCGAAGCAGACGCACGCCACGGCAGTGAACCGCCCGCAGCCACGGCCTCGCCGTTCCCCGAGCCCCTGGTTCGCTCCCCTTCGTCTGCCTAACTGCTGAGCTCGAACCACATCCGCTTGCCCGTCCCCCGGGGCTCCACGCCCCAGGTGTCGGCGAGCGCCTCGACCAGCATCAGTCCGCGGCCGGAGGACGCCTGCTCGCCGGGGGTGCGGCGGGTGGGCCAGAGGTCCGACTCGTCCTCGACCTCGACGCGCAGCCGGGCCCGGCCGTGCTCCTGGTAGAGGCGGGCGGTGAACATCGCGTCCCGGTCGGTGTGCCGGATCGCGTTGGTGACGAGTTCGGAGGAGAGCAGTTCGGCGGTGTCGATGAGGTCGGGCACGCCCCAGCGCCGCAGCGCGTCGCGGAGTTCGCCGCGCAGTTCGGCGATCCGGGCCAGGTCGGCCTGGCCGATCCGGCGGCGCAGCTGCTGGGCGGCGCGGCCGCCGGCCGGGCCGTCCCAGCGGAGCAGCAGCAGCGCGATGTCGTCCTCGCGTTCGCTGGTGTCGGCGGCCTGCGAGGCGATCCGGTCGGCGAGTTCCTCCAGCGGTTCGCGGGGGGACTCGTCGATGCCGGGGAGGCTGCCGGAGACGGTCGCGCAGAGCCGGGCGAACCCGGTGTCGAGGTCCATGTCGCGGGCTTCGACGAGTCCGTCGGTGCAGAGCACGACCGTCTCGCCGGGGTCGAGGCTGAACCGGGTGACCCGGTACTCCTCGTCGGGGTCGACGCCCAGCGGGAGGCCGCCGGAGACCGGGACGGGGTGCGCGGTGCCGTCGGCGCGGCGGACCACGGGGTCGAGGTGGCCGGCCCGGACGGCGTAGACGACGCCGTAGTCGACGTTGACCTCGGCGTAGGTGCAGGTGGCGAAGTGGTCGGTGTCGAGGTCGGCGAGGAAGCGGGAGGCGCGGGCCATCACGGCGGCGGGCGGGTGGCCCTCGGCGGCGTAGGCGCGCAGTGCGATCCGCAGCTGGCCCATGATGCCGGCGGCGTGCACGTCGTGGCCCTGGACGTCGCCGATGACCAGGCCGACGTGGCCGCCGGGCAGCGGGACGACGTCGTACCAGTCGCCGCCGATCTGGAGTCCGGAGCCGGCGGCGAGGTAGCGGACGGCGGTGCTGACGCCGGGGACGGCGGGGACGGTGCGGGGCAGCATGACGCGCTGCAGGCCGGCGGCGAGTTCGTGCTCGGCGTCGTGCAGGCGGGCCCGGGCGAGGGACTGGGCGACCAGGCCGCCGAGGGTGGAGAGCAGGGTGCGCTCGTCGGCGTCGAGCTCGCGGGCGTCGTCGAAGGAGACCACGCAGACGCCGGTGGGGCGGCCGCTGGCGACCAGCGGGAGGAACGCCCAGGAGGAGCGGCCGCTCTCCTCGGCCCAGTCCCAGGCTTCGGGGTAGCGCTCCTGGTACTCCTCGCGGCTGGAGACGAAGATCGGGGCGCGCTGCCGGATCGCCTCGGCGGCGGGGTGGGTGGGGGCGAGCGGGATCCGGTCGAACTGGTCGCTGAGCCGGCTGCGGTAGCCGCTGGAGCCGAGCAGGGCGATCCGGCCGGCTTCCAGCGAGGCCAGGGCGAGGCCGTCGGGGCCGAGGCCGGGCAGCGGGAGTTCGGTGAAGACCCGGGCGACGTCCCGGACGGTGACGGCCTCGGAGAGCGCCCGGGCGGCCTCCTTGATGAACCGGGAGCGCTCCTCGCGCAGTTGGGCCTGTTCGTCGGCGCGTTCGCGCTTGTGCAGTTCGACGGTGGCGTCCCAGACGAAGCCGACCATCCGGGACGGGCGGCCGAAGGCGTCGGCGAGGACCCGGCCGCGGAAGCGCACGGCGTGCAGTTCGCCGTTCGGGAAGACGGTGCGGTAGTAGGCGCCGCACTGGCCGAGTTCGGCGACGGCGCGCTCGACCCGGCGGCGCACCACGGGCGCGTCCTGGGGGTGCAGCAGGGACAGGAAGGCGGCGGAGGTCCGGTCGAAGGGCTGGCCGACCAGTCCGAGGATCGTGCAGGCGCGCTGGTCGCCGACCAGCACGTCGCGGCGGATGTCCCAGTCGAAGGAGCCGATGCCGTTGGCGGCCATCGCGGGTTCCAGCCACTCGGGGCTGGAGTCCCCGGTGCGGGTGGGCAGGCCGCGGCCGGAGGGCGCCGGCACGGTCCGGCCGGCGGCGGGCGGGCCGACGGCGGTGCGCAGCGGGTTCCCGGTGCTCTCGTTCCTGGTGGCCTGGGCGGGCGGGGTGCGGCGGGCGGGCCCAGGCGCCTCGGGCTCTGTGGCCATGCTTCTCCTGCCGGTGCCTTGCGTGGCGGCCGCTGGTGTTCCCGTGTCCCCTACTGGGCCGGCCGGACCGCGATGGTTGCGTGTGCCTACTGGCACACATTCTCACTAGCCTCTCGTATGTTCGGCAAGGCGGCAATGCCGGTGCGCCGAACGGTACGGATCGCACACGATCGCCCGTGGCATATTCACTCGGGCCGGCCCGCGCCGCGGCCCCGGAATTCCCCCCTCCGCCGACCCGGTCAGGCCGCGGAGAGCTCGAACCAGGTGGTCTTGCCGTCCGCCCGCAATTGCACGCCCCAGTCGTCCGCCAGCGCCTCCACCAGGAACAGCCCGCGCCCCGAGGTCGCCGTCTCGGCGGCCGCGCGTCGGCCGGGCACCCGCGCCGCGCCGTCCTGCACCTCGACCCGCAGCCGGGACTCCTCGGTCAGCACCGCGTCGAAGACCGCCCCCCGGTCGGTGTGCACCAGCGCGTTCGTCACCAGCTCGGAGGCGAGCAGCTCCGCGGTGTCGGCCAGTTCCTCCGGGACGCCCCAGTGGTCCAGCGCCGCCCGCAGCCGGCGGCGGATCGCCCCGACCGCCGGCAGGTCCGCCGCGTCCAGGGCGGCGTGCAGTCGGCGGTGCAGCGCGCAGGCGGGCTGGTACGCCGCCGGGGCCCCGTGCGCCGGCCCCCGGTACTCGGCGCCCTCCCGCCACGTGGCCGACCGCTGTCGCGGAAACCTTGCCTGACCGTCCATCAACCTCTTACGCCCCCGCCGTAGTTCCGGGACGGCCGCCCCGGTCCCCCGGCCGGGTCCGATGGCCGCTTCTCGCCTTCCTCTTGCCCACTCCACCACCGGAAAACCCCTCCCCGGGCGAAGCGGGCCCCGCCGGGGGCTCACGGGGGCACCGCCGGGGGCGCGCCCCGCCGTTCCCGCCGGAAGGGCTCCCCCTGCGCCTGGAGTGTCGGCGGTGCTATGTTTGAACGGCGTTCTAACATCTGTACCGACCACCCCCGCGACCCCCTCTGAGCGAGGCACCGTGCGACTGACCCCCACTGAACGGGACCGGCTGCTGATCTTCACCGCGGCCGAGCTGGCCCGCGCCCGACGGGCGCGCGGCGTGCGACTGAACGTGCCGGAGGCGACCGCGCTGATCGCGGACGCGGTCTGCGAGGCGGCCCGCGACGGCCGCCGGCTGGCCGAGGCGATCGAGGCCGGACGGACGGTGCTGAGCGCCGCGGACGTGCTGCCCGGCGTCGCGGACGTGGTGACGGTGGTGCAGGTGGAGGCGGTGTTCGAGGACGGGACGCGGCTGGCGGTGGTCACCGACCCGTTCCGCGGCGCGGGCTCGCTGGGCGAGGACGCCCCGGGCGCGGCGCTGCCGGGCGCGGGCGAGGGGTACGACCCGGTGGAGGAGACCCTGCTGCTGCCGGTGCACAACACCGCCGCGGTGCCGATCTCGGTGACCTCGCACTTCCACTTCTTCGAGTCGAACCCGCGGCTGGCCTTCGACCGGGCCGCCGCGTACGGCACCCACCTGGCGGTGCCGGCCGGCTCCTCGGTGCGCTTCGACCCGGGGGCGACGGTCGAGGTGGGCCTGGTGCCGATCGGCGGGGCCCGGGTGGCGATCGGCTTCGCGGGGCTGGTGGACGGCCCGCTGGACGCGCCGGGCGCGAAGGCCGCGGCGCTGGCGAAGGCCCGGGCGACGGGCTACCTGACCGAGTTCGACGACAGCGAGCCGGCCCAGTGACCCCCCTCTGCCCCCGGAAGGACCCCGCATGAGCGCCATCACCCCGCACGACTACATCTCGGTCCACGGCCCGCGCGCGGGCGACCGGGTCCGGCTCGGCGACTCCGGGCTGATCGTCCGGGTCGAGTCGGACTCGCAGGCGCCGGGCGACGAGTTCCTGGCCGGCTTCGGCAAGACCGCCCGGGACGGGCTGCACCTGAAGCCCGCCGCGGTCCGGGACACCTGCGACGTGGTGGTCTCCAACGTGCTGGTGATCGACGCGGTGCTGGGGATCCGGAAGACCTCGATCGGCATCCGGGCGGGCCGGATCACCTCGATCGGCCGGGCGGGCAACCCGGACACCCTGGACGGGGTGGAGGTGGTGGTCGGCACCGGCACCACCATCGTCTCCGGCGAGGGCCTGATCGCCACCGCGGGCGCCGTCGACACCCACGTGCACCTGCTCTCCCCGCGCATCATGGAGGCTTCGCTGGCCTCCGGGGTGACCACGGTCATCGGCCAGGAGTTCGGCCCGGTCTGGGGCGTGGGCGTCAACTCGCCCTGGGCGCTGCGGCACGCGTTCAACGCCTTCGACGCCTGGCCGGTCAACATCGGCTTCCTGGGCCGCGGTTCGTCCTCCGACCCGGCGCCGCTGGTGGAGGCGCTGGCCGAGGGCGGCGCCTCCGGCTTCAAGGTGCACGAGGACATGGGCGCGCACACCCGGGCGCTGGACACCGCGCTGCGGGTCGCCGAGCAGTACGACGTCCAGGTCGCCCTGCACACCGACGGGTTGAACGAGTGCCTGTCGGTCGAGGACACCCTCGCGGTGCTGGAGGGCCGGACGATCCACGCCTTCCACATCGAGGGCTGCGGCGGCGGCCACGTGCCGAACGTGCTGAAGATGGCGGGCGTGCCGAACGTCATCGGCTCCTCCACCAACCCGACCCTCCCGTTCGGCCGGGACGCGCTGGGCGAGCACTACGACATGATCGTCTCCGCCCACGACCTCAAGCCCGACCTGCCCGGCGACGCCGCGATGGCCCGCGACCGGATCCGGGCCGGGACGATGGGCGCCGAGGACGTGCTGCACGACCTCGGCGTCATCGGCATCACCTCCTCCGACGCCCAGGGCATGGGCCGGGCCGGCGAGACGGTCCGCCGGACCTTCGCGATGGCCGGCAAGATGAAGGCCGAACTCGGCCCGCTCGACGGCACCGGCTCGTACGGGACGGCCGAGGGCGGCGACGACAACGAGCGGGTGCTGCGCTACATCGCCAAGCTGACCATCAACCCGGCGATCGCGCACGGCCTCTCGCACGAGATCGGGTCGATCGAACCCGGCAAGCTGGCCGACATCGTGCTGTGGCGCCCCGACCACTTCGGCGCCAAGCCGCAACTCGTCCTCAAGGCCGGCTTCCCCGCGTACGGCGTGGTCGGCGACCCGAACGCCTCCACCGACCGCTGCGAACCCCTCGTCCTGGGACCGCAGTTCGGCGCGCACGGGGCCACCGCCGCCGACCTCTCGGTGGCCTTCGTCGCCCAGGCCGCCGCCGACTCCGCCTACTTGGACGTCGCGGGCGACCAACTCCCCACCCGCAGGCGGCGGGTGGGCGTGCGCGGGACGCGCGGCATCGGGCCGCGTTCGATGCTGCGCAACGGCCGAACCGGCCGGGTCGACGTCTCCGAGACCGGGCTGGTCTCGCTGGACGGCGAACCGCTGCGCTCGGAGCCCGCCGACTCGGTCTCGCTCAGCCGCCTCTACTTCCTCTGAACACCCTTCCCCCGCTTAGGACTCCACCCTCATGACCAGCTCCCCCACCCCCGCCTCGCTCGGCTTCCGGATGCCCGCCGAGTGGCACCCGCACGAGCGCACCTGGATGGCCTTCCCCACCGCCAACCCCACCTTCGACGGCGCCGAGCAGCTGGACGCCGCCCGCCGCGCCTGGGCCGAGGTCGCCAACACCCTCGTCCGGTACGAGCCGGTCACCCTGGTGGCCAACACCGGCGAGGGCGCGGACGCCCGCCGCTACCTCGCCCCCGAGGTGGAGATCGTCGAACGGCCGCTGAACGACGCCTGGATGCGCGACATCGGCCCGTCCTTCCTGCTCGGTCAGAACGGCGAACTCGCCGCCGCCGACTGGGTGTTCAACGGCTGGGGCGCCCAGTCCTGGGCCCGCTGGGACAAGGACCGGGACATCGCCGAGCACGTCACCGGGCTCACCGGCGCGCGGCGCTTCGCCTCCCGGCTGATCAACGAGGGCGGCGGCATCCACGTCGACGGCGAGGGCACCGTCCTGGTCACCGACACCGTCCAACTCGGTGAGGGCCGCAACGCCGACTGGACCCGCGAGCAGGTCGAGGCCGAACTCCACGCCCACCTCGGCACCACCAAGGCGATCTGGCTCCCGCGCGGACTGACCCGCGACTACGACGAGTTCGGCACCCGCGGCCACATCGACATCGTCGCCGCCTTCGTCCGCCCCGGCACCGTGGTCGTCCACTCCCAGCCCGACCCGGCCCACCCCGACCACCTCGTCTGCCGGGAACTCGCCGACCTCCTGCGCACCGCCACCGACGCCCGTGGCCGCACCCTGGAGGTCATCGAACTCCCCGCCCCCACCGTCCTGTTCGACGAGGACGGCGAACCCGTCGACTACTCCTACATCAACCACTACGTGGCCAACGGCACCGTCCTGCTCTGCGCCTTCGACGACCCGCGCGACGAACAGGCCAAGGCGGTCCTGGAGAAGGCGTACCCCGACCGCACCGTCGAACTGGTCGACGCCCGCGAGATCTTCGCCAACGGCGGCGGCATCCACTGCATCACCCAGCAGCAGCCCCGCCCCTGACCCCGGCCCGTCCCCGCCGGGCGGTCGCCGCGGTCGCCGCGGTCGCCCGGCGGGGATGATGGCGTGGAACTCCGCACCCATCGTCCGACGGAGGACCAGGTGGCCATCGAAGCCGAACTGAAGGCCCGCGTGCACGACCCCGAGGGGGTGCTGGCCGCGCTGGAGGCGGCGTACGGCCCGGGCCGGGGGGAGGTGTACCGCGACACCTACTACGACGACCCGGCCGGGTTGCTGACGAGCGGCGACCGCGAGCTGCGGATCCGGACCGTGTACGGCGGCGGCCGTACCCGTACGGTGCTGACGTACAAGGGGGCGCGGGTGGACGAGGCGTCCGGGTCGAAGCCGGAGCACGAGACCGGGGTGGACGATCCCGCGGCCGCCCACGCGATCCTGCGCGGGCTCGGGCACCTGCCGCGGATCGCGTTCGAGAAGCACTGCCGGAACTACGGGTTCACGGCGGACGGGCGGCGGCTGCTCGCCACCCTGGTGCGGGTGCCCGAGATCGACGGCACCTTCCTGGAGGTCGAGACGTCGGCGGCGGACCCGGCGGACCTGCCGGCCGCCCTCGCCGTGGTGCGGGGCGTGCTGCACGGGCTCGGGATCACCGAGCGGGACCTCACCACCGAGCTGTACACCGACGCGGTCGCCGCCGCCCGACCGCCGGAGCGGGCCCACGATGGGTTCAACTCCGGCCCGGCAGAGTGGATCTGACGGTGCATCAGCTCCCGGCTCGGCGTTTTCCGGCCATCTTCCGCACCGCCGCCGAGCGGCCGGGGCGCGCCGGGCCGGCCCTCAGGGCCGGTCCTCGACCTGGGCCCAGACGACGGTCCGCCCGTCCGCGGTGACGGAGCCCCAGCGGTCGGCGGTGCGCAGCGCCTTGAGCAGTTCGCTCCAGGTCGGGGCGGACTCGGGCGGGGAGGGGATGCTGATCCTGGTGCTGCCGACGGCGAGCCGCACGTCCGCCCGCAAGCCGGTGGCCCGCTCGATCGCCGCCCGCAGTTCGGACGCCCGCGCGCTGATCTGCACCACTCGCCACCACTCCCCCGGGTGTACGGATACGGCCAAGCCCTACACGTAGAGTAGTGCGGCGGGGGATACTGTGTCACCGATCGGCTGGACCGCACACCTCCGGAGGACGATCCATGACGACCACCAGCGGACCCTCCGCCTACCTGCAGGTCGCCGAGCAGGTCCGGGACCGGATCGCCGCCGGCGAGTTCCCGCCGGGCAGCCAACTCCCGTCCCTGGCCGACCTCCAGGCCCAGTACGGCTTCTCGCACGGCGTCGGCCAGTCCGCGTACCGGCTGCTGGAGCAGGAGGGCGTGCTGCTCGCCAAGCAGGGGCGCGGCTACTTCGTCCGCCCGCAGGAACCGCGCCGCACCCTGGTGCGCCGCCCCGCGGCCGACGGGCCCGGGCCGGACCACGCCTTCCTCGCCGAACAGGGCGCCCTCCCCGGGCTGCGCAGCCAGTCCACCACCGAGGCCGCGACCGCGGAGACCGCCGAACGCCTCGACGTCGCACCCGGCACCCCGCTGATGCACACCTCGTACCTCTACCTGGTGGACGGCGAACCCGGGTACCTCGCCGAGTCCTGGGAGCCGATGTCCGTCACCGGCCACCACCTGATCGTGCTGCCCGAGGCCGGGCCGTACATCGGCCTCGGCGTGGCCGCGCGGATGGCCGTCATCGGCATCGAGGTCGGCGACCCCGTCGAACTGGTCACCGCCCGCACCCTCACCCGCGCCGAGGCCCAGGCCCTCGACCGGCTGCCCGGCGCCCCCGCGCTGGCCATCCGGCGCACCCACTACGACCGGGCCACCGGCCGTCCCGTCGAGACCGCCGACCTCGTCCTGCCCGGCGAACTCCTGGCCGCCCAGTACGGCCGCCGCCCCGGCGCCTGAACCGGCGGGCCCCGCCACCGTCCCAGCCACCGCTCCCGCTCCCCTCCCGTTCCCCGGCCGGGCGGACCCCGCCGGGGAGCGGTGTGATGGAGGCATGGCCACCGCACACCCCGATCCCGAAACCCCCCGCACCCCCGCCCACCACGGCGACCCCACCGGCCTCGCCGACCTCACCGCCGAACTCCTCCGCCTCGCCCCCGCCCTCGATCCCGTCCGCGCCGCCGCCCTGCTCCGCCGCGCCTACCGCGCCGGGCTCGCCGACGGCCGCCGGGAGACCGTCGAGAGCCGCGAACACGGCGGCTGGTGACCTCCGCCCCGACCCCGTGCGGGAGACTGGTCCCGAACAGCAACGCACCGAGGAGTACGGATGGCGCAGCCCCGCACCCGCCGGCCGGCCCGCCCCCGTGAAGAGGTCTACGCCGCCGCCCGCACCGCGATCGCCGAACACGGCCTGGCCCGGCTCACCATGGCCGGCCTCGGCGAGCAGCTCGGCATGAGCGCCGGCCACCTGCTCTACTACTTCGGCAGCAAGGACCAGCTCCTCCTGGAGACCCTGCGCTGGAGCGAGACCCAGCTCGGCGAGCGCCGCAGCCGCGAACTCGCCCGCCGCGAGGTGCCCGTCCTCGAACGGCTCGCCCGCTACCTGGAGCTGTACCTCCCGGAGGGCCCCGGCGACCCGCGCTGGATCCTGTGGATCGAGGTGTGGAGCCGCTCCCCCGGCACCGCGGACCTCCGCCGGGGCCAGCTCGACATCGAAACCCCCTGGCAGGACGACCTCACCGCGCTCCTCGACGAGGGCCGCGGCACCGGCGTCCTCCCCGCCACCACCCCCGCCGCCACCCGCGCGACCCAGCTCCGCGCCCTCCTCGACGGCCTCGCCATCCCGCTGGCCATCGACCTCCCCGGCACCACCCGCGAAGCCGCCCTCACCCACGCGACCTCCGCGGCGCACGCCCTGCTGGGCGTGTAGCCGGGCTTGTAGGGGAGGGCACCACCAGGGGCTCACGAGAGCGAAACCAGGGGCTCGGGGAACGGCGAGGCCCAGTCTGCGCGAGGTTCACTGCCGGAGCGCGCATCGGCTTCGGGTTCTCTTCAAGACACGCAGCAGCACGGACACACCGATGGGCTCCGGCCGTCAGCAGCATCGACCCGCCGTTCCCCGGGCCCCTGATGGTGCTCTCCCGGGCCCCTGGGCGCACGTTCCCGCTCAGTCCGTCCAGACCGCCACCGCGCTGCGGTCGTCCGCGTAGCCCTTGGCCCGGACCTGGATCTGGCGGAGGAAGTCGACGGTGCCGGGCGGGTGCGGGTGGGCCCAGTGGCTGGAGAGGAAGTGGGCGACCGCGGGTTCCTCGGCGACCGGGACGGCCAGGCCCGGGGTGCAGAGCAGCAGGATGTCGCCGGAGGTCGCCGGGACCAGCCGGAAGCGGAACGGCCGGGGCGCGGGCATCGAGGCCGGCGGCAGCGAGGGCTGCCCGTCGGGGTGGTGCAGGAGCCGGGCGGCGTAGGCGTCGATCCAGTGGCCCGAGCGCAGTAGGTAGAGCCCGCCGGGGCCGGTGCCGAACGCGGCGCGGTGGGTCGCGGCCGGATCGGCGGACATCAGCAGGCAGTGCAGCGAGGCGGTCTCCTCGGGCGGCAGGCCGGACGGCGCGGCACCCTCCGGTGCGGCTTCCTCCGCGGCCTCCTCCGCCGCGCTGCGCAGCTGCACCGCGGACTGCAGGGCGATCCGCTGGAGGCCGTAGCGGAGGCGGTCCCGGGCCCCGGCCCGCAGGTCGGCGGCGAGTTCGGCCCGGCTGCGGCCGATCGCCGCGGCGAGCTGCCGGGCCGACTCGGCGGCCGCCGCCGACCCCCACTGGGCGTTGGCCCGGCGGGCGGGCGCGGCCAGCACGGTCAGCACCAGCGCCTCCTCGCCCTCGCCGAACCGGACGGTGAGCAGCGCGTCCGTGCGCGGCTCGCCCCGGTAGCGGGCCGAGTCGCCGCGGATGGACACCGCCCGCAGCGTGGTGCCCGCGAACTGGGCGCCGTCGATGGCGGTGTCGGGCACCACCACGGCCAGCCCGGCCGGATCGGCGGCGGCCAGCGCGGTCGGCTCGGGCGCGTACGTCGGGGGCCGCTCCCCCACGTGCGGCACCGCGGGCGCCTGCGGACGCCCAAGCCAGGGCGCGGCCCGCCCGGGCTCCACCACCGGCTCGGCCACCGGCTCCGGCTCGGCGACCGGCTCCGGCTCCACCACCGGCTCCGGCTCCGGCTCGGCCACCGCGAAGTCCGTCAGGGTCGGCGTCGGCACCGGCCCGGCCGGCTCCACCACCGGCCCCGCGACCGGCTCCACGACCGGCCCCGCCTCCGTCACCGCGGCCGCCACCGGCTCCACGTCCGGCTCGTCCACCGGCTCCGCGACCGGTTCTTTCGAAAAGTTCGGCTTGAAGTCGGGCCAGGCGGCCTCCGCCCAACTCCGCGGCGAGGGCCCGACCGGCGTCTCTCCCCCGACCACGTCCGCCTCCGGCTCCGTCACCGCCTCCGGCTCCGTCACCGCCGCCTCGGGCTCGAACGCCGCCTCGGGCTCGGGCTCGGACACTTCCCCCGCCCCCGGCTCGGCCGCCGGGGCGTCCTGCGGGGGACGGCGTTGCGGGGCGATGAGTCCGGCGGCGGTGGTGAACCAGTCGTCGACGGTTCCGGTGTCGGTGTTCGCGGCCGGGGTGTCGGGCAGGGTGTCGGCGGGGCCCGCGTAGACGGTGTGCCACCAGGTGTCGTCGGGACGGGGCTGCCTGGGTGCGCCCTGCTCGTTCAACTGACCGCTCCTGATCCGTGAGGGGGCCGGACGTCAGGTCATTCTTCCGAAGGACTCGGACGGTGTCCGGGATTCGGAACATCGCGCGGACGCCCGGGAAGGGTTCCGGCCATCGGTGGCGGAACGGGAACGGGGCCGGTCCGGACGGGTTCGAACAGGGCCTTCGGGGACGGGGGCGAGGGGCGTTCGGCCGGAAAATGAGAGGCCGAGGGGGGCATCGCTTCACCCGATCGGCTGATTAATATGTGCGCATGGCCGCGCCAGGATCTCGTACTCGCCCCGGAGGGCCCGCATGCGCGGTGCTCCGTCCGGTGGCGGTGCTGTGGTCCGTGCTGCTGGCCGCACTGCTCGCGCTGCTGCCGTGCGCGGCGAGCACGGCGAGCGCCCGGACGCTGGGTGCCCCGTCCCCCGGTCAGGAGTCGCCCGGCGCGTCCGCGCGTCCGGCCGGGGCGTCCGTCGTAGCGGGGCCGTCCAGCGGGACGGTCCGGACGGCGGCCGCCCACCCGGACGCCCGGTCGGGCCGGACGGCACCGTCGCACCACCGGCCGGTGGCCGCGGACGCCGCCGGTGCGGACGCCGGCAGCACGGACCCCGCCGGCTCGGACACGGCCGGCACGAACGCCGTCGGCACGAGCGGCGCGGAGTTCATCCTGTGCACCGCGGAGGCCCCGGGCCCGGTGCCCGGTCACGGCTGCTCCAACCACCCCTTCTGCGGGCCGGACTCGCAGCTGCCGAACGCGCCTCCGCAGCCCGGCACCGCCGTCCGCCCGCTGCTGGTCGCCCCGCCGCTGACGCCCGCCGCCTCGGTCGGCGGCGTTCCGACGGGGTCGCACCACGCACCCGACCTGCACGTCCTGCAGGTTCACCGGTCCTGAGCGGAACCCACCGCACGGTCTGCGCCCCGCCCGGCGGGGAGGCCGTCGGCTCCGCTGCCCCCACCCCACCGCAGACCGCCGTGCTCGCCACGGCGGGGACAAGGAAGACACCCATGGGTTCCGCCTCGAAGCAGTCCAACCCCACCGGCAAGCAGCCCAAGCCGGGCAGCAAGTCCGCCCAGCAGGCCGACCGCCGGGCCCGGATCGCCGAGCTGCGCGCCATCGAGCAGCGCCGCGAGCGCCGCAACAAGGCGCTGACCATCGGCATCTCGGCCGCCCTGGTGCTGGCCATGATCGGCGGCGGCACCTGGCTGGCGCTGGACGCCAAGCACAAGAGCGACAAGAAGGCGGCGGCGGCGCAGGCTTCGGCCGACGCCGCGCAGAAGGCCAAGGACGACGCCGCGAAGGCCGACATCCCGGGCCTGCAGACCTTCGGCAAGCTCACCCAGAACCACGTCCAGACCGACGTGAAGTACCCGCAGACCCCGCCGGTCGGCGGCGACCACAACCCGGTCTGGCAGACCTGCATGGGCAACGTCTACGACAAGCCGGTCAAGAACGAGAACGCGGTGCACTCGCTGGAGCACGGCGCGGTCTGGGTCACCTACAACGGCAAGGCCACCCCGGACGACATCAAGACCCTCAGCGACAAGGTCAAGGCCACCCCGTACAGCCTGATGAGCCCGTACCCGGACGAGCCGGGCACCATCACGCTGACCGCGTGGAGCAACCAGCTGGTGGTGGACTCGGCCAGCGACCCGCGGGTGGAGACCTTCTTCGCCAAGTTCGTGCAGGGCCCGCAGACCCTGGAGCAGGGCGCCAGCTGCAGCTCGGGGCAGATGTGACGGCCGCCCCCGCCGGCGAGCCGGAGCAGGAGTTCGAGGAGCACCCGGACGAGGAGCACGCGGACGGGTCGGCGCGGACGGCCGGTCGGCGCGGTCGGCGGGCGTTCTGGTGGCCCGCCGCGCTGGCGGCCGTGGTGGCGCTCGGGCTCGGCGTCCCGGCGCTGGTCTCGGGCAGCACGCCCGCGTCCGGCAGCGCGGCGACCGCCTCGGCGGCTCCGGCCACCGACTCGGCGGACGCCGGGTTCGCCCGCGACATGGCCACGCACCACCAGCAGGCCATCGACATGTCGTTCATCATCCGGGACCGCACCCAGGACGAGGCGGTCCGCGGCTTCGCGTTCGACATCATCAACACGCAGGCCAACCAGCGCGGCATGCTGATGGGCTTCCTCGACCAGTGGGGCCTGTCGCAGAGCACCACCGCCAAGCCGATGGCCTGGATGGGGCACAGCTACGAGGCGCACGACGGTTCGCTGATGCCCGGCATGGCGACCAACAGCGAGCTGGACGAGCTCCGTTCGCTCAGCGGCAAGGACGCCGAGGTGTTCTTCCTGCAGCTGATGATCAAGCACCACAAGGCGGGCGCGGAGATGGCCCAGGCGTACGTGGACGCGGGGACCAACGCCCCGGAGAAGCGGCTCGCCCAGGGCATGGTCGACGCGCAGCACGCCGAGATCCAGCTGATGACCGACATGCTCGCCGAGCGCGGCGCCCAGCCCGCGCCCTGAGCCGCCGCGGCGCCGAGCGCACCGCAACGCCCGAGGGCGCCGTCCGACCCGACCACCGGACGGCGCCCTCGGGCGTTCCCGCGCACCGCTCCCCCTCGTCTCCCGCCCGCTCGCCCCCGTTCAGCCCCTGCAGAGCCGGACGGCCAGCGCGGCGACCGCCGCGAGCAGCAGCAGGACGACCCGGCCGCCGGCCGCCGGTCCGGCCTGGTGGACGGCCAGTACCGGCAGCGCGGTGCCGAGCGCGGTGCCCAGGCTGCGCACCATGTTGACCAGTCCGCCGCCGACGGCCGAGCTCTGCGCGGGGATCGCCCGCATCACCAGGGCGTTGTTGGCGGGCAGCAGCAGCCCGAGGCCGTAGCCGGTGAGCAGCAGCGGCCCGGCCGACGTCCAGGGGCCGGGGGCGGGCAGCGCGGCGAGGGCGAGCAGTCCGGCGGCGGCGGTGAGCGCGCCGCAGCGGCAGCGGGCGGCGTCGCTCCAGCGGCGGGGCAGCAGGGCGCCGCCGACGGTGGCGGCGAGGGCGAACGCGGCGGGCAGCGCGGTGATCGCGGCGCCCGCGGCGGTGGTGCCGGTGCCGTGCCCGGCCAGCACGACGGGCTCCAGGACCAGCGGGCAGAACAGCAGCAGGTAGCCGATCAGCGCGACCAGCAGGCCGGCCCGGATGCCGGGGGTGTTGACCAGGCCGGGCGGGACGAGCGGGCGGTCGGCGCGGCGCTCCTGCCGGACCAGGGCGAGGGTGCCTGCGGCGGCCGCGGCGAGCAGCGCGGCGACCGCCCAGCCGGGCAGCGGCAGGCCGGAGGCGGCGGACAGGGCGAGCAGCAGTGCGGTGGAGGAGGCGGCCAGCAGCAGCAGTCCGGCCAGGTCGAACCGTCCCTCGCGGTCCGCGGTCCGGGCCGGGCCGCGGCCGTCGGGGAAGGTGCGCGGCAGCAGGAACCAGCCCGCCAGCATCCCGAGCACGCCGATCGGCACGTTGACCCAGAACGCCCAGCGCCAGGACGCGTGCGCGACCAGCAGGCCGCCGAGGGTCGGGCCGAGCGCCAGGCCGAGCGCCTGGGCGGCGGCCTGCACGCCGAGCGCGGTGCGCATCGCCCGTTCGGGCACGCCGCGGGCGACCAGGGCGACGCTGTTGGCCTGCATCATCGCGCCGCCCACCGCCTGCACGGCCCGGCAGGCGATCAGCACGCCCAGGTTCCCGGCCAGTCCGGCGCCGAGCGAGGCGGCGGCGAACACCGCGAACCCGCCCAGGTACACGGTCTTGCGGCCGATCAGGTCGGAGAGCCGCCCGACCGGGGCCAGCAGCGCGACCAGGACCAGCAGGTACGCCAGCGAGACCCATTCGACGGCGGCGAAGGGGGCGGCGAAGTGTCCTTCCAGCGCGGGGAAGACCAACGAGGTGACGCTGGCGGTGAGTTGGCCGAGGAAGGCGCCCAGGCAGACGGTGCCGACGGCCAGCCAGTGCGCGTGCGGCCAGCGGGCGACGGCGCGGGGGCGGGGGCGTTCGGCGAGTTGGAGGGTGTCGAGCAGCCGGGAGGCGGCCGCGGGTTCAGCCATGAGCCGAACATATCTGTTCCCGACATAATCGTTCAAGGAGCAGTTCCGGCCCCGATCAATCGCCCCGGCGGCCGGTCCGCCGCCCCGCCCCCGCGCCCCCGCCCCCGCACGCACCGGACAGCACGCCGTTCCGGCCGGTCGACGGGTGGACTCCCGGTAGCCCCGCGGTTGCCGGGCGCTACGCTGTCCGGCATGTCTTCGCAGCCCCAGCCCGCCCCGCACCCGTCCGGCCCCGTGGCCGCGGGCGACGACGCACTCGCCGGGGCGCAGCAGCTCACCGACGTGATCACCCGGCTGCGCCGGGCGCTGCGGAGCTCGATCCGCTCAGAATTCCCCTGGGAGGCACTGCCGATGGCCCAGGTCGAACTGCTCCAGACGCTCGCCGCCTCCCCGCTGCGGGTCGGCGAACTGGCCGCCCGCCAACGCCTCGCCCCCAACACCGTCAGCGGCCTGATCTCCAAGCTCCTGGACGCCGGCCTGGTCGACCGCCAACCCGACCCCGGCGACCGCCGCACCGCCCGGATCGCCCTCACCGAAGCCGGCCACCAGCAGCTGCACGACTGGCAGAGCGCCCACGAACGCCGCCTCGCCACCGCCCTGGAGAGCCTCACCCCCGCCGACCGCGAAGCCGTCATGCGCGCCCTCCCCGGCCTCGACCTCCTCGCCCGCTCCCTCGCCGGCGCCGACCCGACCCGCTGAGGCCTTGCGGCCCGGCCCGCCCCTGCTCCGCCCCGGCCCGGAGCACCGGCTCCGGCGCGGCGGCTCCGGAGCACCGGCTCCGGCGCGGCGGCTCCGGCGCGGCGGCTCCGGCGCGGCGGCTCCGGCGCCGAACTCCTGCACGCCGGCTCCAGCCCGCCGAACGGGCCGCCACGGCGATGTCCGAATCCCGCCAGTCGGTGCTTCCGGGATCGCGCAGACTGGAAGGCGTGATCGACGACGAGACCAGGTACCGGGCCGTGGGCAGCCGGGACGCCCGCTTCGACGGGGTGTTCTTCACGGCGGTGCGGACCACCGGCATCTACTGCCGTCCGAGCTGCCCGGCCACCACCCCCAAGCGCACCAACTGCACCTTCTACCCGACCGCGGCCGCCGCCCAGGGCGCCGGCTACCGGGCCTGCCGGCGCTGCCGGCCGGACTCGGTGCCCGGCTCGCCCGAGTGGAACCACCGGGCCGACCTGGTCGGCCGCGCGATGCGGCTGATCGGGGACGGCGTGGTCGACCGGGAGGGCGTCGCCGGGCTGGCCGGCAGGCTCGGCTACAGCTCCCGGCAGCTCCAGCGGCAGCTGACCGCCGAGCTCGGCGCGGGCCCGCTCGCGCTGGCCCGGGCGCAGCGCGCGCAGACCGCCCGGCTGCTCCTGCAGACCACCGAACTCCCGGTCACCGACGTGGCGTTCGCGGCCGGCTTCGCCTCCGTCCGGCAGTTCAACGACACCATTCGCGAGGTGTACGACCGCACCCCGTCGGCCCTGCGCACCGAACCCGGCGGCCACCGTCGCGCCCCCGCCGCGGGCGGCACGCTCGGCCTGCGACTGGCCTACCGGGGGGTGATCGACACCGACCACCTGATCGACTTCCTCGGTCTGCGGGCCGTCCCCGGCGTCGAGGAGGTCGTCGGGGGCCCGACCCCCGGCACCCGCACCTACCGGCGCACGCTGGCCCTCCCGTACGGGCACGGCCTGGCCGAGGTCGACGGGCTCGGGCCCGGCGACCGGCCGGACCGGGGGTGGCTGGACTGCCGGCTGACTCTCACCGACCTGCGCGACCTGACCACGGCCGTGCACCGGCTGCGCGCCCTGTTCGACCTGGACGCCGACCCGGACGCGGTGGACGCCCGGCTCGCCGCGGACCCGCTGTTGGCCCCGCTGGCCGCCGCCCGCCCCGGACTGCGCTCGCCCGGCCACGTCGACCCGCACGAACTCGCCGTCCGCGCGGTGCTCGGCCAACAGGTCACGGTGGCCGCCGCCCGAACCCTGGCCGGACGGCTCGCCGAGCGCTACGGCACCCCGCTGCCGACCGCCGACGGCGGCCTGCGGCTGCTGTTCCCGACCGCCGCCGCGCTGGCCGCCGCCGACCCCGAGCAGCTGGCGATGCCGAACGCCCGTCGCCGGGCCCTGCTCGGCCTGTGCGCCGCGCTCGCCGACGGCACCGTCCGGCTCGACCGCGGGGTGGACCGCGAACGGACCGCCGCCGAACTGCTCGCGCTGCCCGGCATCGGCCCGTGGACGGTCGGCTACCTGCGGATGCGCGCGCTGGCCGACCCGGACGTGTTCCTCCCCACCGACATCGGCGTCCGCGACGGCCTGCGCGCCCTCGGCGAGAACGGCGACCCGCGCACCGCCGCCGACCGCTCCACCGCCTGGGCGCCCTGGCGCTCCTACGCCCTGCACCACCTGTGGGCGGCCGCCGCCGCCCGGCACGGCACCGCACCCCGCACCCGCAACGCCGCACCCCGTACCCGCAACACCCGCGAGGACCAGTCATGACCACCGCGCCCACCGCCGCGCCCGCCACCGAGGCCGGCACCGCGCCCACCACCGTGTTCACCACCATGGGCAGCCCGCTCGGCACCCTGCTGCTCAGCGGCACCCGCCACGCCGACGGCACCTTCGCGCTGGCCGCCGTCACCGCCCCCGGCCAGAAGGGCGCGCTCGCCGAACCCGCCGCCCACTGGCAGCCCGACGCCGACGCCCTGGCGCCCGCCGTCGAGCAGCTCACCGCCTACTTCGCGGGCGAGCGCACCACCTTCGACCTGCCGCTCGCCCCCGTCGGCACGCCCTTCCGGCAGCAGGTCTGGGACGCCCTGGACGACATCCCGTACGGCACCACCCTCACCTACGGCCAACTCGCCGACGTCGCGGGCCAGTCCCCCCGCGCGGTACGTGCCGTCGGCGGCGCGGTCGGTGCCAACCCGCTGCTGATCGTCCGCCCCTGCCACCGGGTGATGGGCGCCAACGGCAGCCTCACCGGCTTCGCCGCGGGCATCGACGCCAAGCGCTGGCTGCTGGCGCACGAGAGCGGCGACCGGCTGTTCTGAGGCCCGGGGCCGGCCGGCGCCGCCGGGGGCCGTTCGGCACGGCGGCGGCTCGGCCCGCCCGGCCGGGCCGGTCAGTGCGGTGGTGGCTCGGCCAGCCGCCGGGCCAGCGGTTCGGCGTTGGGCGCGGCCACCGCCCGGTACAGCTCCAGGGCGCGTTCCAGGTGTTCCCGGGCCGCCCGGTGGTCGCCCTCGCGTTCGGCGAGGGTCCCCAGCAGTTCCAGGACGCGGGCCTCCCAGAGCGCCGAGCGGGCGGCCCGGAACACGGTGAGGGCCGCTTCCAGCGTCTGCCGGGCCTCCGGGAGGTGCCCGGCGGCGAGTCGGGCCTCACCGGTCAGGGCGAGCGCCCGGGCCGCCTCGTAGTGGTCACCGAGAGCGGTCAACTCGGCTTCTGCTCTGGCGAGTTGTGCAACCGCTTCCGGCAGGTCGGCGTCGGCCAGGGCGACTTCGGCGAGAGCGATCCGGGCGAGTGCGGTGCCCCGGGGGTAGCCGACCAGTTCCCGCAGCCGCAGGGTCTCCTCGAAGGCCCGCCGGGCGGAGGGGAGTTCACCCGCGATCCGGTGCGACTGGCCGATTCCGTACTGGGCGTTGGCCTCGGCCCGGGGGTCCGCCATGGCGCGGGCCAGTTCCAGCGCCTCGCCGTACCAGCGGGCCGCCTCGGCGAAGTGGCCGGCGTTGCGCAGTCCGTGCCCGCCGGAGGTCAGCATCCGCTGCTCGGCCGCCCGGTTCCCCTCCGCGCGCGCTGCAGCCAGCCCCAACTCGTGTGCTTCCAGCTGGAGTTCGTAAGCGCGCAGGCGCAGGAAGAGCGGCCACATGGCGTCCGCGAGCTGCCACACCAGGGCGTTCTGCCCGGCGTCGGCCGCCGCCCGCAGGGCCGCGCCGAGCTGCCCCCGCTCGCGGTCGAGCCAGCTCAGGGCTTCTCCCTCGTCCGCGAACTCCGGTACGCAGAGCGGGGGTTGGTCGTAGCTGCGGGGCAGTGGACGGCGGCTCGGGCTGATCAGCCGCTCGGTGGCGGTGGCAGTGGCCAGCAGGTGTTCCACCACCCGCCGGACCACGGCCCGGCGCAGTTGCGGCGGCTCGTCGCTCGTACCGTGCCCGCGGGCGTGCAGGCGCACCAGGTCGTGGAAGCGGTAGCGGCCGTCGTCGGGCTCCTCCAGCAGGTGTTCGTCCCCCAGCGCCTCCAGCAGCCGGGCCGCCTCGGCGGGCCGGAGTTCGGCCGCCGCCCCCGCCAGCGCCGCGGTGAACTCGGGCACCGGCAGCAGACCGAGCAGCCGGTAGAGCCGGGCCGCGGCCGGGTCGAGGATCCGGTAGGAGGCGTCCAGCACCGCCTGCACGGCCCGGTCCCGGTCCAGGCGCAGTTCGCCGAGGCGGTCGGTCTCCGTGCGCAGGGCCTCGGCGGTGGCGGCCAGGGACTGCCGCGGCCGGGCGGCCATCCGGGCGCCGGCCACGCAGACCGCCAGCGGCAGTCCCGCGCACCGGGTGACGACCTGGTCGACGGCCAGCGGTTCGGCCGCGATCCGGTCGGCGCCGACCCGGTCCACCAGCAGTTCGACGGCGGCGGACCGGTCGATCAGGCCGACCTGGAGGAACCCGGCACCGTCCAGGACCAGCCCGGGCAGTCTGGTCCGGCTGGTCACCAGCACGACCGAGTGCTCGGAGCCGGGCAGCAGCACCCGGGCCTGGGCGGCGGTGGCGGCGCTGTCCAGCAGCAGGCCGATCCGCCGGTGCGCGGTGGCGGAGCGCCACAGCGCGGCCGCCTCACCCGGCTCGGCGGGCACGCCGGAGAGGCCCAGTGCGCGCAGGAACGCGCCCAGGACCTCCACCGGATCGGCCGGGCCGCCCGGCGCGTGACTGCGCAGGTCGGCGTAGAACAGGCCGTCGGGGAAGGCCGCGGCCCGGGCCCGCAACCAGTGGCCCGCCAGCGCGCTCTTCCCGACTCCCGGCGGCCCGGCCAGCACCAGGCAGCGCCCGCCCGGCACCGGAAGCGCGTGCAACTCACGGTCGAGCGCGGCGAGTTCCGCCCCGCGCCCGCGGAGGCGCGCAGGAGCGGGCGGAAGCTGTTGGGGTACTGGAAGCAGCGCCGGAGCGTGCGAATGGACGTGCACGCCCCCGTGGATGTCGCCCGCCTGGAGCGCGACGCCTTCGAGCCTGACCTGTCCGGTGATGGAGTTGCGAGTGCCTTCCACCTGCTCATTCCTCCCCTGGATCGATGCTGGATCGACGCCGGACCGACGGGCGCGGCCGATCGGCACGGCCCGCCGCACCACCCGCCACCGGTCCGGTCTCCCGCCCCGGGCACACCTGCCGAGCGGACCGCGTTCCCTGGCGCGCCGGGACGGCGGGGGCACCGGCGGGCGGCCCGCCTTCCCGGCGTCCCGCCGCCTCCCGCTCCCGAAAGCCCAGGTCCCGGCCCCCCGGACGATTCGGCCCCCGCCCCCGCGACCGTCGCACCCGCCCCGGTGGCGATCGGCGGCCCCGGCCCGACCGGGGAACCAGCCCATTACCAGAAAGGCTGGTCTGGCACCGGAACAATGCCGGAAAACTGGCGCCGGGAAACATCGGGGTGCTATGGCAGCGCATCCGCACCCGTGCCATGCTCGCCTCCTGCGCGACCGAGGAACCGGCGACAGGAGGAACACCGCGATGATCCACCTGCTGGGCACTGTCGAACTCTCGGCCGGGGGACGGCCGTTGCCCATCAGTTCGCGCAAGACCAGGACCCTGCTCGCCTGTCTCGCCCTCGACCTGGAACGCCCGCAGTCGGCCTCCTCCATCGCCCACCGGCTCTGGGACGGCGACCCTCCGCCGAGCGCCGCCAGCACCCTGTACGGCTACCTCTCCAGGCTCCGCACGGCCCTGCGCCGGGCCAACGAGCTGGGCGCCGGCACGGACGGCGCACCGATCGAGATCGTCTCCCGGTCCGGCACCTACACGCTGCACGCCGGAGCCGACCAAGTGGACTGGCAGCTGTACTACGACCTCGTCCTCGAAGCCCGCAGACTGGCCGACACCGGGGACGACCGGCGGGCCCTCGCCGTCCTGCGCCGGGCCGACGGCGCCTGGCAGGGCGAACCGCTCGCCGGACTGCCCGGCCTGTGGGCGCAGCAGGTCCGCGGCCAACTGCTGGACCGCAGGTTCGCCGCTTCGCTGACCCGCTTCGAGGTGGAACTGCGCCTCGGCCACTTCGCCGACCTCGTCCCCGATCTCACCGAACTCGCCGAACAGAGCCCGTGGAACGAACGGGTGGCCGCCCACCTGATGACCGCCCTCTACGGTTGCGGCCGGATCGACGAAGCGCTCGCGGTGTACCGGCGCATCCGGCGCCGGATGTACGACGACCTCGCCACCAACCCCGGCGAGGCGCTCGACCGGCTGCACGAGGGCATCCTGCGCCGGGACCGCATCAGCGACCTGGTCGACCGACCGGCCGCGCCCCCGGTCACCGCCGTCCCAGCGCCCGCCACCACGCCACCGCCCGCCGCAGCACCGGCCGCCGCAGTGCCACCGACCCCGGAACGGCGCCCCTCCACCCTGCTCCCGGCCCCCGAACTCGTGGGAAGAGACGACGAGTTGGAGATGCTCACCGCTGCCGGCCGCGGCGAGTGGCCGACCTGCTCGGCAAGCCGACCCACCGCGCTCCCGGTGATCGCGCTCAGCGGCCAGCCCGGCTGCGGCAAGAGCGCGCTCGCGCTCGCGGCCGCCCACCGGCTGCTCCCGGACTTCCCCGACGGCGCCTTCATGCTCCGCCTCGCCGCCCACTCCCCCGCCCGCCCCGACCGCAGCCCCGAGGCCGCCGCCACCGACCTGCTGCGCCAGTTCGGCGTGCCCGCCCCGGAGATCCCCCTCGAATCCGACGAACTCCTGTCCCGCTGCCGCGAGTTGCTCGCCCAACGCCGCGCCCTGGTGCTGTTCGACGACGCCGCGGGCCCCGACCAGATCGGCCCGCTGCTCCCCACCGCCCCCACCTGCTTCGTCCTGATCACCAGCCGCCACCGGATGGCCGAACTGCCCGCCGTCAGCATCGTTCCGCTCGACGCCCTCCCGCCCGACGCCTCCGCCGCCATGTTCACCCGCCTGATCGGCCCCGAACGGGCCGCGGACCAGGCCCGGCTCGCCGATGTCACCCGCCGCTGCGCCCACCTCCCCCTGGCCCTCCGCCTCGCCGCCGGCCGCTTCCGCTCCCGTTCCTCGTGGGACCTCGCCCATCTCGCCGACCGGCTCTCCCGCGGCGACCGCCTGAGCGAGCTGAGACACGGCCCGGACAGCCTCCACCGGACCCTCGCCATGTCGTACCACGATCTGTCGGTCGACCATCAGAGCGCCTTCCGCCGACTGAGCCTGCACCCGGGCACCGACTTCGGCCTGCTGACCGCGGCGGTACTCATCGACTGCCCCGTCGACCGGGCGGAACGCCTGATCGAGGACCTGATGGGAGTCAGCCTGCTCGCCGAGCACGCGGTCGAGCGGTTCAGCTTCCACGAGTTGGTACGCGAATACGCGGCCGTTCAGGAGTCGCGGGAGGAATCCGCCGCGGAACACGCCGCCACGATCCGACGGTGCGTCAACTTCCTTACGGAGATGGTGGACAGAGCAGATCGCCTGTCCTTCCCCGAACGTTACCGGATGTCGCTGGAAGCCCTGCTGGCGGGCACCGGCGGGAGCCGCCCGCAGCTTCCGGACGAGGTTCTCCGGACGGTTCCCGCCCGGGACTGGCTGGCCACCGAAACCAGATCTCTGAGCGACTTCGAAAAAAGCTTGCGAACCGACGGCGACCGAAGATCCGCCGCCGTCCTGATCCACGTCATGAACGGCCGAATGGATTCCGCCGGCCTGTGGCGGGAGGCCCTCGACGCCCACCGCTCGGCCGCCGACCACTGGCGCGACGCGGGCGCGGCCGAACCCGAACTGCACGCCCGACTGGCCCTCGCCCACTACGCGTTGAGGGTGTCCCGGTATCCGGACGCCGACCACGCGGCCCGCCGCGCACTGACCCTCGCCCAGGACACCGGCGACCGCCGGGGCACCGCCGAAGCCTTGGGACACCTGGCCCAGCTCCACTGGCGACGGGGCGAACCCCGTCAGGCACTGACCCTGCAGCGCGAAGCCCTCGCCCTCCTCCGCGCCCTCGACGCCCCCACGGCGGCGGTGGCCGGTGCCCTCGTCAACCTCGGCCTGCTGCAGAACCAGTTGGGCGAGCCCGAGCAGGCCCTGGCCAGCCTGAACGAAGCACTGTCGGGCTTCCACGCCTGCGGCGACCGGACGACCGTTCTCCGGGTGACCGCGAACATCGGCGCACTGCGGCTCGACACCGGCGACACCGCCGCCGCCAGGGAGGCACTCGAATACGTCTCGGAGCACGGCGAGGGAATCATCTCGGAGATCGACCTCGCCATTTCCCGGGCCAATCTCGCGGAAGTCCTCTCGGCAGCCGGAGAAACAGGCCGCTCCCTGCTCCTGATCGAGAATTCGCTCCGGGTCTTCCATCGACTGGGAAGCCTTCACCGGCAGGCCGAGGCCATGAATGTGAAAGCCCGGATACTGATCCTCACCGGAAACCTGGAATCCGCCGGGGAAGTCTTTGCGGGGGCGCTCGGAATCGCCAGGTCGATACACGCTCCGATCGAGGAGGAATCCGCCCGGCGGGGACTGGGCCAACTCGCCGAGCACTGGGACCGACCAGGTGGCAGGCCGTCCAGCCCCTCGGCGCAGACCGGCTGAGACCCCGGGCGAAGTCCACCCGACCGCCATCGGGAATCCCCGCACCCCCGGAAGGCGTCCGATGCTTTCCGGGGGTGCGGGGCTTTCGATTGTGGCGAACCAGTGGCGGAAACCTTCCCCGCTCCGCCCGGCCGCCCGGTCGGTTCAAGCCATCGTGGCGCAACTGCGGGCGCTCCGTCCCGACCATGTACCCATGAGCGCCAGCTGACGAATCGGCACGACGGAGATCAGCTATTGTTGGGACGGTCACACTGGACCCTCAGAGACCAAGGACCCCGACGAAAGTGTTCCGCCCTGCGCTCCCCTGCGCCACCACCCTCCTCGTCCGTTCCGGCCGGCCCCATGTCCGCAGCTCCGCCATATCCGGCCCCGGCGGGGCCGAACAGGTGCTCGACCTCAACTCGCTGTGGATCTGGATCTGAGCCACCCGGCACGAGGCGGAACGGCCCGCGGTCGGCGCCCCGCCAGGGGGCATCGGCTGCGGGCCGTTGGTACCTCAGGGCTTGGGGCGGGAGCGGGCCGCCTTGGTGAGGTGCTTGCGGTGGCGGGCCCGTTCGGCGCGGAGGCGGGCGTCGGTGCGGGCGGCGATCCAGTCGTTCTCGCGCTGGAGCTTGAGGTAGCTCTCCCAGCGGCGCTCGGGCAGGGTGCCGTCGGCGAGGGCGGCCCGGACCGCGCAGCGGGGTTCGGTGCGGTGGGAGCAGTCGGCGTAGCGGCAGTCGGCGGCGACGGCGGTGATGTCGGCGAACGCCTGTTCGATGCCCTCGCCGCCGAAGAGGCCGACGCCGCGCAGGCCGGGGGTGTCGATGACGGCGCCGCCGCCGGGGACCGGGACGAGTTCGCGGACGGTGGTGGTGTGCCGGCCCTTCTCGTCCACCGAGCGGACCTGCTGGACCGTCATGGCGGCCGTCCCGGCGAGCGCGTTGGTGAGGGTGGACTTGCCCGTGCCGGACTGGCCGATCAGCGCGCAGGAGCCGGTGGCCCGGGCGCGCAGCGCGTCCATCCCCTCGCCGGTTTCGGCGCTGACCGTCAGGACGGTGACACCGGGGGCGATCGCCTCGACGTCCGCCCGGACGAAGTCGCCGTCGTGGACCAGGTCGGACTTGGTCAGGACGATCAGCGGTTCGGCCCCGGACTCCCAGGCGAGGGCGAGCAGGCGCTCGATCCGGCCGGGATCGGGTTCCGCGGCGAGCGAGACGGCGATCAGTACGGTGTCGACGTTGGCGGCCAGGACCTGGCCTTCGGAGCGCTTGTGGGCGCCCTTGCGGACGATCGCGGTGGTGCGGGGCAGCACCGCCGCGAGGGCGGGGGCGGGCCGGGCGGCCGGGTCGTAGGCGACCCAGTCCCCGGTGCACGGGTTGTGCGCGGTGTCGGCCGTCATCACCGGACGGGTGGCGGCGCGGCGGACGGCCGGCTCGCCGTCGTCCGGGTCGACGAGCAGCACCTCGCAGCTGCCGCGGTCCATCCGGACGATCCGCCCGGGGAGCAGTCCGGCGGCGGCGAGCGGGGCGAACGCGGCGGCCCGCCCGTCCGTCCAGCCGAGCCCGGCGAGCGGGTGCGCGGAAGCGGTGACGGGGCTGTCAGGGGTGTCGGGGGTGGTGACGGGGTCGTGCATGGTGATCAACGGGGACCCTTCGGGGGAACGGGCGGCCCCGGCCGGTCGGCGTCAGCGCGTGCGCGACACCGGAGGACGGCGGACCGGGTGCCAGGGGGTGATGGACACGGTGGACTTCCGAACGCTGGGGAAAACACCTGCGTGAACCGGCCTCACGGCCCTCACCTCCTTCCGTTCCGGACGCGCCTCGCGCACCCCGCCACGGGGTGCCCTCGATCGGCGAACGCCACGCTAGTGACCGCCCGCCACCCGCGCCACCGAATTACCGCCCGCCCCGGAGCACGGACGGGTCGTCCACGCACGACCGTCCGGACGCAAGGGTTCCGCAAGCCGCGCAAGGGTTCTCCAGCCGTCCCGCCACCGCGTCCGGACATCCCTCACTCGACGGCGGCGCACGGGGCCCGCCGTTCCGGCCGACGGCCGGGTTAGTGGGGGAAGCGAAGGAAGAAGGGGGAGGCCCGTGTCCTGGGCGACTCTGCCCGGCCGCAAGCGGGTGCTGGCGGTCGTGCACACGGTGGTGTACGGGCAGCGGCTGCGCGAGGTGTGCGAGCTGCTGGCGGCGGACCTGCGGGTGCAGGTGGTGTTCACCGTCGCACCGCACGCGTTCAACGAGGGGGTGACGGCGTTCCTGATGGGGCTCGGCGGCACGGTGGTGCCGTGGGAGCAGGCGGTGGCCACCGAGTTCGACCTGGTGCTGGCCGCCGGTTCGCGGGGGATCGAGCAGGTGCGCGGCCCGCTGGTGCGGCTGCCGCACGGAGCCGGTCACCTGAAGCTGGCCCGGGCGCTGCCCCCGGCGGGCTCGGTGACGGGCCGCCGGGACCGTCCCGCCGGCCGGGGCGGCGGGAGCGGGGAGAACGGCGGGGCGCGGGAGGACGGCGGGGCGCGGGAGGACGGCGGGGCGCGGGAGGTGTCCGGCCTGGGCCGGGAGTACCTGCTGTGGCAGGGCCGCCCGAACGCGGCGGCGTACGCGCTGGCCCACCGGGACGACCTGGCGGTGCTGGCGCGGACCTGCCCGGAGGTGCTGCCGGTGGCGGAGGTGGTCGGCGACGGCGACCACGACCGGATCGTGGCGGCGCTGCCGCGGCGGGCCGAGTACCGGGCCGCGCTGGGCCTGGCGGAGCGCGAGCGGCTGGTGCTGCTCTGCTCGACCTGGGGACCGGACTCGGTGTTCGGGGGGCTGGAGGCGCTGCTGCCCCGGCTGGTGCGCGAGCTGCCGGCCGGGCCGTTCCGGACGGCGCTGGTGGTGCACCCCAACGTCGCGGCGGGGCACGGCGGCTGGCAGGTGCGCCGCTGGGTGGAGGGGATGTCGGGCGGCGCGGTGTCGCTGGTCGCCCCGCAGAGCGACTGGCGCCCGCTGCTGGTGGCCGCTGACTACGTGATCGGGGACCACGGCTCGGTGACGCTGTACGCGTCGCTCACCGGGGCCCGGATCCTGCTGGCCCGGTTCCCGCACCGGAACGTGAACCCGCTGTCGCCGGGCGTCCAACTGGCGCGCACCGCACCGGCGCTGGACCCGTCCTATCCGCTGGCCGAACAGTTGGCGTACGCGGACGAGAGGTACCGGCGGGAGGCGTACGCGGAGATCGGGGCCCGGATCTCGTCCGAGCCGGGCACCTTCCTGCCCCGGATCCGCCGCCTGCTGTACCGGGTGCTGGAGCTGGGCGAGCCGGCCCGTCCGGCGGTCGAGCCGCCGCTGGCACCGCCCGCCCCGCTGCTGGGGGGTGGACGGTGGCGGTGACGGTGACGGTCCGGCTGCCGGCCGGCGCGCTCGCCCCGGGCGCCCCGGCCTGGTGCGACCGGCACCTGGCGGCCAGGACGGACGAGCCGGAGCGGGTCCGGCGGCTGGCGGACGTGCTGCACGGCGCGCACCCGGACGGTCCGCTGGAGGAGGTGTGGCGGCGCCACCCGGGCTGCGCGGTGCTGGCGCTGCGCGGCCCGGACGGCCTGGTGCGGGTCCGCTTCCGCGGGGGCGTGCTGACGCTCCGGCCGGTCGGGGACGGCGCTGCCGACCCGGCCCCGCTGGCCGGTTCGCTGGTGCACGCCCTGCTGTCGGCGCACCGCGCCACGACGGCCGGCAACCGGTAGCGGGCAGCCGGTAACCGGCAACGGCTCCGTCGGCCCCTCCCGCGCACCCGCGGGAGGGGTTCCGCGCCCACCCACCGGACGCCACCCACCGGACGCCGCCGCCCGAACGCCCCAGCCCGGACGCCCCACCCGGCCCGGACGCCGCCGCCCGAACGCCACCGCCCGGCCCCCGGCGGCGCGTGCTCACTTGCCGGAGCGGCGGCGGCGCCGGGTCCCGATCCGGCTGCTGATCCGGCGGCGGACGTCGCGGGGCGGGAGGAAGCCGGCCCAGCGTTCGGGGTACTCGCTGGGGACGGGGAGGTCGTCGTCCTCGTCGAAGAGGTCCTCGTCGTGGCCGTCGGCGAGGCCGAACTGGCGGGCGCGTTCGGCGCGTTCGACGGCGCGGCGGGCGGCGGCCTCGCGGCCGCGCTCGACGGCGGCGTCCTCGGCGAGGCGCTCGTTCTCGGCGCGGGCGTCGGCGGTCTCGACGGTGGGCCAGCGGCGGTCTATGGCGGCGTTCATGGCGGCGCCGATGAGCACGGCCAGTGCCACCACGAAGATCCACAGCAGTACGGCGACGGGTGCGGCGAGCGAGCCGTAGACGGAGTGGCCCTCGACCGAGCTGACCAGGTAGAGCCGCAGGGCGACGCTGCAGACCACCAGGACGAGCAGGGCGACCAGCGCGCCGGGGATGTCCTCGCGCCAGGGCGTGGAGACCGGGACGGCCACGTGGTAGAGGGTGGTGAGGAAGACGATCAGCAGGACGATCGCGGCGGGCCAGTAGAAGCCGGTGATCGCTCCGGCCGAGCTCGGGAAGGTGTTGAGCAGCAGTCCGGGCCCGGCGACCAGCAGCGGCAGCACCAGCGAGCCGATGACCAGCGCGCCGAGGTAGAGGCCGAGCGACATCAGCCGGGTCTTGACCAGGCCGCGCTTGCCGTCGAGGCCGTACATGACGGTGATGGTGTCGATGAAGATGTACAGCGCCCGGGATCCGGACCAGAGCGAGAGCAGGAAGCCGATCGAGATCAGGTCGGGCCGGGCGCTGTCGAAGACGTCGTTCAGCAGGGGTTGGACGATCTGGTCGATCGAGCTCGGTGAGAGCACCGTCCCAGCTGCTGAGACGATGTCGTGCTTGAGCTTGTCGATGGTGCCGGCGCCGAGGATGTCGTCGAGGTAGCCGAGGGTGCCGGCCAGGCAGAGCAGCAGCGGCGGGATCGAGAGCAGGGTGAAGAAGGCGGCCTCGGCGGCGAGTCCGGTGACCCGGTACTCGACGCAGGTGTTGGTGGTGTCCTTCACCAGCGCCCACACGGTGCCGTACCAGGTGGTTCGCTTGGCCGCGCGGCGCCGTCCGCCGCGTCGGCGGGAGGGCCGTTCGCCGGCCGGTCCGGGCGCTCCGACCGGGTGGGGGGTACTGCCTGCTCCTTGCACGCCCCTACGGTATCGGCCCGGGCCGTACGACCGGCGCGCCACCGGCCCGAACTGACGGCCGGTGGGGCCCGGAGCTGCCCGGGTTCGGGGTTCGTCCCGGCATTCGGAACAATCAAGTCCAGGATGCGGACGTTAGTGGACCGCGAGTCGCTCGCCGTGCGAATCTCTTGCCATGTCTAGCGCCGGAACCACCCTAGTTGGCCGACTCCACGTCGACCTCCTTCGCGTGTCCAGCGCCATCTGTCCGGTGACCTGAGCCCTCCGTACGCCGCACCGCACCGGCGCCATCCCCGCCGTCGCGGATGTGCGCAAGACCTGCCCGGCCAGCGTCACCCCCTCCCACCGCCTGCGTAGAACGCCGCAGGTGGGAGCGGAGCGCGTCCGGGGCCCGCCAGCACCTCGCACCTGCCAAGCCGCTCAAAGGACTGACACCATGGCCCGCACTCCCGAAACGGTCGAGCCTCAGGCCGGCGCCGCCCCCGCGGCCCGCCCCGCCGCCCGCAAGGTGACCCGCCACCGCGGCGAGGGCCAGTGGGGGATGGGGCACTTCACCCCGCTCAACGGCAACGAGCAGTTCAAGAAGGACGACGACGGTCTCAACGTGCGGACGCGGATCGAGACGATCTACGCCCACACCGGCTTCGCCGGGATCGACCCCAACGACCTGCGCGGCCGGATGCGCTGGTGGGGCCTGTACACCCAGCGCAAGCAGGGCATCGAGGGCGGCAAGACCGCCGTCCTGGAGCCGCACGAGCTCGAGGACGAGTTCTTCATGATGCGGGTGCGCATCGACGGCGGCCAGTTGACGGTGGCCCAGCTGAAGGCGATCGGCGAGGTCTCCGAGCAGTACGCCCGCGGCACCGCCGACCTGACGGACCGGCAGAACGTCCAGTACCACTGGGTGCGGATCGAGGACGTCCCGGCGATCTGGGAGAAGCTGGAGGCCGTCGGCCTGTCCACCACCGAGGCGTGCGGCGACTGCCCGCGCGTGGTGATCGGCTCCCCGGTCGCGGGCATCGCCGAGGACGAGATCATCGACGGCTCCTGGGCGATCGACGAGATCCACCGCAGGTACATCGGCAACAAGGAATTCTCCAACCTGCCGCGCAAGTTCAAGACCGCGATCTCCGGCTCGCCGCTGCTCGACGTGGTGCACGAGATCAACGACATCGCCTTCGTCGGCGTGGTCCACCCCGAGCACGGCCCGGGCTTCGACCTGTGGGTCGGCGGCGGCCTGTCCACCAACCCGAAGCTGGGCGTGCGGCTCGGCGCCTGGGTCCCGCTGGAGGACGTCCCGGACGTCTGGGCGGGCGTGGTCGGCATCTTCCGCGACTACGGCTACCGCCGCCTGCGCAACCGGGCCCGCTTGAAGTTCCTGGTCGCCGACTGGGGCCCGGAGAAGTTCCGCCAGGTCCTGCAGGACGAGTACCTGAAGCGCGAACTCGCCGACGGCCCCGGCCCGCAGGAGCCCAGCAACCGCTGGCGCGACCACGTCGGCGTGCACCGGCAGAACGACGGCAACTTCTACGTCGGCTTCGCGCCGCGGGTCGGCCGCGCCAACGGCAAGCTGCTCTCGCAGATCGCCGACCTGGCCGCCGAGCACGGCTCGAACCGCCTCGCCACCACCGTCGAGCAGAAGATGATCGTGCTCGACGTCGCCGAGGACCGGGTCGAGTCGCTGGTGGCCGGCCTGGAGGCGCTGGACCTGCGGGTGAACCCCACCCCGTTCCGCCGCGGCACGATGGCCTGCACCGGCATCGAGTACTGCAAGCTGGCGATCGTCGACACCAAGGAGCGCGGCCGCACCCTGATCGACGAACTGGAGCGCCGCCTGCCGGAGTTCGACGAGCCGCTGAGCATCAACATCAACGGCTGCCCGAACGCCTGCGCCCGGATCCAGACCGCCGACATCGGCCTCAAGGGCCAGCTGGTCGTCGACGCGAACGGCGAGCAGGTCGAGGGCTTCCAGGTGCACCTGGGCGGCGCCCTGGGCCTGGAGGCCGGCTTCGGCCGCAAGGTCCGCGGCCTGAAGGTCACCAGCGCCGAACTGCCCGACTACGTCGAGCGCGTGCTGACCCGCTACCAGGCGGACCGCCGGGACGGCGAGCGGTTCGCCCAGTGGACGGTCCGGGCCACCGAGGAGCAGCTCTCGTGACCGAACGGGCCGCCCCCTTCTACTGCCCGTACTGCGGGGACGAGGACCTGCGCCCGTCCGAGAGCGGGCACGGCGCGTGGGAATGCCGGGCGTGCCGCCGGGGCTTCCAGTTGAAGTTCCTCGGACTGCTGTCAACGAACCACGGGGGTAACGGACATGACGACCGCGACTGACTACGAGGCGATAGCCGTCGCCGCGGGCCGCGAGCTGGAGGAGGCCACCGCGCAGGAAGTCCTGCGCTGGGCGGCCGACACCTTCGGCAAGCGGTTCTGCGTGACGTCCTCGATGGAGGACGCGGTGGTCGCCCACCTGGCCTCCACCGCGCTGCCCGGCGTCGACGTGGTCTTCCTGGACACCGGCTACCACTTCCCGGAGACCATCGGCACCCGGGACGCGGTCGCCGCGACCATGCCGGTCAACGTGATCACGCTGACCCCGAAGCTCACCGTGGCCGAGCAGGACGCCCAGTACGGGCCGGACCTGCACGACCGCGACCCGGACCTGTGCTGCTCGCTGCGCAAGGTCGAGCCGCTGAACCGCGGCCTGGGCGCCTACGACGCCTGGGCGACCGGCCTGCGCCGCGACGAGTCGCCGTCCCGCGCCAACACCCCCGTGGTGGCCTGGGACCCGAAGCGCCGCAAGGTGAAGGTCGCCCCGATCGCCCGCTGGACCCAGGCCGACGTGGACGCGTACGTCCAGGCCAACGGGGTGCTGCTGAACCCGCTGCTGTGGGAGGGCTACACCTCGATCGGCTGCTCGCCGCTGTCCTGCACCGCCAAGCCCGGCGAGGGCGAGGAGGGCCGGGCCGGCCGCTGGGCGGGCTCCGGCAAGACCGAGTGCGGCATCCACCTCTGAACCCGCCGCCGCCACTGAACCACCGTCACCGACCGTCAGGAGAGACCACCGTGACCACCGCCGAGACTGCGGCCGCGGGCCGCGAGCGCGGCGCCACCGTGTGGCTGACCGGCCTGCCCAGCGCGGGCAAGACCACCCTCGCGTTCGCGCTGGCCGAGCGGCTGCGCGCCGAGGGCCACCGGGTCGAGGTGCTGGACGGTGACGAGATCCGCGAGTTCCTCTCCAAGGGCCTGGGCTTCACCCGCGAGGACCGGCACACCAACGTCACCCGGATCGGCTTCGTCGCCGAGAAGCTGGCCGCCAACGGCGTCAAGGTGCTCGCCCCGGTGATCGCCCCGTTCGCCGACTCGCGCGCCGCGGTGCGCGAGCGGCACGCCGCCAACGGCACCGGGTTCCTGGAGATCCACGTCGCCACGCCGGTCGAGCTCTGCTCCGAGCGGGACGTCAAGGGCCTGTACGCCAAGCAGGCGGCCGGCGAGATCTCCGGCCTGACCGGGGTCGACGACCCGTACGAGGCGCCCGAGGAGCCGGAGCTGCGGCTCCAGACCCAGGGCCGGACGGTGGCCGAGTCCGCCGCCGAACTGCACGCCTTCCTGACCGAGAGGGGCTTGGCATGACCGTCACCACCCAGCGCCTGTTCCGGGCCGAGGACACGCCCTTCGCGCTGTCCCACCTGGACGCCCTCGAAGCGGAGTCGGTGCACATCTTCCGCGAGGTCGCGGGCGAGTTCGAGCGGCCGGTGATCCTGTTCTCCGGCGGCAAGGACTCCATCGTGATGCTGCACCTGGCGCTGAAGGCGTTCGCGCCCGCGCCGGTGCCGTTCGCCCTGCTGCACGTGGACACCGGGCACAACTTCCCCGAGGTGCTGGCCTACCGGGACCGCGCGGTCGCCAAGCACAACCTGCGGCTGCACGTCGCCGCGGTGCAGGACTACATCGACCGCGGCGTGCTGCGCGAGCGCCCGGACGGGCTGCGCAACCCGCTGCAGACCGTCCCGCTGCTGGACGGCATCGAGTCCAACAAGTTCGACGCCGTGTTCGGCGGCGGCCGCCGCGACGAGGAGAAGGCCCGCGCCAAGGAGCGCGTCTTCTCGCTCCGCGACGAGTTCGGCGCCTGGGACCCGCGCCGCCAGCGCCCCGAGCTGTGGTCGCTGTACAACGGCCGGCACGCGGCCGGCGAGCACGTCCGGGTCTTCCCGCTGTCCAACTGGACCGAGCTCGACGTGTGGCAGTACATCGAGCGCGAGGGCATCGAGCTCCCGGAGATCTACTACGCCCACGAGCGCGAGGTGTTCAAGCGCGACGGCATGTGGCTGACCGCCGGCGAGTGGGGCGGCCCGAAGGCCACCGAGCAGGTCGAGACCCGGCTGGTGCGCTACCGCACCGTCGGCGACATGTCCTGCACCGGCGCGGTCGACTCCGACGCCGACACCATCGAGGCCGTGATCACCGAGATCGCCGCCTCCCGCCTCACCGAACGAGGGGCGACGCGCGCCGACGACAAGATGTCCGAGGCCGCCATGGAAGACCGCAAGCGCGAGGGGTACTTCTAAGCAATGAGCACCACCCAGGAAGCAACCGCCACCTCGCTGCTGCGCTTCGCCACCGCGGGCTCCGTCGACGACGGCAAGTCCACGCTGGTGGGCCGGCTGCTGCACGACTCCAAGTCGGTGCTGGCCGACCAGCTGGAGGCCGTCGAGCACGCCTCCCGCCGGCGCGGCCAGGAGGCCCCCGACCTGGCGCTGCTGACCGACGGCCTGCGCGCCGAGCGCGAGCAGGGCATCACCATCGACGTGGCGTACCGCTACTTCGCCACCGCCCGGCGCCGGTTCATCCTCGCCGACACCCCCGGCCACGTGCAGTACACCCGCAACATGGTGACCGGCGCGTCCACCGCCGAGCTGGCCGTGGTGCTGGTCGACGCCCGCAACGGCGTGGTCGAGCAGACCCGCCGGCACGCCGCGGTCGCCGCCCTGCTGCGCGTCCCGCACGTGGTGCTGGCGGTCAACAAGATGGACCTGGTCGACTACGCGGAGCCGGTGTTCGCGGCCATCGCCGAGGAGTTCACCGCGTACGCGGCCTCGCTCGGGGTCAAGGACGTCGTGGCGGTGCCGATCTCGGCGCTGGCCGGCGACAACGTGGTCGAGCCCTCGGCCCACATGGACTGGTACGGCGGCCCGACGCTGCTGGAGCACCTGGAGACGGTGCCGGTCGGCACCGACCCGAGCGCCGAGCCGGCCCGCTTCCCGGTCCAGTACGTGATCCGGCCGCAGAGCGAGGAGTTCCACGACTACCGCGGCTACGCGGGCCAGCTGGCCTCCGGCGTGCTGCGGGTCGGCGACGCGGTGACGGTGCTGCCCTCGGGCCACACCTCCACCGTCGCGGCGATCGACGCGCTCGGCACCGCCACCGAGATCGCCTGGGCCCCGCAGTCGGTGACGGTCCGCCTCGCGGACGACATCGACATCTCCCGCGGCGACCTGATCGCGGCCGGCCGGGTGCCCGTCCCCACCAAGGACGTCGAGGCCACCGTCTGCCACCTGAACGAGCGTCCGCTGCACGTCGGCGCGAAGGTGCTGCTCAAGCACACCACCCGCACGGTGCGCGCCCTCGTCAAGGAGATCTCCTACCGGATCGACATCGACACCCTCGAACGGCGCTCCGGCGCCGAGGGGTTGAACGTCAACGACATCGGCCACGTGGTGCTGCGCACCGCCGAGCCGCTGGCCCTCGACGACTACACCGACAACCGCCGCACGGGCTCGTTCGTCCTGATCGACCCGTCCGACGGCACCACGCTCACCGCCGGCATGGCGGGTGAGGCGTTCGACACCGTCAGCACCACCGACGCACCTGACGCTCCGGAAGAGGAGGACTGGGTCTGATGCCCAGCGAGGCGTTCTCGGGCATGGACAAGGAAGGCGGCCGCATCGGCAGCGGCGTCCTCGGCAGCGGCCAGGGCGGCCTGACGCGATGTGGGGGCGGACAGGGGCGCTGAGCCCCTGTCACCGGGCCCGCACGCCGCCGTTCCTTCCCACAGCAGGCACGGCGGAGTCGGCCCGGCCCCGGCAGCACGTCAGGCGCACCCAGTGCGCGACCTTCCTTCTCTCTCGAACGGGACACCTCTCATGGCACCGAGCACCGAGCTCACCCATACCTCCGCACGCCCCCGCGCGGGCCGGATCAGACGCGCCGCCGTGGCGACCGTCGCCGTGCTGACCACCGCCGGCCTGCTGTCGGCCTGCTCCTACGGCTCCAAGAGCGACGACAGCGCCTCGGCCAAGCCGGCCGCGAGCGGCGCCAAGCTGTCCGCGGACACCGTGAAGATCGGCTACTTCGCCAACCTCACCCACGGCACCGCGCTGGTCGGCCTCAAGCAGGGCATCATCCAGCAGGAGCTGGGCGGCACCCAGATCAAGACCCAGGTCTTCAACGCCGGCCCGGCGGAGATCGAGGCGCTGAACGCCGGCTCGATCGACATCGGCTGGATCGGCCCCTCCCCCGCCATCAACGGGTTCACCAAGTCCGAGGGCAAGTCGCTGAAGATCATCAGCGGTTCGGCCTCCGGCGGCGTCAAGCTGGTCGTCAACCCGGACAAGATCAGCACCCTGGACGACCTCAAGGGCAAGAAGATCGCCACCCCGCAGCTCGGCAACACCCAGGACGTCGCCCTGCTCAACTACCTGGCGGAGAAGGGCTACAAGGTCGACGCCCAGACCGGCGACGGCGACGTGAAGGTGCTCCGCACCGACAACAAGGTCACCCCCGACGCGTACAAGTCCGGCTCCATCGACGGCGCGTGGGTGCCCGAGCCGACCGCCTCCAAGCTGGTCACCCTGGGCGCGAAGGTCCTGCTCAACGAGAAGGACGTCTGGCCGGACAAGAAGTTCGTCATCACCAACCTGATCGTCTCGCAGAAGTTCCTCAAGGAGCACCCGGACGTGGTGGAGGCCGTGCTGCGCGGCTCGGTGAAGACCAACGCCTGGATCAAGGCCAACTCGGCCCAGGCCAAGGACGTCGCCAACGCCCAGATCAAGGCCGACGCGGGCAACTCGCTGGACGCCGCGGTCCTCGACCCGGCCTGGCAGGACATCGACTTCATCGACGACCCGCTGGCGAGCACCCTGCAGGCCGAGGCCGACCACGCCGTCAACGCCGGGCTGCTCAAGAAGCCCAACCTGGCCGGGATCTACGACCTGAGCCTGCTCAACAAGGTGCTGAAGGAGAACAACCAGCCCGCCGTCGCCGACGCCGGTCTGGGCACCAAGTAAGTCCTCCCAGGCCCCGAGGTCCGCGCCCCGCGCCCGCCCAACCGATGCCCACTCACCGGGCGGGCGCGGGGCCGGACCCCGGACACCGATCCCCGCCCTGCCCGGAACCACACCCGCAGGAGGTGCCCGTGACCACGGCACTGACCACCTCGCCCGACGCCCCCGGCGCGGGCCGTCCGGACGGCGACACCGCCGTCCGGATCTCGCACGTGCACAAGACCTTCGGCCGCCCCGGCACCGCCGCACCGGTGCTGGAGGACATCTCCCTCACCGTCGCACCCGGCGAGTTCGTCACCCTGCTCGGCGCCTCCGGCTGCGGCAAGTCCACCCTGCTCAACCTGGTGGCCGGCCTGGACAAGCCGACCTCCGGCAGCATCGAGGTGCCCGGCGGCCGCCCCGCCCTGATGTTCCAGGACCACGCGCTGTTCCCCTGGCTCACCGCCGGCAAGAACATCGAGCTCGCGCTGCGGCTGGCCGGCGTCCCCAAGGAGGAGCGCCGCCCCGAGGCCGAGCGGCTGCTCGAACTCGTCCGCCTCCAGGGCTCGTACAAGAAGCGCGTCCACGAGCTGTCCGGCGGCATGCGCCAGCGCGTCGCGCTGGCCCGCTCGCTCGCCCAGGGCTCCCAGGTGCTCCTGATGGACGAGCCGTTCGCCGCGCTCGACGCCATCACCCGCGACGTCCTGCACGACGAGATCACCCGGATCTGGGCGGAGAAGCAGCTCGCCGTCCTGTTCGTCACCCACAACGTCCGCGAGGCCGTCCGCCTCGCCCAGCGCGTCGTGCTGCTCTCCTCCCGCCCCGGCCGGATCGCCAAGGAGTGGCGGATCGACCTGCCGCAGCCGCGCCGGATCGAGTCGGCCGGAGTCGCGGACCTGTCCATCGAGATCACCGAAGAACTGCGTGGGGAGATCCGCCGCCATGTCCAGCACTGACACCGCCGCCACTCCCCTCGCCAAGGACGCCGGGGCCGCCGAGTCCGCCAGCGTCGAGGCCGGCCTCGACGCCCTGGAGACCGTCCAGGAGCAGCGCACCCCGCTCTCCACCGTGCTGCGCCAGAAGGTCCTGCCGCCGATCCTCGGCGTGGTGCTGGTCCTGGCCGTCTGGCAGATCGCCTACAGCCTGGAACTCACCACCCCCGACAAGCTCCCCAGCCCCGCCGACGTCTGGGACTCGCTCACCGAACTCTGGTACGCCGGAACGCTGTTCTCGATCATCTGGACCAGCGTCTGGCGCGGCCTGTCCGGCTTCGTGCTCTCCGTCGTCATCGGCACCCCGATCGGCCTGCTGGTCGCCCGGGTCAAGCCGGTGCGGGCCGCGATCGGCCCGGTCCTCTCCGGCCTGCAGTCGCTGCCCTCGGTGGCCTGGGTGCCGGCCGCGATCATCTGGCTCGGCATCACCAACTCCGCGATGTACGCGGTGATCCTGCTCGGCGCCGTCCCGTCCGTCGCCAACGGCCTGATCAGCGGCATCGACCAGGTCCCGCCGATCTACCTGCGGGCCGGCCAGACCCTCGGCGCGACCGGCCTGCGCGGCGCCCGCCACATCCTGCTGCCCGCCGCCCTGCCCGGCTACCTGGCCGGGCTCAAGCAGGGCTGGGCCTTCTCCTGGCGCTCCCTGATGGCCGCCGAACTCATCGCCTCCTCCCCCGACCTGGGCCTCGGTCTCGGCCGGTACCTGGAGAACCAGCGCGAGTTCACCAACATGTCCGGCGTGCTGCTCGGCATCCTGCTGATCCTGTTCGTCGGCGTCGCCATCGACCTGCTGTTCTTCTCCCCGCTGGAGCGCCACGTCCTGCGCAGCCGCGGCCTCCTCGTCAACTCCCGCTGACCGCATGACCCCCCGCACCACACGCCCCACCCCCGCGCCCCCACCAGGGCGCGGGGCCCGACCGGACCCCGCCGCGCCCCGCCGGGAGCGCAGCGACCCGGCCCAGCCCGGCCCCCACGACGCATCCCGCTCGACCCCGCCGCCCCACCAGGGCCCCGGGGAACTGCGCGCCCCGGCAGGGCACTCCCCTCAGCCGGACCGCCAGGGTTCTCCCGCCACGCCCCGCCAGGAGCGCAGCGACCTGGCACCGCCCGGCCCCCACGACGAATCCCGCTCGACCCCGACGCCCCGCCAGGGGCCCGGGGAACTGCGCGCCGCGGCAGGACACCCCCCGCAGCCGGGCACCGCCGCCCCCGCGCGCCGGACGCCGCCGCCCGCTGCCGGTGCGCCCGCCCTCCCGCCGCTGCTGCTGCTCGCGCACGGCTCCCGGGACCCGCGCCACGCCGCGACCGTCGAGGCGCTCGCCGCCGCCGTCCGCGCCCTCGCGCCCGGTCTCGCCGTCAGCACCGCCTACCTGGACCACTGCGCGCCCCGCATCGCCCAGGTCGCCCCACGCCTCACCGACGCGATCGCCGTCCCGCTGCTGCTGAACCGCGCCTTCCACGCCAAGCACGACATCCCGGCCGCCCTGCGCGCCGCCGGTTCGGCGATCCCGGTCGCGGACGTCCTCGGCCCCTCCCCGCTGCTGCTGGACGCCCTGGACCGCCGCCTGGCCGAGACCGGTCTGGACGTCGCCGACCCGGCCGTCCGGGCCCGCACCGGCGTCGTGCTGGCCGCGGCCGGCTCCTCCGACCCGGCCGCCAACGCCACCACCCGCGCGGTGGCCGCCGAGTGGCGCCGCACCCGGGGCTGGGCCGCCGTCACCACCGCGCACGCCTCCGCCGCCCCGCCCACCGTCGAAGGCGCCCTCGCCGCGCTGCGCGCCACCCCGGCCGTCCGCGCCACCGCCGTCGCCCCCTACCTGCTGGCCCCGGGCCTGCTCCCCGACCGGATCGCCACCGCCGCGACGGCCCACGGCGCCGACCACCTCGCCCCGGTCCTCGGCGCCGCCCCCGAACTCGCCCGCCTGGTCCTCTCCCGCCACGCCGCAGCCGCCCTGGCCCGCCCCACCCGGACGTCCCGCACCGCCTGAGCGCGCCACCTCCGCCAGGCCCCGCCCCGGACCGTCCTCCTGCCCGCCGAACTCGCCGAACTCGTCGAACTCGTCGGCGCGGACCTGCACGAAGCCGTCACCCGGGAGCCCCGGAGCGACTTCGGGCCCGTTCCCGTCCCCGAGGCGACGGACCGGGGCCGTACCCGAACCGTTCTCCCGGTGCTCCGGGAACCGGCCGCCGCAGGGCCGTCCGAAGGCCGTCCGGTGACCGGAAACCTGGCGTTCCGTCAATTTCCGCGCGCGCCGGGCGAATCCACCAGCCGTTCGCGCACCCACGGGTCGGCGGCTTTCCGGGCCGCTTCCCGGCGGGCCGCCCGGAAGCGCTGCTCCAGGTCGCCGTGCGGGGCGTCCGCCCACCGCCAGGCGCCGACCGCGCAGACCTGCCGCAGGGGTTCGCCGTCCTCCAGTGCGGCGACCAGTTCCTGCTGGAGCCGCCGGCTCCCGCCCGCGACCGCCAGCACCTGGGCCAGCCAGCGCGGCGAGGAGGGGTCGTCGTCGGTCAGCAGCGCGTCCAGCACCGACCGGTAGTGGGTGCGGACCGCCGCCCGGTCCGCGGCCAGGTGCCGGTACGCGGCCTGCCGCTTGTGGCCGATCCGGTGGTACTGCTCGTAGCCGGCGGCCCGGGCGGCCAGCGCGGCGACCCGCGCGTCCGGCTCGATCCGGACCTCCAGCCCGAGCGCCGCCAGCAACGCGTCCAGCGCCGCTTCCTGCGCGTCCATCCGCGCGTCCCGTTCCATCCCGGTTCTCCTTCCCCGACCGACCGACCGGCCGACCAGCCGACCAGCCGGCCGACCGACCGACCAGCGATACTTGCAGGCGCGGGAATTTGCGCACTTCGCATAAGCTTGTCACCGGCAGGAGAGCAAGGACCGCCGACGAAGGGAGCCCCCGGCCATGACCCGCCCGGACCCAGGACTGGCGCACGGCTGGTGCGCCCTCACCGCCCTGCACGGCCGGATCGAGGCGCACGTCGAGCGCGCCCTGCAGGCCGGGCACGAGCTCAGCGTCCGCGAGTTCTCGGTGCTGGACGTGCTCTCCGACCAGCACGACGGCGACGGCGGCCACTTCCGGATGAACCAGCTCGCGGACGCGGTCGTGCTCAGCCAGAGCGCCACCACCCGCCTGGTCACCAGGCTGGAGGACCGCGGCCTGCTGGCCCGCTACCTGTGCCCGACCGACCGGCGCGGCATCTACACCAACGTCACCCCGGCCGGCCTCGACCTGCTGGCCGAGGCCCGTCCCACCAACGACCGGGCCCTCGCCGAGGCGCTCGACGGCGCCGAACTGCGCCCCGAGCTGGCCCCGCTGGTCACGGCCGTCCGGGCACTGTCCAAGCCCGCGGGGCCCTCCGGCGCCCTGACGGACCCTGCCGTCCCGGAGCCCACCGCCGTGCTGGAGCGCCCCACCGCGCCGAAGGGCTGAGCGCGCCCGCGCCCAGCCCTTCGGCGTCCGGCCGCACCGGCCGTCAGTCCGTCTTGCGGCGCTGGCGGCCGGTCCCGTAGTTGGAGCCGCTCTTCGCGCCGGAGCCCGGCTTCGCCCGGCCGGACGCCTTGCCGATGAAGCCCGCCGCCATCTGCGGGTTCCCGCCGCCGGGGCGCTGCTTGGGGCGGGGGCGGCGCGGGTTGCCGCTCATGTCGAGGTCCTTGGGCAGTCCGGCGTCGGCCCGCTTGGCCGGGCGGCGGCGCGCCTCGCCGTCCACCGGCTTGGCCCCGCCGCGCCCGCGGCCGCGGCCACGACCGCCGCCGCCCTCGCCGTTCGCCGCCGCGGGCTTCTCCTGGACCGGGGCGGCCGCCGTCGCGGGCACCGGCAGGGTCACGGCCACGCCGGAGGGGGTGCGGGCGCCGGTGATGCGCTTGAGGTCGCCGTCCTCGGGGCGGACCTTGGTGACGGTCGGCCGGATCCCGGCGATGCTCATCAGCCGGTTGACCTCGCGGCGCTGCTCGGGCAGCACCAGGGTGACGACGGTGCCGGACTCGCCGGCCCGGGCGGTGCGGCCGCCGCGGTGCAGGTAGTCCTTGTGGTCGATCGGCGGGTCGACGTTGACGACCAGGTCGAGGCCGTCGATGTGGATGCCGCGGGCGGCCACGTTGGTGGCGATCAGCGCGGTGACCTCGCCCTCGCGGAACTGGTCGAGGACCCGGTTGCGCTGCGGCTGCGACTTGCCGCCGTGCAGCGCCGCGGCGACCACGCCGTTGGCGCGCAGCTGCTTGGCCAGGCGGTCCGCGCCGTGCTTGGTGTGCACGAACATGATCACCCGGCCCTCGCGGGAGGCGATCCGGGCGGTGGTCTCGGCCTTGTCGGCGGGGTCGAGCTGGAGCAGGTGGTGGTCCATGGTGGTGACCGCCCCGGCCGACGGGTCGACCGAATGGGTGACCGGGTCGGTGAGGAAGCGGTTGACCAGCCGGTCCACGTTGCGGTCCAGGGTGGCGGAGAACAGCATCCGCTGCCCGCCCTCGGCGACCTGCTCCAGCAGCTTGACGACCTGCGGCAGGAAACCCATGTCGGCCATCTGGTCGGCCTCGTCGAGGACGGTGATCGCCACGTCCTCCAGGAACACGTCCCCGCGCTGGATCAGGTCGTCCAGTCGGCCGGGGGTGGCCACCAGCACCTCGGTGCCGCGCCGGACCTGGTTGGACTGCCGGGTGATCGACATGCCGCCGACCACGGTGGTGATCCGCAGGTTCAGCACCCCGGCGTACGGGGCGAGCGCCTCGGTGACCTGCTGGGCCAGCTCGCGGGTGGGCACCAGCACCAGGCCCAGCGGGCGGCGCGCGGTGGCCCGCTTGCCGTGGGTGCGCATCAGCAGCGGCAGGCCGAAGGCCAGCGTCTTGCCGGAGCCGGTGCGGCCGCGGCCGAGCACGTCGCGCCCGGCCAGCGCGTCCGGCAGCGTGGCGGCCTGGATCGGGAACGGCTCGGTGACGCCCTGCGCGCCGAGCTCCTTCAGCAGCCCGGCGGGCAGCTCCAGCTCGGCGAAGCTCGCCGCCGGCGGCCGGGACGGGGTGCCCTGCACGTGCGTGAAGTCCTCGGCGGGCGCGGGCGCGGCGGCACCGCGGCGCGGACGGCGCGGCTGCTCGGTGCGCGGCGCACCGCCGGTGCGGGGCCGGCCGCCGCGGGTGCGGGGCGCGTCGCCGCGGGACTGCTCGCCGCGGGGCTGGTCGGCACGGGACCGCCCGGTGCGGGGCTGGTCGGTGCGCGGACGGGACTGTTCGGGCATGCGTGTTCCACTCTCTGAGGGGCCGTCAGCCGGTGTGCACGGGCACGACGGGGCTGAACGATGAATCGGCCGCCGAAAGAGGGAGTGGGGGCCGCCCCGGCCGTCGGGCGGCATGAACGAGGGCCCGTACCCTGTGGAGGTACGGGCCCTCGCCTGCGACATCTAGGAGTCGGCGTGAGCCGGGACTCAGATGGGGCGGATGTTCTCGGCCTGCGGGCCCTTCTGGCCCTGCGTGACGTCGAACTCGACCTTCTGGCCCTCGATCAGCTCACGGAAGCCGGTCGACTGGATGTTCGAGTAGTGAGCGAAGACGTCGGCGCCGCCGCCGTCCTGCTCGATGAAGCCGTAGCCCTTTTCGCTGTTGAACCACTTCACGGTGCCGGTAGCCATAACCGTCTCCACTTTCACTGGGGCATTGGGACACACACCTCGTGCGCCCCACGTAGCCGCGATCCCCATCCGGAGACTAAACACCGGACAAAACAAATGCGCCTGTCGGTTGGAACCAGCAGGCGCACACACACGTTCATGGGAACCAATACTGCAACTGCTTCGACAATAGCACGTCGGGCCTCGTCAATGGCGGCAATGGTTGCGCTGGTCACACCGTGTTTCGCCGCCACGCGGAGGGGGCATGCGGTCCTCTCGGACCGCATGCCCCCGCGCACCGGGCCGCCGGCCTCCCGGCGCCCGCCGGATCAGGCCCGGCCGGCCGGCTCCGGCTCGCGCTCGCCGCCGCCGATCGACTCGGGGCCGTGGTCCGGCATCGCGCCGTGACCGGGCCACCACGCCTTCTTGCCGAGCAGCGCGGTGATGGACGGGGTGAAGAACATCGCCATCACGAAGGCCGCCAGCGCGATGCCGATGGACAGGGCGAAGCCCAGCTCGGCGAAGAGCACGTTGCCCGCCAGCATGAAGGTCGCGAAGGACGCCGCCAGGATGAAGCCCGCCGCCGCGACGGTCGGACCGGCGTGCCGCAGCGCCTCCTCGGCCGCCTTGCGCGGGCTGCGGCCCTCGCGGGCCTCCTCCCGCAGGCGGGCGATGATCAGGATGTTGTAGTCGGTGCCGATCGCCACCACGAACAGGTAGATGAAGATCGGCAGCATGAACATCAGACCGGGCTCGGAGCCGATCTTGAGGAAGGCCAGCGTGGTGGCGCCCAGGGTCGCCGCGAAGCCGAGGCCGACCGAGGCCATCAGGTACCAGGGAGCGACCACGCTGCGCAGCTGGAGGCCCAGGATCAGCAGGATCAGCAGACCCGCGACCGGGAAGACCAGCTTGTAGTCGTGGGTCATCGCCAGGTTGATGTCCTTGTAGACCGACGAGGTGCCGCCGATCAGCGCCTCGCTGCCGCTGGGGGCGGCGGCGTGCGCGGTGGAGCGCAGCTCGGTGATCGAGTCGATCGCCTCGTTGCTGGCCGCGGCGTCCTTCAGGGTCACCACGAAGTCGGCGGTGGTGCCGTCCTCGCTGGTCTTGTGCTCGGCAGCGACGCCGGCGACGCCGGGCACCTGGCCCAGCTTGGCGCCGAAGCCGTCCAGCGCAGCGGCGTCGAGCGGGCCGCCGCCCTTGTTCGCGGTGCTCAGGAAGACGTGCGTCGGGTCGGCGGCGCCGGCCGAGAAGCCCTTGCTGAGCGAGTCCATGACGACCATGGACTCCTTGTCCTTCGGCATCATGCTCTTGGCCATGTCGAAGGTGCCCTGGTAGCCGAGGCCGGCCAGCGAGAGGACCACCAGCACACCGCCGGAGAGCGCGGCGACCAGGCCCGGACGGCGGCCGACGGTCTTGCCCAGCTTGTGGAAGCGGGCGCCCTTCGGCTCCTCCATCCACTTCTTGCCGGGCCAGAAGGTGGCCTTGGCCGGGATGACGGCGAGCAGCGCCGGGGTCAGGGTGAGCGAGGCCAGCGCGGTGACGATGACCGAGATGGCCAGCGCCGGGCCGAGCGCGGTGAACATGCCCAGCTCGGAGAGGAGCAGCACGGCGAAGGCGACGGTGACCGCGCCGGCCGCCGAGGCGATCGCCTCGCCGACCCGGGCGACGCCGTTGGCCACGGCCGACCTGCGGTCGTCACCGGCCCGCAGTCGCTCGCGGTAGCGGAACATCAGGAACAGGAAGTAGTCGGTGCCGACGCCGAGGATCACCACGATCTGGATCGCGGAGGCGATGGGCGAGCTCTTCAGGTCGAACAGCTTGGTGACGAAGGCGATCAGGCCGCTGGCGGCGATCATCGGGAGCAGCGAGAGCAGCACCGGCAGCCAGCCGACCAGCACGCCGCGGAAGATCACGCCGACGATGACCACGATCAGCACCACGGTGGCGACCATGGTGATCGCGTCGGTGGCGCTGGAGGACTCCTTCTGGTCCAGCGCCATCGCGGCCTGGCCGCCGACCTGGAACTTCAGCGCGGTGCCCTCCGCGAGCTTCTTGCCCTCGGTGCGCAGTTCCTTGGCGGCGTCGCCGTACTCGTCGGTCTGCATCTTCGTCTTGTCGATGGAGACCATCGACATGGCGTAGTGCCCGTCCCGGGAGGTGCTCTTCTCCGACGGCGGGATGATCTGCTCGACCAGCTTGACGTGCTTGTCGGTCAGACCCTGGGTGACCTTGGCCATGTCGGCCTTGTCGGCGTCGGTCAGCGCGCCGCCGTCGGTGCGCTCGAACAGCAGGATGGCGCCCGGCGTGAACTCCGCCGGGAACTTCTCCTCCTGGAGGACCGAGGCCCGGATCGACTCGTAGTGCTTCGGCAGGAACTCTGACTCGTCGGTCGAGGCGCTCATCTTCGGGGCGAAGGAGACCAGGGCGAAGGAAGCGACCACCCAGGCGATGATCACCCACCAGGCCCGCTTGACGACGAAGTGTCCAAGTCGGTGGAACATGCTCGCAATGCCTCCTGGGCATGGTTCACCGCCGCCGGGGGACGGGAACCGGGCAACGGCTCGGACCGGCACGCGGGCCCGCGCAGGGCCTAGCCGGTCGGCAGGTAAGGACTAGTGGGCATTCTACGAGACCTTACTTGCCGCCCGGCAAGTGGGTTTCGGTTCCGCCCCCCAGGGGCGGCCACGGAGCCGGCCCCGCACTATCGTCACCCGGCCGCGGGCCCTCCCACCTCGTGCTCCGGGTGGAGATCGCTCCCCCTCAGGGTGGACACCGCACCGCACCCCAAGGAGGAGACCCCGACCCCCGGGGTGGGGTTAACCCCCTACTCACCCCTGGGGGCAGGTCCAGGGAGAAGCCGGTGACTAGCCGGATGGTTCGTCAGGGCCCGCTTTCCTAGCGTTGGTCGGGCCGCCGGAGCCCGCTCCCGCGGCCCACTGACCGGGGCGGCCACGGCCGTCCGACACCCCTGGGGGAACCAGCAGTGAAGCAGGGAATCGCCGCCACCATGGGCGCCTGGAGCGCCCGCCACCGAAAGACCGCGGTCTTCGGCTGGCTCCTGTTCGTCGTCCTCGCCTCCTTCCTCGGCGGCGTGCACGGCTCGGAGAAGGTCACCGAGTCGGAGTCGCTGCCCGGCCAGACCTCCCGGGCCGCCCGGATCCTGGACGACGCGGGCCTGAAGTCCCCGGCCTGCGAGACCGTGCTGGTCCAGAGCGCCGGCCTGACGGCCGACGACCCGGCCTTCCGGTCCACCGTCGAGCAGGTCTCGGCCGCCGTCCGGGCCACCGGCCGCACCAGCGAGCCGCTCAGCCCGTACGACACCGGCGCGGTCTCCGCGGACCGGCACTCGGTGCTGCTGCAGTTCACCGTCAACGGGGACGACCAGGAGGCCGCCGTCGCCAACGTGCCCGCCGTGATGGACGCGGTGGCCGGGGCGAAGGAGCGGCACACCGGCTTCGTGATCGAGGAGTACGGCGAGGCCAGCTCCGGCAAGTGGTTCGCCGACCAGTTCAAGGACGACTTCACGCGCGCCGAGTGGACGGCCGTGCCGCTCGCCCTGGGCATCCTGCTGATCGCCTTCGGGGCCGTGGTCGCCGCCGTGCTGCCGGTGGTCCTGGCGATCACCGCCTTCGTCGCCGCCGGCGGCCTGGTCGCCCTCGCCTCCGGCGCGCTGCACACCAGCGACAACGCCAGCTCGATGATGCTGCTGGTCGGCCTGGCCGTCGGCGTCGACTACTGCCTGTTCTACCTGCGCCGGGAGCGCGAGGAGCGGGCCGCCGGCCGCGACCACGCCACCGCGCTGCGGATCGCCGCCGCCACCAGCGGCCGGGCCGTCCTGGTCTCCGGCATCACCGTGGTGGTCGCGATGGCCGGCATGTTCCTCACCGGCATGGCCGACTTCCGGTCGATGGCCTTCGCCACCATCGTGGTCGTGGTCACCGCCGTGCTCGGCTCGCTGACCGTGCTGCCCGCCCTGCTCTCGATGCTGGGCGACCGGGTCGAGAAGGGCCGGCTGCCCTTCCTGCGCCGCTCGCGGCGCGCCGCCGGGGAGGGCGGCCGGTTCTGGAACGCGGTGCTCACCCCGGTGCTGCGCCGCCCGCTGGCCGCCGCCGTGCTCGCCACCGGCGTGCTGCTGGCGATCGCCGCGCCGCTGCTGACGATGCACACCGCGAACCTGACCTTCCAGCAGCAGCTGCCCGAGGGCAACGCCCTGGTCGCCACCTCCCAGCGGGTCGAGGCCGCCTTCCCCGGCACCCCCTCCCCCGCCACCGTGGTGGTCAGGGCCAGGGACATCACCTCCCCCGAGATGACCGCGGCCCTCGCCGACCTGCAGGCCCGCGCCCTCGCCACCGGGAAGATGCACGGCCCCACCGAGGTGAAGGTGCACGCCGAGCAGAACGTCGCGACGGTGGACATCCCGCTGTACGGCAGCGGCAACGACGCGACCTCGGTCGCCGCGCTGAAGGCCCTGCGCGAGGAGGTCGTGCCCGCCACGGTCGGCAGGGTGCCCGGCACCGAGGCGCCGGTCACCGGCAGCACCGCCGGGTCGGTCGACTTCAACCGGCAGATGTCCGACTCGCTGCTGCCGGTCTTCGGCTTCGTGGTCGCCTTCGCCTTCCTGCTGATGCTGCTCTCCTTCCGGTCGCTGACGGTCGCGCTGACCGCCGTCCTGCTCAACCTGCTCTCCATCGGCGCGGCCTACGGCGTGCTCGCGCTGGTCTTCCAGCACGGCGTCGGCGCCTCGCTGATCGGCACCGCGGGCGTCGGCGCGGTCGAGAGCTGGATCCCGCTGTTCCTGTTCGTGATCCTGTTCGGCCTCTCGATGGACTACCACGTCTTCGTGGTCTCCCGGATCAAGGAGGCCCGGGACCGCGGCCTGGGCACCGGGGCCGCCGTCGCCCACGGCATCCGCAGCACGGCCGGCGTGGTCACCAGCGCCGCGGTCATCATGGTCGGCGTCTTCGCGGTCTTCGGCACGCTCTCCATGCAGTCCATGAAGCAGATGGGCGTGGGCCTGGCCGTCGCCGTCCTGATCGACGCCACGGTGATCCGGGCCGTCCTGCTCCCCGCCGTGATGACCCTGCTCGGCGAGAAGAACTGGTACCTGCCGCGCTGGCTGCACTGGCTCCCCCGGATCGAGGCGGAGGGCCCGGTCGGCGGGCCGGCCGGGGCGGCCGCCGAACCGCTGCCCGTCGGCGCCGGCCGCTAGCGGGGCCGCGGGGGCGGGGCCCGGGGCGCGGCGGTTCCCCGGGCCCCGCCTGCACCGCCCACCGGGGATCCCCCCGACAATGAACGGGTGATCTTCGACGAACCGAGGGCGCTGGCCCTCCTGCAGGAGGCGTGCGCCCCGGCCGGGATCGACCCGGCCGGGGCCGTGCTGCTCGCGCTGGGGCAGAACGCCGTCTTCGAACTGCCCGCCGAGGGGCTGGTGGCCAAGGTCGGCCGCACCCCGGGGGACGCCGCCCGGGCCGAGCGCGAACTCGCGCTGGCGCGCTGGCTGGACGGCGCGGGCGTGCCGGTGGTGCGCCCGGCCGACGGCGGCGTGCGGGTGGTGCGGGAGCACCCCGTGACCTGGTGGCACCGGCTGGCCCCGGCCGTCCGCCCGGCCCGGCCGGTCGACCTGGCGCCGCTGCTGACCGCGCTGCACGCGCTGGGCCCGGCCCCGGTCCCGCTCGGGCGACGCGACCTGCTGGCCCCGGTGGACGCCTGGCTGGCCGCCGCCGAGGGGCACGTCGACCCCGCCGACACGGCCTTCCTCCGGCTCCGGAAGGAGACCTTTCTCACCGCGATCGCCGAACTGGCCCCGGCCCTGCCGCCCGGCCCGATCCACGGCGACGCGCTGCCGCGCAACGTGCACGTCACCCCGGACGGCCCGGTGCTGCTCGACCTGGAGTACATGGCCTCGGACCTGCGCGAGCACGACCTGGTGGTGCTGGCGCTCAGTCAGGACCGCTACGGCGTACCGGCCGAGGAGGTCGCCGCGTTCGACGCGGCCTACGGGTGGGACGTCCGCGACTGGCCGGGCTTCGCGGTGCTGCGCGGAGCCCGGGAGACCGCGAGCGCGGCGTGGGTGGCCCAGCAGGCGGCCGGGAACCCGGCCGCGGCGGCCGAGTTCCGCCGCCGGGTGGGCTCGCTGCGGGACGGAGCGACGGCAGTACGCTGGTTCGCGTTCTGACCGCTTAACTCCCGTTCTGCCCGCTTCCGTCCGATTGGCCGCCCCGCGGCGCGGCGTTCCGCGCCGCACTGTGACGCGGCCCACAACCGGACGGAACCACCCCGCTCGTACCTGGCGTCGTACCGGACGCCCCGCCCCGCGGCGGCCGGTACGACGTCAGGAGTCGCCCCATGGTGAAGGCCCGCATACCCGCCCCCCGACGTTCCCTCCTGCTCGGCGCCTCCGCGCTGCTCGGCACCTCGGCCCTGCTGGCCGGCTGCGCCGCGCAGGGCTCCCCCTCCGCGGCGGGGGACGCCGCGCACCGCTCGGTGGCACCGAGCGCGAGCACCACCGGCGCGGCGGGCGGGAGTTCCTCGGTGGCGGCCCGGCCGACACCCGGCGAGGGCGGCGAGAGCCCGGCCTCCCCCACCCGCAGCACCCCGGCCCCGTCCGCGAGCGGCACCTCCGCCTCCGCCGCGCCGTCCGCGTCCCCGTACGCGTCCCCGTCCGCCGCCCCGTCCGCGACCCGGACGGCGGCCCCCGTCCGGCCGAGCCCGAGCGGCACGCCCGGCACCGCCGCGCCGTCCACCCACGCACCGGCCACCGGCGTGCTGCGGCACACCGCCTCGGGCGGGCGGACGGTGGCGCTGACCTTCGACGACGGCCCGGGCCCGGCCACCGGCCGGGTGCTGGACCTGCTGGCGCAGTACGGCGCCAAGGCGACGTTCTGCGAGATCGGCGACAACGCGAAGACCCACCCGGCGGCGGTGCGGCGGATCCTCGCCGAGGGCCACCGGCTGTGCGACCACACCGTGGACCACCCGCAGCCGATGCACACCCAGAGCCACGAGCAGCAGGTCGCCGAGATCGGCGACGCCAAGGCCGACATCGAGAAGGCCGCGGGCAACGCCCCGGAGATCACCTGGTGGCGCGCCCCGGGCGGCGACTTCACCGCGGAGAACGAGCGGATCGGCGCCGACCTGGGGATGAAGTCGCTGGGCTGGACGGTCGACCCGCGCGACTGGTCGCGCCCGGGCGTGCAGGCGATCGTCTCCAACGTGCAGCAGAACCTCCGCCCGGGCGGGGTGGTGCTGATGCACGACGGCGGCGGCGACCGCAGCCAGACGGTGGCGGCGCTCGAACAGCTGCTGCCGTGGCTGGTCTCCCAGGGTTACGCCTTCGACTTCCCGCAGTCCTGACGGCCCGTCGGCGCGGCGCTCGGCGCGGCGCTCAGGAGGCGGCCTTGAGCGGCCAGCGCGGGTCGACCACGGCCGCCGGGTCCTTGCGGCGCAGCCAGTCCTGCAGGTCGGCGGCCCAGCTGCGGTACCAGTCGACCTGCCGCCGGTGCAGTTCGTCCAGCGGCAGGTCGCCGGCCTGGTCCGGGTACCGGTGGCCGAGGGCGACGGCGACCCGGACGGCGGCCAGCGCGTCGCTGCCGGCCTCGTGCGCGTCGCGCAGTTCGACGCCGTAGACCTCGCAGACCCGCTGCAGGGTGCGCGAGCCCTTGCGGTACTTGTCCAGGGCGCGGTCGACGACCATCGCGTCGACCACCGGGCCGACCGGGCCGCCGAGGCGCTCGGCCAGCGTGGGCAGGCCGTGCCGGCGCAGTTCGGCGTCGAGCAGGGAGAGGTCGAAGGGGGCGTTGAAGGCGACCACGGGGCGCCCGGCGGCGAGCCGCTCGGCCAGGGCGGTGGCGATCTCCTCGATCGCCGCCGCGGCGGGGCGGCCGTTGGCGCGGGCCTCGGCGTCGGTGATGCCGTGGATGGCGGCGGCCTCGGCGGGTATCGGCACGCCCGGGTCGAGCAGCCAGGTGGTGGCGCCCTGCACGCCGCCGCCGAGGGTGTCGACCACGGCGGCGGTGACGATCCGTGACTCCTCCGGGTCGGTGCCGGTGGTCTCCAGGTCGAAACCGGTGAGCGGCCCCTTCCACCAGGTCATGGGGTGTGTCCTTCCGTCAGCACTGCCAAGGTGCGTCCATCATCGCGCGCCGCAGTGACAGCGCCAGGGCGCGTCTGCCCCTCGGACGGGCCGGTACGCGCCCGCCGGGCGGCCCGGTGCGGGTTCAGGAGACCGGCCGGGAGTCGCCCCACAGCCCCTCGAACTCCTCGCGGTAGACCTCCAGCAGCCCGGGCTCGGTGCCGCCGGACTCCTGCCCGGCGCCGCCGCGCAGCACCAGCGCGGGCGACTCGATGCCGCGCGCCTTGCGCAGGTACGGCTGGACCACGCCGAGGTCGGTGGAGCGGCGGCGCCCGCCGGCGCCGGTGGTGCGCTGGCCCTCGACCAGGTACGCGGTGAACCGGGGCAGTTCGTCGAACACCCGGATCTCGAAGCTGCCCTGGTCGCGCAGCCGGGCCCGCACCCGCCGCACGTGCATGATGTTCATCTCCACGGCGCGCCCCAACTCGCCGCGCCCGATGCCCAGTTCGCGCTCGCGCCGGCGTACCGCGCTGCTGGCCGGGTTGAGGAACAGCAGCCGCACCCGGCAGCCGTCGGAGGCGAGCTTGACCAGCCGCTTGCCGGTGTAGTTCTGGCAGAGCATGCCCAGGCCGATGCCGACCGCGTCGAGCCGCCGGGCGCCGTCGAGCAGGTCCTCGACCGGCAGGTCGCGCTGCAGCCGGACCCGGTCGGGGTGGACGGCGACCACGTCGGCGTACCGCCCGGCCACGAGTTCCTCGACCACGTCGGCGGGGACGCCGCCGTGCGCGCCGTCGAGCAGGGCGAGCAGCCGGGCGGCGGCCCGCTCGGTCTGGTCGAGGACGGTCTGCGACAGGGCCCGGTTGCGGGAGACCACGTGCCGGGCGACCTCCAGTTCGTCCAGGGCCAGCTCGACCTCCCGGCGGTCCACCAGGTGCGGTTCGAAGCACGGCCAGTGCTGCACCATCAGTTCGCGCAGCTGCGGCAGGGTGAGGAAGACCAGCGGGTCGTCGTCCAGCGGGTCCAGCAGGTAGCCCTTGCGGCGGGAGACCTCGCGGACGGCGGCGGCCCGGTGCACCCACTCCTCGCCGGCCGGTCCGGCGGCGGCGGTGACCCACTCCTCGCCGTGCGCGGGCGCGTAGACCGGGCGCAGCACCTCGTCGACCAGGGCGCGCATCCGCTGCTCGACCAGGTTGAGCCAGACGTAGGCGCGGCCGGTCAGCCGGACCCGGCGGTAGGCGTCCTCCCACTGCTCGGCGGCCCAGGCGGGCGGCATCCCCTCCAGCGGGCCGCTCTGCGGGGGCAGCGGGCCGCGGCCGCCGCGGACGATCAGCGTGGGGGCCTCGCTGCTCCCGGCCCGCGGGTCCGTGCCGTCGCCGCCGGCGGGGAACCCCATCCGCTACCTCACCTCTCGTCCGTCCCCCGCGGGTGACGGTGCGTCCGCTGTTTCGCTCCACCGCGGCGGCCCTGGTCGCACGCCGCACGGGCCCGGGGCTCGCGGTCCGGACGATCAAGGGTATCGCCCGCCGCCGCCGGGCCGCAGCCCTCTTGACAGCAAGCGGACCGGCTCCCGACGGTGCGTCACCGTCCGACCGCGCCACGCCGACGGGCCGGGCCGTCAGGACACCCGTTCGGGCGAACCACGGGCGAATGGGCGGGGAGTTCCGGCCCCCGCCGGGGAGTATGCGCAATGTGCCGTGCGTCACGCCGCTGCCGCCCCGCACATGGCCGGGCGCTCCGCCGGGAATCCCCCGTGGGAGCGCCAGTTCGCGTCTTGCGCAAGGAAGTTGGGGTCTCATGCAGGTCTGGCCGGGGCAACCGTATCCGCTCGGCGCCACCTACGACGGTGCGGGCACGAACTTCGCCGTGTTCTCGGAGAGCGCGCACCGGATCGAACTCTGCCTGCTCGCCGAGGACGGCACCGAGACGGTGGTCGAGCTCCGCGAGACCGACGCCTTCGTCCGGCACGCCTACCTCCCGGGCGTGCAGCCCGGCCAGCGCTACGGCTTCCGGGTGCACGGCCCGTACCAGCCGGGCCTGGGCCAGCGGCACAACGCCTCGAAGCTGCTGCTCGACCCGTACGCGAAGGCGATGAGCGGGAACATCGACTGGGACGAGTCGGTGTACGGCTACCACTTCGGCGCGCCCGAGCGCCGCAACGACCTGGACTCGGCGCCGCACACCATGCACTCGGTGGTGATCAACCCGTACTTCGACTGGGGCACCGACCGGCCGCCGCGCACCGACTACCACCGCACCGTGCTGTACGAGGCGCACGTGAAGGGCCTGACCAAGCGGCACCCGGGCATCCCGGAGGAGATCCGCGGCACCTACGCGGGCCTGGCCCACCCGGCGGTGATCGAGCACCTGGCGAAGCTGGGCGTGACCGCGATCGAGCTGATGCCGGTGCACCAGTTCGTCCGCGACCACCGGCTGCGCGACCTGGGGCTGTCCAACTACTGGGGCTACAACACGGTCGGCTTCTTCGCCCCGCACTCCTCGTTCTCCTCCACCGGCGACCGCGGCCAGCAGGTGCAGGAGTTCAAGTCGATGGTGAAGGCGCTGCACGCGGCCGGGATCGAGGTGATCCTCGACGTGGTCTACAACCACACCGCGGAGGGCAACCACCTGGGCCCGACGCTCTCCTTCCGCGGCCTGGACAACGCCTCCTACTACCGGCTCGCCAAGGACCAGCGCTTCTACGAGGACACCACCGGCACCGGCAACTCGCTGCTGATGCGCAGTCCGCACGTGCTCCAGATGATCATGGACTCGCTGCGCTACTGGGTCACCGAGATGCACGTGGACGGCTTCCGCTTCGACCTGGCCGCCACGCTGGCCCGGCAGTTCCACGAGGTCGACCGGCTCTCCTCGTTCTTCGACCTGGTCCAGCAGGACCCGGTGGTCTCCCAGGCCAAGCTGATCGCCGAGCCCTGGGACCTCGGCGAGGGCGGCTACCAGGTCGGCAACTTCCCGCCGCTGTGGACCGAGTGGAACGGCAAGTACCGGGACACCGTCCGCGACTTCTGGCGCGGCGAACCCGCCACGCTGGCCGAGTTCGGCTCCCGGCTGACCGGCTCCTCCGACCTCTACCAGGACGACGGCCGCCGCCCGATCGCCTCGATCAACTTCGTCACCTGCCACGACGGCTTCACGCTGCGCGACCTGGTCTCCTACAACGACAAGCACAACGAGGCCAACCACGAGGACAACCGGGACGGCGAGTCGCACAACCGCTCCTGGAACTGCGGCGCCGAGGGCGACACCACCGACCCGGCCGTCCTGGACCTGCGGGCCCGCCAGCAGCGCAACTTCGTCGCCACCCTGATGCTCTCCCAGGGCGTCCCGATGCTCTGCCACGGCGACGAGGCCGGGCGCACCCAGCGCGGCAACAACAACGCCTACTGCCAGGACTCCGAGCTCACCTGGGTCGACTGGGCCGGCGCCGACGCCTCCCTGCTGGAGTTCACCCAGGGCATGATCTGGCTGCGCCGCGACCACCCGGTCTTCCGCCGCCGCCGCTTCTTCCACGGCCGCCCGGTCTCCGGCACCCACGACGACCTCACCGACATCGCCTGGTTCACCCCCGCCGGCGAGGAGATGACCAAGCGGGACTGGTCCACCACCTACGCGAAGTCGCTGACCGTCTTCCTCAACGGCAACGCCATCTCCGAGCCGGACCGCCGCGGCGGCAAGATCGTCGACGACTCCTTCCTGCTGATGTTCAACGCCCACTTCGAGCCGCTCGCCTTCACCGTCCCCGCCGACCACGGCGAAGCCTGGCAACTCGTCGTCGACACCTCCCTCCCCACCCTCCCCCCGCGCGGCACCGGCCCCCGCGTCAAGGCCGGCGACACGCTGCGCCTGCCGGACCGCGCCCTGGTGGTCCTCCAGCGCCCCGCGTAGGCCCCCGCGCTCCGGTTCGTCCCCGACCTTCGGGTCTGGGGGCGCTCCGGCGCGGGTACCTCCCCCTCAGGGTGAAACCGCAGATCAGAGGGGGTACGAAGTGTCTCGTCGGTGGTTGGTGACCGGATGTTCGTCGGGGTTGGGGCTGGCGCTCGCGCGGGCGGTGGCGGCGGGCGGGGACAGGATCGTGGCGACCAGCCGGGGGGCCTCGCCGCTGGACGCGCTGGCGGCGGAGTTCCCGGGGCGGGTGGTGCCGGCCCGGCTGGAGCTGCGCAGCGCGGCGGACTGCGCGGCGGTGGTGGAGCTGGCGCGGGAGCGCTTCGGCGGGGTGGACGTGCTGGTGAACAACGCGGGGGTGGGCCTGTTCGGGGCGGTGGAGGAGGTCTCGGACGAGGAGCTGCGCGAGCAGCTGGAGGTGCTGGCGGTGGCGCCGTGGCGGCTGGCGCGGCTGGTCCTGCCGGTGATGCGGGCGCAGGGCGGCGGCCACGTGGTGAACGTCTCCTCGGTGGGCGGCCGGATGGCCTTCCCGGGGCTGGGGGCGTACGTGGCGGGGAAGTTCGCGCTGGAGGGGATGAGCCTGGCGCTGGCGGCGGAGGCCGCGCCGTTCGGGGTGCGGGTGACGGTGGTGGAGCCGGGCGGTTTCGCCACCTCGTACGGGAGTTCGCTGGCCGAGACGGCGGTGAAGCTGCCGGAGTACGGGGCGACGCTGGAGCCGATGCACCTGGCGCTGCGCGGCATGGCGGGGGACGCCGGGCTGAACCGGCCGGAGGCGTTCGCGGAGCTGGTGCTGCGGGCCGTCGCGGCGCCGGCCGGGCCGGTGCGGGTGCCGGTGGGGCCGGACGCGTACGCGATGGTGGAGGCGGCGCTGACCGGGGCGGCGGCGGAGCTGGCGGCGGCCCGGGCGCTGGCGGGCGAGGGGGCGCCGGAGCCCGATCCGGTGTGAGCGGGGCCCGTTCGGCGCAGTGCGGGCGGTAGCGGCGGGGCGGCTCGGGTAGGCATCCGGGTATGACGTCCGCCGCCGCACGCCCCGAGACAGCCGACGCCCCGACGGCCAGTTACCGGCTCCAGTTGCAGCCGGGGTTCACCTTCGACGACGCCCGCCGGGCGGTGCCGTACCTGGCGGCGCTCGGCGTGTCGCACCTGCACCTGTCGCCGCTGCTGGAGGCGGTGGCGGGGTCCACGCACGGGTACGACACGCTGGACCACAGCCGGATCAGCGAGCAGCTGGGCGGCGAGGGGGCGCTGCGCGCGCTGGCCGCGGAGGCGGCGGCGCACGGGCTGGCGCTGATCGCCGACGTGGTGCCGAACCACATGGCGCTGCCGGTGCCGGAGCGGTTGAACGGGCCGCTGTGGCAGGTGCTGAAGAACGGCCCGGACGACCCGTTCGCGGCCTGGTTCGACATCGACTGGGGCGCCCAGCCGGGGCCGGTGGACGCGCCGGAGCGGGGGCGGCTGCTGCTGCCGCTGCTGGGCGACCGGCTGGGCGCGGTGCTGGGGCAGCTGGTGGTGGACGGGGAGGTGCTGCGCTACCACGAGCACGAGTTCCCGCTGCGTCCCGGCACCGAGGGCCTGCCGCTGGCGGAGCTGCTGGAGCGGCAGTGGTACCGGCTGTGCTGGTGGCAGCTGGCGGACGAGCAGGTCAACTACCGCCGGTTCTTCACCGTGAACGACCTGATCGCCGTCCGGGTGGAGGTCCCGGAGGTGTTCGAGGCGACGCACGGGGTGCTGCTGCGGCTGCACCGGGAGGGCGTGCTGGCGGGCTTCCGGATCGACCACCCGGACGGGCTGGCCGATCCGCGCGGCTACCTGCGGCGGCTCGCGGAGGCCACCGGCGGGGCGTACACGGTGGTGGAGAAGATCCTGACCGGGGACGAGGCGCTGCCCGCGGACTGGCCGTGCGCGGGGACGACGGGGTACGACGCGCTGCGCCGGATCGACGGGGTGCTGACCGACCGGCGGGGTGCGGAGAAGCTGTTCGCGGCCTACCGGCGGGACGTCGGCGAGGCGGCGGACCCGGCGGCGGCGGGCCGGGCCGGGCGGGCCGAGATGGTCGCCCCGGGCGGGGCGCTGGCCGCGGAGACCGACCGGCTGGTGCGCCTGGTGGGGCGGATCTGCGCGGAGGGCCCCGAGCTGGCGGACCACTCGCCGCTGGCGGTGCGCCGGGCGCTGGAGGGCCTGCTGACCGGGTACCCGGTGTACCGGCCGTACGTGGTGCCGGGCGAGCCGGCCCCGCTGGAGGCCCGCCAGGCGCTGGCGGCCCCGGTGGACGCCTCGGACACCGAGCTGCTGGTGCGGGCGCTGGCGCTGGGTTCGCTGGGGCGGTCGGCGGCGCGGGACGAGTTCTGCCGGCGGTTCGCGCAGACCGCGTCGGCGGTGGCGGCCAAGGGCGTGGAGGACACCGCGTTCTACCGGTTCAACGCGCTGCTGTCGCTGAACGAGGTGGGCGGCCTGCCGGAGCGCCCGGGGGTGTCGGTGGACGAGTTCCACCGCTGGTGCGCCGACCAGGAGCGGCTGTGGCCGGGGGCGATGACGGCGCTGTCCACGCACGACACCAAGCGCAGCGCGGACGCCCGGGCCCGGCTCGCGGTGCTGGCGGAGCTGCCGGAGGTGTGGGCGGCGGAGTGCGCGGCGTGGACGCTGGCGGCGGGGCCGTGCGCGGACCGCCCGACGGCCTGGCTGCTGTGGCAGACCCTGCTGGCGGCGTGGCCGCTGCCGGAGGACCGGCTGCTGGCGGTGGTGCTGAAGTCGGTGCGGGAGGCGAAGCGGCGCACCTCGTGGAAGGCCCCGGACGCGGGGTTCGAGGGCTGGCTGGAGCGGTACGCGCGGGAGGCGCTGGCCAATCCGGGGCTGTGTCCGCGGATCGCCGGGTTCGCCGGGCTGATCGCGCCGTTCGCCCGGGTGAACTCGCTGTCGGCGACGCTGCTGCACCTGCTGGCGCCGGGCGTGCCGGACGTGTTCCAGGGCGGCGAGGAGCCGCTGTACACACTGGTCGACCCGGACAACCGGGCGCCGGTGGACCTGGGCGCGCTGGCGGTGCGGCTGACCGACTCGCCGGAGCCGCGCCCGGGCGACCTGGCCCGGGAGAAGCTGCACCTGACCACCACGGCCCTGCACCTGCGCCGCGCGGGCGAGTTGGGCTCGTACCGGCCGCTGGCGGCGGACGGCCCGGCGGCGGAGCACCTGGTGGCGTTCGGGCGGGGCGAGCGGGTGCTGTCCGCGGCGACCCGGCTGCCGTACGGGCTGCACCGGGCGGGCGGCTGGCGCGAGACGGTGCTGGAGCTGCCGCCGGGCCGCTGGACGGACCTGCTGACGGAGCGCCGCTTCACCGGCGGTCCGGTCGAACTGTCCTATCTGTTCCGGCAGTTGCCGGTGGCGTTGCTCTCGGAGGGGTCGTGATGCGGTACCAGGTGTGGGCGCCGGACGCCAAGGTGGTCGAGGTCGAGGTCGGGGCGATCCCGTACCTGCTGGAGCGCGATCCGGACCGGCCGGGCTGGTGGCGCGGCGAGGCGCCGGAGGGCGACTACGGGTTCCGGCTGAACGGGAGGGCGGCGTTGCCGGACCCGCGCTCGACCCGGCAGCCCTCCGGCCCGGACGGGCCGAGCCGCCCGGTCGACCACGCGGCGTTCGCCTGGTCGGAGACCGCCTGGCGGGGCCGCCCGCTGCCGGGGTCGGTGGTGTACGAGCTGCACGTGGGCACCTTCACCCCGGAGGGGACGTTCGACGCGGCCGCCGCCAGGCTCGACCACTTGGTCGAACTGGGCGTGGACTTCGTCGAGTTGATGCCGGTGTGCGCCTTCCCGGGCCGCTCCGGCTGGGGCTACGACGGGGTCGACCTGTGGGCGGTGCACGAGCCGTACGGCGGCCCGGACGGGCTGAAGCGGTTCGTGGACGCGGCGCACCGGCGCGGGGTGGGCGTGGTGCTGGACGTGGTGCACAACCACCTCGGCCCGTCCGGCAACTACCTTCCGCAGTACGGCCCGTACTTCACCGACCGGCACCAGACGCCGTGGGGTTCGGCGGTCAACCTGGACGCGCCGGGCTCGGACGAGGTGCGGGCCTTCCTGATCGACAGCGCGCTGTCCTGGCTGCGCGACTACCGGATCGACGGGCTGCGGCTGGACGCGGTGCACGCCCTGGTGGACACCCGGGCCCGCCACTTCCTGGAGGAACTCTCCTCCGAGGTAGGGAAGTTGGCGCAGGCGACCGGCCGTCCGCTGTTCCTGGTCGGCGAGTCCGACCTGAACGACCCGCGCACCACCACCGCCCGGGAGGCGGGCGGGCAGGGCCTGGACGCGCAGTGGAGCGACGACTTCCACCACGCGCTGCACTGCCTGCTGACCGGCGAATCCCAGGGCTACTACGCGGACTTCGCCGCCGACCCGTACGCGGCCGTGGCCAAGACGCTGACCAAGGGCTTCTTCCACGACGGGAGTTGGTCCTCGTTCCGGGGCCGCTCGCACGGCCGCCCGTTCCCGGCCGAGCGCGGGCACCGGCTGCTGGGCTACGCGCAGACCCACGACCAGGTCGGCAACCGGGCCACCGGCGACCGGCTCTCCGCGTCGCTGCCGCCGGGGCGGCTGGCCGCGGCGGCCGCGCTGGTGCTGACCTCGCCGTTCACGCCGATGCTGTTCATGGGCGAGGAGTGGGGCGCGGGCACCCCCTGGCAGTACTTCACCGACCACACCGACCCGCAGCTGGCCGAGGCCGTCCGGCAGGGGCGGCGGCGGGAGTTCGCCGGGCACGGCTGGCGGGCCGAGGACGTGCCGGACCCGCAGAGCCCCGACACGGTGCGCGCCTCCACCCTGGACTGGTCCGAACCGCGGCGCGCCCCGCACGCCGAACTGCTCGCCTGGTACCGCGAGTTGATCCGACTGCGGCGGGCCGCCCCGGAGCTGGCGGACGGCGACCTGGCGGCCGTCCTGGTCCGCCACGACGCGGCCGCCGGGTGGCTGGTGGTGCACCGCGGCCGCTACCGGGTGCTGGTGCGGCTCGGCGGCGGGGCGCAGCCGCTGCCCGTCCCGCTGGAGGGCGAACTCGCCGCGCTGGAGGCGTCGTTCGGCGAGGTGGCGGCCGGTCCGGGCGGCGCGGTGCTGCTCGGGCCGGACGCGGTGGCGGTGGTGCGCACCGCCTGAGCGGCTGCGCACCGCCGCCGTCACTGCCGCCGCCGTCCCTGCCGCCGCCGTCACCAGAGGTACTCGGCGATCCGGGCGCGCAGCCCGGCGGCGTCGAGGCCGTAGGCGGCCAGGTGCTCGGGGACCGAACCGTAGTGCCGGTGCTCGGCCACCGGCACGCCCAGCGCCAGGACCCGGTGCGGCAGGTCGGCCAGCGCCTGGTGCGCCGCCCGCTCGGAGGTGCCCGCCAGGTACGGCTCCACCAGCACCACGTCGGCCCGCTCGCCCAGCGCCGCGCGCAGGCCCGCCGCGTCGAACGGGCGGACGGTGGCCGCGTACAGCACCGTCACGTCCAGCGTCTCGGTGGCCGCCAGCACGGCGTCCAGCATCGGGCCGACCGCCAGCACCGTGCCGGCCAGCCGGGAGCCCTGGCGGACGGTCAGGAACCTGCCGGGCGCGACCGGGCGGGGCTCGGCGTTCTGGTGGGCGGAGAGCCGGACGTACTGCAGGGTGTCGCCGGCGGCGACCGCGTGGCGCAGCAGCAGGTCGGCCTCGGCGGGGTGGCCGGGGACGTGCACGTGCCAGCCGGGCAGGGTGTCGAGCAGGGCGACGTCCCCCGGGGACATGTGGGTGCGGCCGCCGGCCGGCCAGTCGTAGGAGCCCGCGGCGGACACCAGGACGGCGCCGACGCCCTGGTGCACCAGGTCCAACTTGACCTGCTCGAAGGGCCGTTCGATCAGGAAGCTGGCGAAGGTGTGGGCGATCGGGCGCATCCCGGTCAGCGCCAGGCCGCCCGCGACGCCGATCAGCAGCTGCTCGCGGATGCCGACGTTGACCACCCGGTCGGGGTGGGCGCGGGCCGCCCCGGGGAACTGCGCGACCCCGATGTCGGCGAGCACCAGCGCGGTGCGCGGGTCGCGCTCCAGCAACTCGGTGACGGTGGTGGCGAACTGCTCGCGCATGGTCGGCTCGTGGGTGCTGTACACGGTCTCTTCTCCCCTGCTCTCAGCTGTACTTGGGCTCGGTGCGGGCCACCACCGCGTGCGGGCGGCCCGGGTGCGGGGCGGTGAACGCCCGGTACAGCTGCTCGTGGTCGCGGCCGTCGACGGTGGCCGTCGACCAGCCCTCACCGGCGAAGCGGGGCGCGATGCCGCCGCTCCAGCCGTGCGTGGCCGAGGAGTTGTCGATCACCAGGACGTGCAGCCGGTCCAGGCCGGTCGCCCCCGCGAAGGCCACCGCCTCGTGGTTGGAGCCCTCGTCGAACTCGGCGTCCCCGATCAGCACCCACACCGCCGGGCGCTCCAGCCCCTGCGCCCGCAGGCCCAGCGCGGTGCCCACCGCCAGCGGCAGGCCGTGGCCCAGTGAACCGGAGCCGATCTCCGCGCCGGGCACCAGCAGCCGGTCCGGGTGGTGGCCCAGCGGCGAGTCGTACGCGCCGAAGCTGTGCAGCAGCTCCACCGGGAAGAAGCCCTTCGCGGCCAGCACCGCGTAGTACGCCATCGGGCCGTGGCCCTTGGACAGCAGGAACCTGTCCCGCTCCGGCGCGTCCGCGTTCTCCGGGCGCACGTCCAGCACCCGGTCGTACAGCACCCACAGCGCGTCCAGGGTGGAGTTCGCGGCCGGGGAGTGCTTCTCGTCGCCGGTCATCAGGGAGATCAGGTGCGGCAGGTCGGTGTACCCGCCGCCGAGGGTGCGGGTCGCTTCGCTCGTCATGGGGAACAGCCTCCGACTTCAAGCGCGCTTGAAGTCAAGCGGACGCTCCCCGGTACCCTGGACGGCCATGGCACCCACCCGGCACGACGTCCTCACCATCGGCCAGCTCGCCGAACGCAGCGGCCTGGCCGCCTCCGCGCTGCGCTACTACGAGAGCCTCGGGCTGATCCACTCCACCCGCACCGCCGGGAACCAGCGCCGCTACCCCCGCTCCGCGCTGCGCCGGATCGCCTTCGTCCGGGCCGCCCAGCAGGTCGGGCTCAGCCTCGACGAGGCCCGCGCCGCACTCGCCCGGCTCCCCGAGGACCGCGCCCCCAGCACCCGCCAGTGGGACGCCGTGGCCGCCGCCTGGCAGCACCGGATCGACCGGCAGATCGCCGAACTCCAGCTGATGCGCGCCAAGTTGACCGGCTGCATCGGCTGCGGCTGCCTCTCCCTGACCCGCTGCGGCCTCTACAACGCCGCCGACCGGGCCGGCGCCGCCGGACCGGGCGCCCGCTACCTGCTCACCCGCGACCCGGACACCGGCCCCGAACCCGGGCCCGACCCGGACGCGGAGAGCTGATCCGCCCCTTTCCCCGGGCGGCCGCCGCACCCCCCCGCCGGGCCGTCTATGCTGCCCCCGAAAACGCGTTCCACCGACGGGGGAGCCAGACATGACCGACCATCAGGAAATCGCGCTCGACTGGATGTCCGGCGGCCAGGAGCCGCCGCCGTCCGCCGAACTGCGCCCCGAGATCCCGCACCCGGCCCGGATGTACGACTACTACCTCGGCGGCAAGGACAACTTCCCCGCCGACCGGGCCGCCGCCGACCAGGTCCTCTCGATCAGCCCGCTGGTGCGGATCAGCGCCCGGGCCAACCGGGCGTTCCTGCAGCGGGCCGTGCGCACCCTCGCCGAGCAGGGCGTGCGCCAGTTCCTCGACATCGGCACCGGCATCCCCTCGGCCGGGAACACCCACGAGATCGCCCAGGCCGTCGACCCCGCCGCGAAGGTCGCCTACCTGGACAACGACCCGATCGTCCTGGTGCACGGCCGGGCCCTGCTGGCCGGCGCCCGCCCCGGCACGGTCAGCGTCCTGCAGGCCGACCTGCGCGACCCGAAGGCGATCCTCGCCGACCCCTCCGTCCGCGAGCTGCTCGACCTCGAACAGCCGGTCGCCCTCCAGCTGTTCGCGATCCTGCACTTCATCGACGACGCCGACGACCCGTACGGGATCGTCCGCACCCTGGTCGACGCCCTGCCCTCCGGCAGCCACCTCGCCCTCTCGCACGCCACCGGCGACTTCGCTCCCCCGCAGGAGGCCGCCAAGGGCCCCGCCGCCTACAGGTCGGCGAGCGCGCAGCTCAGCATGCGCAGCCGCGAACAGGTGCTGCGCTTCTTCGACGGCCTCGAACTGCTGGAGCCCGGCCTGGTCACCGCCCCGCTCTGGCGCCCCGACCAGGCCCCGCAGGACACCGACCACGAGGTCGCCATCTGGGCCGGCGTCGCCCGCAAGCCCTGACGGGCGGATCGCGAGGATCCGGGAGAGCAACCACCAGGGGCCCGGGGAACGGCGGGTCGATGCTGCTGACGGCCGGAGCCCATCGAAGTGTCCGTGCTGCTGCGTGCCGTGAACAGAACCCGAAGCAGACGCACGCAACGGCAGTGAACCCGCTGCAGCCACGGCCTCGCCGTTCCCCGAGCCCCTGGCGGGGCTCTCGCCGTTCCCCGAGCCCCTGGATGCGCGCACTGCCGAGCCCCCGGTGGTGCTCCCGGTCAGACGCGGGCCGTGTCGTGGGCGGCCAGCTCCGGTATCAGCGCTGCGAGTTCGTCGGCGATACGGGCCAGGTCGGTGTGCGAGCTGCGCAGGTCGAGGCGGCGGTGCTGGCAGTCGGCGAGGGGCGCCAGCGGTTCGGGGAGGCGTTCGGGGCGGAGCCTGGGGGTGTCGCCGACCAGGACCGGGACGACCAGGGCTCCGGCGGCGAAGGCTTCGGCGATCTCGCGGCGCGGCCAGTCGCCGGGGTCCTCGACGGCGGGGCGGCCGTCGCGGCCCGGCACGTCGAACCAGCGGGGGCCGATCACCGCGAGCAGGACCGCGCAGCTGCGGACCCCGGCGATGATCTCCCTCGGGTAGTGGCGGCCGGGGGCGATGGACTTGCTCGCCCGGAACACCCGGTCGCTGCCGAACCGGTAGGACAGTCCGTGGTCGAGCAGCGCGGCGACCGCCTCCTGGTCTCCGGTGCGGTAGTTCACGAAGATCGCGGGCATGGTGCGTCGACCTCTCTGTGCGGGGTGTCCCGGCGGCGGACCCGCCCGGGAGGAGGGAAACGGTGGTGCGGGGGACGGGCCGGGGCGGTCAGCAGCCGCCGGTGATCGCCCGGAGCAGCACGGGCTGGAACGCGCGCACCGTCCGGCTGGCCCGGAAGCGCCGCAGTTCGCGGTCGAGCCGGCGCAGGTCGGTGGCGACCGTCGCGGAGGGGACGTCGGCCAGCGCGCCGAGCTGTTCGGCCGCGACGGCGCAGGCGTGCTCGGCCTCGCCGGCGCCGGCGTGGGCCAGGGCGCGGCGCAGCCCGTAGCGGATCCGGGCCCGGGTGGCGTGCGGCGGGAGGCGGTCGTACTCGCGGTCGAGGACCTCGGCGGCGCGCCGGGCGTGGCCGAGGTCGAACAGGCACCAGCCGGTGGTCATCGCGGCGGGGTCGGCGACGTTGGCGCTGCCGATCACCGGGCCGCCGTCGTGGTCGGCGGCGGCGGTGGCGAGCAGCACCTCGGCCCGTTCCAGGGCGCGCAGGCAGCGGTTGCGGTCGCCGCCGAGGGCGTGGCCCTGGGCCTCGCGGAGTGCGGCGAGGCCGCGGATGCGCGGCGGCAGGCGGCGGTCCTGGGCGGCGGTGGCGAGCGCGACGGTGGCGGCGGCGTCCCCGGCGTAGAAGGTGATCAGGGCGCGGCGGACCAGCGCGTACCCGGCGAGGTGGCGGTTGCCGCCGGCCCGGGCGAGTTCGACGGCCCGTTCGGTGTGCGCGAGGGCGGTGTGCCGGTCGCCCGCCTCCTGGGCCATCCAGCCGCCGAACTCGATGAAGTGGGCGGCGATCAGCAGCAGTTCGGCGCGCGAGCGGCCGTCGCAGCGCAGCGCGATCCGGACGGCGGTCTCGCTCTGCATCTGCAGGGCGGGGACGAGCAGCACCGGGTCGAGGTGCTGGCCGAGCGCCCGGTACTGGGTGAGCTGCGCGCGCAGCAGGGCCGGGACGGCGGGGTCGAGCGCGGTGGGGCGGTGCGGGAAGGGGTCGCCGACCGACTCGGGCGCGAGGGGTGAGAGGGGCGCGAGGGGCGCGTAGGAGGCGTGGGCCGCATAGGGGGTGCCGGGGGCGTCCGCCGGGCGGTTCTCGTCCCCGGGGCGGCCGCCGCGCCGGCCCGCCCGGGCGGGAGCGCTCCCGCCCTCCGCGCCGCCGCTCCCGTCCCCGGCGCCCCCGGGGTGGATGCGGGGCCAGTCGCCGGGTGCGGTGCGGTCGGCGGCCGGGGCGGGGACGGGGCGGACGGCGAGTTGCTGGAGGCGGCCCTCGGCGCCGAGCAGGGCGTCGCAGCGGCGGGCGAGTTCCTGGGAGGCTTTCCGCTGGCCGCTCTCGACCTTGCTCAAGTAGCCCTTGCTGTAGCTGAGTTGTCGGGCGAGCCCTTCGAGCGAGAGGCCGTTCTCCTCGCGCAGCCGGCGCAGTTCGGCCCCGAAGCGACGAGACGCGAGCATGCCAAATCACCCCCTGGGTACGTCCCTGGCACGGACGGGTGCGCGGGATGTGCGGTTCGGGAGCGCTCCCCGGCGCTCCGAGGGAATCTTGGCATGCGACTGATCGCTTCCGGAGCGTTACGGAACGGTTTCCCGTTGCCAATTCCGCTGGCAGGCCACCCGGCCGGGCGCCCCTCGGCCCCTGTCGGGCGACCGGCACCGGTTGGCGGCGGCGACCCGGGCCCGGCGCGGGCGAGGCGGCCGGGCCACCACGTGCGGTGGTCGAGGTCGGCGGTGAGGGCGGTGACCAGCACCGAGCGGACGACCAGGGTGTCGAGCAGGGCGCCGAGGGCGACCGCGAAGCCGATCTCGGCGAAGCCCACGACGGGGAGGGTGCCGAGGACGGCGAAGGTCGCGGCCAGGATCGGGAACGCCCGGTCCTGGCCCTCGACGCGGAAGACGTGCGCGAAGGAGAACGCGCTGATGCCGAGCGCCGCCGCGTACGACAGCGCCAGCGGCGCGACCACCGCCCGCAGCAGCGGGCGGCCACCAGCAGCACCGGCAGCCACCGGCCGAGCACCACCCACTTGCCGTGCGGCCCGCACGGCAGCGCGGTCGTTCTCCTCCCGGGACCCAGCAGCACCGGCTTCCCGTCACCGTCCCGCAGCGGCCCGTCCGGGCCCGCGCGCTCCCCCGTCCACCATCGCGCCCCGGTCAACGCCCCGCACCCGGCGGCGCGCTGCGGGGCGGACGCGCCGTGGAACGGGCCCGGGGCGTTTGCCCGGGACACCCGTACGGGGACGAACCGATCGGGACACGAAACGCCGCACTGTGGTAACCAGGACTTCGCCGATCAGCACGGGGGATCTCTTTGACCGCGCCGACCTCACCCGACGGGACGCCGCCGTACCCGACCGCTCCGCCGCCCGCACCGCCGTCCCGCCGGCTCGACCTGCAGGGCTGGAGCGCCGTGGTGACCGCCCTGGTGGGCGTCGCCACCCTGGGCGCCGGGTTCGCGGGGGGCTACCTCACCCAGTCGCAGGCCGCCCCCGACGGCGGGCCGCAGCCGACCGTGACGGTCACCGTCACGGCGACCGCGACGGCCGCCGCCCCGCCGGCGACCGCGCCGCCCGTCGACGCCCTGCCCAGCGGGGTGCCGACCGGCCCGGCCGCGAGCGCCGCCCGGGTGCTGCTGGCCTCGCCGGACACCGGGCGCGGCGGGACGCGGACGGTGCTCACCGGGCAGGGGTTCCCGCCCGACACGGTCATCCGGGTCTCCTTCGTGGTCAAGACCGAGGGTCTGGAGTACCAGCACCGGGACCTGCGGGACACCAAGTCCGACTCCGCCGGCGCCTTCTCGGTCGAGGTGTCCATCCCGTCCGACCTGGAGGACTACCAGGACAAGAACACCTACCTGCGCGCCCAGGCCGGCACCGGCACGAAGTACAGCGACACGGTGTTCAACCTGCTGCCCTGACCGGCCGTCAGGACCGACGGCGCTCCAGTTCCCGCCACAACCCGTCGACGCGATCGGTCAGTTGCTCCAGGTCGCCGCTGTTGTCGAGGACCAGGTCGGCGATCGCCAGGCGCTCCTCGCGGCTCGCCTGGGCGGCCATCCGGGCCCGGGCCTCGTCCTCGGCCATGCCGCGCAGTTCGACCAGGCGGCGCAGCCGTTCCGCGTCCGGGACGTCGATCACCACGACCAGGTCGTACAGCGGGGCGAGGCCGTTCTCGGCGAGCAGCGGGACGTCGTGCACCACGATCGCGTCCGGGCCCGCGGCGGCCTCCAGTTCGGCGGAGCGGGCCCGGACCAGCGGGTGGACGATGGCGTTCAGCTCCGCCAGCCGGACCGGGTCGGCGAACACCACCCGGCCCAGCGCGGGACGGTCCAGCGTGCCGTCGGGGAGCAGCACGCCGGGCCCGAACCCGGCGGCGACGGCCGCCAGTCCGGGCGTCCCGGCGGCGACCACCTCGCGGGCGATCACGTCCGAGTCGACGATCACCGCGCCGCGCGCGGCCAGTTGGCGGGAGACCTCGCTCTTGCCCGCGCCGATCCCGCCGGTCAGTCCGATCCTCAGCATGCCGTCAGGCTACCGGGGCGGGCGGCGGCGGGACCGGGGAGGGCGGGCGGCGGGCGGCGGGCGGCGGGCGGCGGTGCCCGTTTCCCGGCGCCGGAACGGGTCCGGGCCGACTCCGGAGTGGGTCAGCCGGGGTCAGGCCAGGTCCAGGGACTCCCCGGCGGCCAGCGTCCGGTACTCCACGCCGCCGGTGCCCGGGCCCTGCGGGCCGAGCAGCCGCCCGTGGATGGCCTGCCCGGCCTCGCTGAGCGTCGCCTCGTGGATCGCCACCGCCTGCCGGGGCCGGGCGTCGCGCAGGTAGTCGACCAGCTCGCCGGCCCGCAGCCAGGGCGCGCCGAGCGGCAGCAGCAGGGTGTCCACGGTGTCCGGCGGGACGGTCAGCGCGTCGCCCGGGTGGAAGGCCCGGCCGCCCAGCAGGAAGCCGATGTTCGGGATCCGCGGGATGTCGGCGTGGATCTCCGCGTGCCACTCGCCGTGCACCGTGACCGGCAGCCCGTCCAGGTCGAACGCGTCGCCGTCGCCGACCACCGTGACCTTGGCGCCGATGCCGTCCAGCTGCCGGGCCACCGAGGAGTTGGTGTACACCCGCAGGCCCGGGTTGGCCTCGACGGCGGCCCGGACCTGCCCCTCGGTGAAGTGGTCGGCGTGCTCGTGGGTGATCAGCAGGGCGCTCACGCCCGCCACCACCTCCGGGCCGGAGAACATGCCGGGGTCGATCAGCACCGCCCCCTCGGCGTGCTCGATCCGGACGCAGGCGTGGCCGTACTTCGTCAGTCGCATGCGGCCAGCGTACGACCGGTCCAGGGCGGGCCGGAGGGGGCCCGGCCGGAGAGGGCCTAAGGCGTGCCCACCAGGCCGCGCGGCTTCACCAGCCGGGGCACGGGCAGCACCACCGGGCGCAGCGGCGGCAGTTCGACGTGTTCGTGCAGGCCGATGATCCGGTGCAGGCGGCGCAGCGGGGCGGGCGCCCACCAGTTGAGGCGGCCGAACAGGGTCATGGTGGCGGGCACCAGCAGGGTCCGGACCAGGGTGGCGTCCACCGCGACGGCGACGGCCAGCGCGATGCCCATCTGCTTGACCATGAGCATCTGCCCGGCGGCGAACCCGGCGAACACGATCACCATCAGCAGCCCGGCCGAGGTGATGATCCGGCCGCTGCGCTGCAGGCCCAGCTCCACCGACTTCGCGCAGTCGTACCCCTGGTCGTGCAGCTCCTTGATCCGGGAGAGCAGGAACACCTCGTAGTCCATCGACAGCCCGAACGCGAAGGCGAACACCAGCACCGGGATCACCGTCTCCAGGCCGCCGGTCGGCGTGAACCCGAGCAGCGAACTGAAGTACCCGTGCTGGAACACCAGGGTCAGCGCGCCCAGCGACGCCCCCAGCGACAGCACGTTCATCAGCAGCGCCTTCACCGGCAGCACCACCGAGCCGGTCATCATGAACAGCAGCACCAGCGTCCCGGCGGCGACCAGGGCCAGCGCCCACGGCCCGCGCGAGCCGATCTCGTGCTGGAAGTCCACCAGCGAGGCCGCGTCGCCCGTCACGTACGTGTCCAGCCCGCCGCGCTCCGCCCGCAGCTCGCCGACCACCTTCTTGGCCTCCGCGCCCTGCGGGTCGCCGTTCACCAGCACGTCCACGGTCTGCACCCGGTCCGAGACCGGTGTCACCGCCCGGACGCCCGCCACGCCCGGCAGCTGCGAGACCACCCGGTCCGCGTACTGCTGCGCCTGCTGCGACGAGCCCTCGACGACCACCTGGACGGCCGCCGGGGCCTGGTTCGGGAAGCGCGCCTCGACGGTCTCGGCGACCTGCCGGGACGCGAAGCTCTTCGGCAGCACGTCGGCGCCCGAGTTGCGGAACTCCGAGCCCAGGAACGGCGCGCCCGCCGCCAGCAGCAGCGCCACGCAGGCCAGCATCACCGGGACCGCCCGGCGCTGCACCCGGCGCACCGTCCGGGAGAAGAAGCCCTCGTCCGGGACGGGCGCGGTCGGCGCCTTGATCTTCGACCCCATGAAGCCCAGCAGCGCCGGCACCAGCGTCAGCGCCGCCGCCACCGCGATCACCACCACGCTGACGCCCGCCGCCGCGACCGCCCGGAACACCGGGCTGGTGAACACGAACAGCCCGCTCAGCGCGACCGCCACCGTCAGGCCGGAGAACGCCACCGTCCGGCCGGCCGTGGCCGCCGTCCGCTCGACCGCCTGCGCGATGTCCGCGCCGTGGCCGCGCTCCTCCCGGAACCGGTTCACCATCAGCAGCGCGTAGTCGATCGACAGGCCCAGGCCCAGCACGGTGGCGATCGGCAGCACCGAGGTGTCGATGTCCATGATCCGGCTGAAACCGAACATCGCCAGCAGCGCCCCGCCCACCGAGGCGATCGCCCCGATGCCGGGCAGGCCCGCCGCGGCCAGGCCGCCGAACACCAGCACCATCACGATCAGCGTCAACGGCAGCGTGACGATCTCGCCGAAACGGGTGTCCTTCGCGGTCTGGTCCTTGACCTCCTGCTGCAGCACCAGATCGCCGCCGACCACGGTGTGCGCGCCGTCCGCGTCGATCCGCTCCAGCCGGTCGGTGACCGCCGCCAGCTGCTTGGCCGTCGACCCGTCCGCCATCCGCACGTTCACCAGCGACGCCTTGCCGTCGCCCGCGGTCAGCTGCCCGCCCGTCGCGTACGTGTCCGCCACCGAGACCACGCCCGGCAGCTCCGCCACCTCCGCGCTCGCCCGCTCGACCGCCGCCCGCACGCCGGCGCCGCCCACCTCGGGCCCGTCCACCACGGCGGTCACGGTGCCCCGCACCGGGTCCGCCGCCTGCACGACGGCGCTGCCCGCCGCCGACTCCGACCCCCCGCTGCCGGTCGACGCCACCGACCCCTCGAACACCCGCCCGCCGATCACCACCCCCACCGCGAGCACCAGCGCCCAGAACGCCAACACCCAACGACGGTGCCGGAAACACACTCGCCCCAGAGCGGCCAACCGGCCGGGAACCTGGGAGACCTGGACCTCTGCTGCGGTGGAGCGGGAGCTGCGCATGCGGGGAGCCTTTCGGACAAGTCCCCTCAATGTATGCGTGACCACGCTTTCGTCCTATAGACGGACGATGAGCCTCATCTCACAATTCCCTTCACATAAACGCCACTTAAGCCCCACGCTCCAGCCACCCGCCCAGCGGTGCGCGCACGGGTGGGCGGGCAGCGCAAAACAGCGACCCCCGCCCCAGGAAACCCTGGAACGGGGGTCGCTGTTCAGTCAGCTAGGCAGCTGCCGAAGCGCGGTGCTTCAGCTCTGGCCGCCGGCCAGCTTCTCGCGGAGCGCGGCCAGGGCCTCGTCCGAGGCGAGCGCGCCGGAGGTCTCGTCGCTGCTGGAGGAGTAGGAACCGCCGCCACCGGAGACCGGGGCCTCCTCGCCGGCCTCGGCGGCGGCAGCCGCGTCGGCCTCGCGGGACTTGATGACCTGGGCCTGGTGCTGCTCGAAGCGGGACTGGGCCTCGGCGTACTGCCGCTCCCACTCCTCGCGCTGCTTCTCGAAGCCGGGCAGCCAGTCGTTCGCCTCGGGGTCGAAGCCCTCCGGGTAGATGTAGTTGCCCTGGTCGTCGTAGGACGCGGCCATGCCGTACAGGGTCGGGTCGAACTCGACCGACGCCGGGTCGGCACCGAGGGACTCGTTGGCCTGCTTCAGCGAGAGGCTGATGCGGCGGCGCTCGAGGTCGATGTCGATGACCTTGACGAAGATCTCGTCGCCGACCTGGACGACCTGCTCCGGGATCTCGACGTGGCGCTCGGCCAGCTCGGAGATGTGGACCAGGCCCTCGATGCCCTCGTCCACGCGGACGAACGCACCGAACGGAACCAGCTTGGTGACCTTACCCGGGACGACCTGGGAGATCTGGTGGGTCCGGGCGAACTGCTGCCACGGGTCCTCCTGGGTCGCCTTCAGCGACAGGGAGACGCGCTCGCGGTCCATGTCCACGTCGAGAACCTCGACGGTGACCTCCTGGCCGACCTCGACAACCTCGTTCGGGTGGTCGATGTGCTTCCAGGACAGCTCGGAGACGTGCACCAGACCGTCGACGCCGCCGAGGTCGACGAACGCACCGAAGTTGACGATCGAGGAGACGACGCCGGAGCGCACCTGACCCTTCTGCAGGGTGGTGAGGAAGGTCTGGCGGACCTCGCTCTGGGTCTGCTCCAGCCAGGCGCGGCGGGACAGGACCACGTTGTTGCGGTTCTTGTCCAGCTCGATGATCTTCGCCTCGAGCTCCTTGCCCACGTAGGGCTGGAGGTCGCGGACGCGGCGCATCTCGACCAGCGAGGCCGGGAGGAAGCCACGGAGGCCGATGTCGAGGATGAGACCACCCTTGACGACCTCGATGACGGTACCGGTGACGATGCCGTCCTCTTCCTTGATCTTCTCGATCGTGCCCCAGGCGCGCTCGTACTGCGCACGCTTCTTGGACAGGATGAGACGACCCTCCTTGTCCTCCTTCTGGAGAACCAGGGCCTCGATCTCGTCGCCGACCTTGACGACCTCGTGCGGGTCAACGTCGTGCTTGATCGAGAGCTCGCGGGAGGGGATGACACCCTCGGTCTTGTAACCGATGTCGAGGAGCACCTCGTCACGGTCGACCTTCACGATGATGCCCTCGACGATGTCGCCATCGTTGAAGTACTTGATGGTCTCGTCGATCGCGGCGAGGAACGCGTCCGCGTCGCCGATGTCGTTGACCGCGACCTGCGGGGTGGTGCTGACAGAGGTGTCGGTGGGGCTCGTCATTAGGAAAAGGGCTCCGGTACGGACATGAAGTCGTAGTAATGCCACGCGGAGGGCCCTGATCGCTCCCACCGAAAGCCGTACAGGCCAGAAAACGGCCCACCGAAAGGACTCCCGCAACGACAGGATCCCGGTGTCCGTCTGACGACCGTGGGGTCTTCGACAGATGCGAGCGCGACCTGCTCCGTCCGAGGCGCGCAGGCCCGCAGCGCAACTTGTAGCATACGGGGACACCCGGGCACGGTCAACGTCGAAGCCGACGAGACGGTGGAGGCCGGGACGGATCAGGCCATATCCTCCGATGGCGCACCTCGCGGCGGCTGGAGCACCGGCCCTACCCCGGATGCCACGGCCCGACCCGGTCCCCGTTCGGGACCGGCTCCGCAGCAGCAGCGCTTCCGCAAGCCCATAGCCTACTTGACGTCCCGCCCCGGCTCGCGCCAGGGGCCCGCCCGCCCCGGCCCCGGCCGGGCCCCCGATGCACCAGGTGACGGATTTCCATGACCCACCCCACCCCCGGCGACGCCGAACCCCGCGACTACGACCCGGCCGGGTACGACGTCCCCTCCTCCCCCGGGCAGCCGGACGAGGAGGAGGACGGCGACGAGGCGCTGCGACGGGACGCCGGGGCGCAGGAGTCGAGCCGGGCCAGCCGGCACTGGTGGGACCGCAACGCCGACGACTACCAGGACGAGCACGGCGAGTTCCTCGGCGACGACCGGTTCACCTGGTGCCCGGAGGGCGTGGACGAGGCCGAGGCCCGGCTGCTCGGCGACCCGGCCGACCTGAAGGGCGCGGACGTGCTGGAGATCGGCTCCGGCGCCGCGCAGTGCTCGCGCTGGCTGGCCGCGCGGGGCGCCCGCCCGGTCGCGCTGGACATCTCCTACCGGCAGCTGCAGCACTCCCGCCGGATCGACCTGGGCCGCGGCCTGGAGCCCGTCGCCGTGGTGCAGGCCGACGCCTCGGTGCTGCCGTTCGCCGACGGCTCCTTCGACCACGCCTGCTCGGCGTACGGCGCGGTGCCGTTCAGCGCCGACACCGAGCGGCTGATGCGCGAGGTGCACCGGGTGCTGCGGCCCGGCGGGCGCTGGGTGTTCTCGGTGACCCACCCGATCCGCTGGGCGTTCCCCGACGAGCCCGGCGTGGAGGGCCTGACCGCCACCTCCTCGTACTTCGACCGCACCCCGTACGTCGAGCAGGACGAGCAGGGCACCGCCACCTACGTCGAGCACCACCGCACCCTGGGCGACCGGGTCCGGGAGCTGGTCGCCGCCGGGTTCACCCTGCTCGACCTGGTCGAACCGGAGTGGCCGGAGGGGCTGGAGCAGGAGTGGGGCGGCTGGAGCCCGCTGCGCGGCGAGCACATCCCCGGGACGGCGATCTTCGTCGCCCGCCGGAACGGCTGACCGCGGTGCGCCCCGGGGGGCTCGACCTGCCCGTCAGCTCGGTGCTCCCCGCACTGGCCGCCGCACTGGACCGCAGCGGCGCGGCGGTGCTCTCCGCGCCGCCCGGCACCGGCAAGACCACCCTGGTGCCGCTCGCCCTGGCCGGCCTGCTCGGCGGCCCGCCGCGCCGGGTGCTGGTGGCCGAACCGCGCCGGCTGGCGGTCCGGGCCGCCGCCCGCCGGATGGCCTGGCTGCTGGAGGAGCCGGTCGGCGCCTCGGTCGGGTTCACCGTGCGCGGCGAGCGGCGGGCCGGACCCGGCACCCGGGTCGAGGTGGTCACCACCGGCGTCCTGCTGCAGCGCCTGCAGCGCGACCCCGAACTGCCGGGCGTGGACGCGGTGGTGCTCGACGAGTGCCACGAACGGCACCTGGACGCCGACACCGCGCTCGCCTTCCTGCTGGACGTCCGGGCCGCGCTCCGCCCCGAACTGCGGCTGCTGCTGGCCTCCGCGACCGCCGACACCGACGCCTGGGCCGAACTGCTCGGCGGCGCGCCGGTGGTGGCCGCCGAGGGCGTCTCGCACCCGGTGGCCACCGTCTGGGCCCCGCCGCCCGCCGCCGTCCGCCCCGCGCACGGCACCCGGGTCGACCCGGCACTGCTCGCGCACGTCGCGGCGACGGTCCGCCGGGCGCTGGCCGAACGCGACGGCGACGTGCTCTGCTTCCTGCCCGGCGTCGGCGAGATCGCCCGGGTGGCCGGGCAGTTGGCCGCCGAGGACGTCGAGGTGCTGCAACTGCACGGGCAGGCGCCGCAGGCCGTGCAGGACGCCGCGCTGGGCCCCGGGACGCGGCGGCGGGTGGTGCTGGCCACCTCGGTCGCCGAGTCCTCGCTGACCGTGCCCGGCGTCCGGGTGGTGGTCGACTCCGGGCTGACCAGGGAGCCGCGCACCGACCACGCCCGCGGCCTGTCCGCGCTGGTCACCGTCCGCACCTCGCTGGCCGCCGCCCGGCAGCGCGCCGGACGCGCCGGACGCGAGGCCCCCGGCACCGTCTACCGCTGCTGGGCCGAGGCCGAGGACGCCCGCGCCGCCCGCTTCCCCACCCCCGAGATCGCCCTCGCCGACCTCACCCCCTTCGCCCTCCAGGCCGCCTGCTGGGGCGACCCCGACGCCACCGGGCTCACCCTCCCCGACCCGCCGCCGGCCGGCGCGATGGCCGCCGCCCGCGAGGTGCTGCGCGCCCTGGCCGCCGTCGACGCCACCGGCCGCCCCACCGACCGCGGCCGCACCATCGCCCGCACCGGCCTGCACCCCCGGCTGGCCCGCGCCCTGCTCGACGGCGCCCCCGCCGTCGGCCCCCGCCGCGCCGCCGAACTCGTCGCCCTGCTCTCCGAAGAACCCCCGCGCGCCCTCGGCGACGACCTCGCCGAGATCCACCGCACCGTCCGCCGCTCCCCCGCCGACCCGTACGCCCGCCGCTGGAAGGACGAGACCCGCCGCCTGGAACGCGCGCTGACCGGCCCGGACGGCGACACGAACCCGACGGACGGCCCGGACGGCGACGGCCCGACCGCCGGACCGGGCGGCGGCAGCGCAGCTGGACGGCAGGCCACGACAGTCGGAGCGGGCGCGACGGCGGAGTCGGACGGCGACACGAACCCGACGGACGGCCCGGACCGCGACGGCGCCGCGCGGCGGACCACGCCCCGCGGGGCGGACCCGACCGCCGGACCGGGCGGCGGCAGCCGCGCGGCGGAACGGCGGGCCGCCGGTGCCGCGGCTGCCACCGCCGGCCGGCGCGGCGCAGCCGATGGGGGGCGCCCCGGCCGGGAGGCCGCGGCGTCCGGTGCCGCGGCCGGGCTGTCCGACGCCGTCGCGGCCGGGCTGGTGGTCGGGTTGGCGTACCCGGAGCGGGTGGCGCGGGCCCGGGAGGGCGGGGACGGGGCGTACCTGATGGCGTCCGGGACGGCGGCCCAGCTGCCGCCCGGTTCGCGGCTGCCGGCCGGTGGCTGGCTGGCCGTCGCGGTGGCGGACCGGCCCGCCGGGGCGCCGTCCGCGCGGGTGCTGCGGGCGGTCGCGGTGGACGAGGCGACCGCCCGGCGGGCGGCCGCGCCGCTGCTGGGCTCCCGCGAGGAGGTGCACTGGTCGGTGCGGCAGCGGGAGGTGACCGCCCGGCGGGTGGAGGCGCTGGGGGCGGTCGAACTGGCCGCCGTGCCGCTCCCGGCGCCCGATCCGGCGCTGGTGCGGTCCGCGCTGCTGGAGGGCCTGGAACGGGAGGGCGTCTCCGCGCTGCTGCGCTGGTCGCCCGCCGCGAACGGCCTGCGCGAGCGCCTCGCCTTCCTGCACCGGGCGGTAGGCGAGCCGTGGCCGGACGTCGCGGACGCGGCGCTGCTGGCCGCCGCCGGGCAGTGGCTGGAGCCGGAGCTGTCCCGGGCCCGGCGCCGCGCCGACCTGGAGCGGATCGACACCGCCGCCGCGCTGCAGCGGCTGCTGCCCTGGGCGGGCGGCCAGGCCGGGCGGCTGGACGAACTCGCCCCGGAGCGGATCGCCGTGCCGAGCGGCAGCCGGATCCGGGTCGACTACGCGTCCGACCCCGAACGGCCCGTCCTCGCGGTCAAGCTGCAGGAGCTGTTCGGCTGGTCCGCGGCCCCCGCCCTGGCCGGCGGGCGCGTCCCGCTCACCGTCCACCTGCTCTCGCCGGCCGGGCGGCCGGCCGCCGTCACCGGTGACCTCGCCTCCTTCTGGCGCACCGGCTACCCCGCCGTCCGCGCCGACCTCCGCGGCCGCTACCCCCGTCACCCCTGGCCGGAGGACCCGACGACGGCGGAGGCCACCCGCCGGGCCAACCCGCGCAAGTGAGGCCGCGCCACCCGGTGCCGCGGGCGCGCGGGTGGGCGGCGGGCCGTCAGGTCCAGTCCTCCGCGAGGGCCGCCATGTCGATGTCGTCGATCCACTCGTCCGCGTGGCGCAGCACCTGCCGGCGGACCCCCTCGACCTTGAACCCGGCCTTCTCGTAGGCGCGTCGGGCCCGGGGGTTGAAGGCGTAGACGGAGAGCGAGACGCGGTTGAGGCCGAGGGCGCGGAGGGCGTGGCCGGTGAGGAGGCGGACGGCTTCGGTGCCGAGGCCGCGGTCGCGGCCGTCGGGGCCGAGGGCGATCCGGAGGTTGCAGGCGCGGTTGGGTTCGTCCCACTCGTTGAGGACGACCTCGCCGACGCCGCGGCCGGTGGCGCGGTCGACGACGATCAGGTCGAGGCGGTCGGGCTGGTCGTTGCGGGTGGTGTACCAGTCGACGAAGTGGCGCTCCCTGGCCTCGTCCCACCCGGGGGCGACCGGAGTGTAGGAGTCGGAGGTGTAGCGGAGCACGTCCGGGTCGTCGATCGTGGCGCGGAGCATGGGGAGGTCCTCCTCCGGCCGGACGGGCCGCAGGAGGACCTTCTCCCCCACCAGGGTGGGCTTGTCGGCGAAGGTCGCGATGGCGGTCATCCGGCCAGTCTCGGAGGGCCGGCCGGACGTCCGCAACGGGATATCAGTGCGCCGCGGCCTCCCAGTTCGCCCCGGCGCCGACCGAGACGTCGAGCGGGGCGCGCAGCGGGTACGCGCCGGCCATCTGCTCGCGGACCAGCGCCTCGACCTGCTCGCGCTCGCCGGGGGCGACCTCCAGGACGATTTCGTCGTGCACCTGGAGCAGCATCCGGGTGGTGAGCCCGGCGGCGCGCAGGGCTTCGTCGACCCGGAGCATGGCGATCTTGACGATGTCGGCGGCGGAGCCCTGGATGGGCGCGTTGAGGGCCATCCGCTCGGCCATCTCGCGGCGCTGCCGGTTGTCGCTGGTGAGGTCGGGCAGGTAGCGGCGGCGGCCGAGCAGCGTCTCGGTGTAGCCGACGGCGCGGGCCTCCTCGACCACGTCGTTCAGGTAGTCGCGGACGCCGCCGAAGCGCTCGAAGTAGGTGTCCATCAGGCCCTGGGCCTCGGCGGGCTTGATGCCGAGCTGCTGGGAGAGGCCGTAGGCGGACAGGCCGTAGGCGAGGCCGTACGACATGGCCTTGATCTTGCGGCGCATCTCGGCGTCGACGTCCGCCGGGGCGACCGAGAACACCTGGGAGGCGACGGTGGTGTGCAGGTCCTCGCCGCTGGTGAAGGCTTCGATCAGGGCCTCGTCCTCGGAGAGGTGGGCCATGATGCGCAGTTCGATCTGCGAGTAGTCGGCGGTGAGCAGCGTCTCGTAGCCCGCGCCGACCACGAAGGCGCGGCGGATGGCGCGGCCCTCCTCGGTGCGGACCGGGATGTTCTGCAGGTTCGGGTCCTGGGAGGAGAGCCGGCCGGTGGCGGCGACCATCTGGTTGAAGGTGGTGTGGATCCGGCCCTGCGGGGAGACGGTCTTGAGCAGGCCCTCGACGGTGGTGCGGAGCTTGGCCTGGTCCCGGTGGCGGAGCAGGATGACCGGGAGTTCGTTGGTGGTCTGGGTGGCGAGCCAGGTGAGGGCGTCGGCGTCGGTGGTGTAGCCGGTCTTGATCTTCTTGGTCTTGGGCAGGCCGAGGTCGCCGAACAGGACCTCCTGGAGCTGCTTGGGCGAGCCGAGGTTGAACTCGCGGCCGGCGGCGGCGTGCGCCTCCTCGACGCAGCGCTGGATCTCGACGGCGAACCGGGCCTCCAGGCCCTGGAGCCACTCGCGGTCGGCGGCGATGCCGTGCCGTTCCATCCGGGCGAGGAGTTCGGCGATCGGCAGTTCCATGTCGTGGAACAGCTCGACCGCGCCGACCTCGGCGAGCCGGGTGTCGAACAGGACGGCCAGGTCGTGGACGGCGCGGGCCCGGGTCATCAGGGCCTGGGCGCCGGCCGTCGGGTCGGGCTCGTCGGAGTCGAAGCTGAGCTGGCCGGTCTCGGCCTCGGCGGCGGGGGCGAGCGAGCGGCCGAGGTACTCCTCGGCGAGGACGTCGAGGGTGAAGGCGCGGCGGCCGGGCTTCTCCAGGTAGGCGGCGAGCGCGGTGTCGGCGGTGACGCCGGCGAACTGCCAGCCCTGCTCGGCGAAGGCCCGCATCACCTGCTTGGCGATGTGCAGGGCCTTGGGGCGCTTGGGGTCGGCGAGCCAGGCGGTGAAGGCGCGGTCGTCGTCCTCGGCGAGGGCGGCGGGGTCGAACCAGGCGGCGGCGGTGCCGGTGTCGAGGCCGATCTGGTCGACCTTGCCGCTGCCCAGGGCCCAGGTGTAGTCGGCGGCGAGGGCGGTGCGCCCGGCCTCGCCGGTGTGCCGCTCCAGCCAGTCGGCGAGCGCGCCGGGTTCGGTGAGCAGGTCGCCGTCGACGGCGGGGCCGGCCGGGACCTCGACGGCGGCGGCGGACTCGGCGCCGGCCGGGTCGATGCCGGCCACCCGGTCGCGGAAGTTGGGGTTGCGGAACTCCAGCGCCTCCATCAGCCGGGCGACCTCGTCCTTGTCGAACGGGGCACGCTCCAACTGGGCGACGCCGAGCGGGAGTTCGACGTCCCGGACGAGTTCGGTGAGGAAGCGGTTGCGCTTGACCGAGTCGAGGTGCTCGCGGAGCTTCTCGCCGATCTTGCCCTTGACCTCGTCGGCGTGCTCGACCAGTTCGGCGAAGGAGCCGTACTGGTTGACCCACTTGGCGGCGGTCTTCTCGCCGACGCCGGGGATGCCGGGCAGGTTGTCGGACGGGTCGCCGCGCAGGGCGGCGAGGTCCGGGTACTGGTCGGGGCGGACGCCGTACTTCTCGGCGACCTTCTCCGGGGTGTAGCGGGTCAGTTCGGAGACGCCCTTGGTCGGGTACAGCACCGTGACGTCCTCGGTGACCAGTTGGAGGGAGTCCCGGTCGCCGGTGACGACCAGCACCTCGAAGCCCTCGGCCGCGGCGGCGGTGGCCAGGGTGGCGATGACGTCGTCGGCCTCGAAGTTCTCGGCGGTGATCCGGGGCACCCGCATGGCGTCCAGGAGTTCGCCGATCAGCGGGATCTGGCTGCGGAACTCGTCCGGCGTGGCGGAGCGGTTGGCCTTGTACTCGGGGTACTCGGCGGACCGGAAGGTCTGCCGGGACAGGTCGAAGGCGACCGCGAGGTGGGTGGGCCGCTCGTCCCGGACGGTGTTGGCCAGCATCGAGGCGAAGCCGTAGACCGCGTTGGTGTGCTGGCCGGTCGCGGTGGAGAAGTTCTCCACCGGCAGGGCGAAGAAGGCCCGGTAGGCCATCGAATGCCCGTCCAGCAGCATCAGCCGGGGCCGCCCGGCCGCACTCTTGCCCGCACCCTGTGTCGCCACGTCACGTCCCGTTCCTGCCGGTTGCTCTGCCTCCCCGATCCTAGGGGGCGCGGCCGACATCTCCGGCGCGGCGCGGAGCGCCTCCCTACTGGCGGGTAGACAGTCGTACGATCGACGCGCAACGAAGCGAACCCGGAAGCAGGGAGCACCATGACCGACGCGGCGCCCGTACTGAAAGTGCCCCAGGACGTGCTGGACCACTTCGCCAAGCTCGGGGTGGACCCGGAGACCTTCTCCGGCGGGCACCTGGGCGAGAAGCTGGGCATCACCATCGTCGAGGCGTCCCCGGACCGGGTGGTCGGAACGATGCCGGTGGAGGGCAACCAGCAGCCGTACGGGCTGCTGCACGGCGGGGCGTCGGCGGCGCTGGCCGAGACGCTGGGGTCGATCGGCGCGATGCTGCACGCCGGGCCCGGCCGCTACGCGGTGGGCGTGGACCTGAACGCGACGCACCACCGCTCGGCGACCTCCGGGTTGGTGACGGGCGTGGCGACGGCGGTGTTCAAGGGCCGCACCGCGGCGACGTACGAGATCGCGGTGACGGACGACACCGGCCGCCGGATCACCTCCTGCCGGCTGACCTGCATGCTGCGCGACCTCTAGGCGCGCGCCTCCCGCCCCGCGCGGGCGCCCGCCCGCCCCACGCGCCCCCTCGTGGTTTGGCCGTGCCCCGCCAGGGGCAGTCTCGGCTGGAACGAGGGGGCGTCGCCGTGTCCGCAGAGCGCGAACCACCCCGGGCCGGGCCGGGGTCGAGCGGGCGTCAGGAGCGCCCGCCGGCAAGTTTCTTGCCGCTCCCGGGCCCGCCCCTGCCGCCGCGGCGGGCCGCGGCCTACGCTGAGCGGCCCGGGGCACCGACGGGCGGGCCCCTTCCTTTCCCCGATGTAACGCTGCGTAACACGCGTGCAATGAGGACCGCGCGCCGGACCGCCGGCCGCCACCCCCTCCGGGACGTCCCCGCAGTACCGCACCCGAACCATCCCGCGTCCGATTATCGGACGTACGTGACCAGCCCGCGATCCCCGGACAAACCTGTCCGATAATCGGTGAACCCTTGTGTGACCTGGGAGTTGAGCGGGAGGGAGATCCACTACTCGGGACGGATCCCGGAACCCGGTGATCCACCTGGGGTTTTGGACCATGATGTGAGATCAACATCCGCCGTGGTCATAACAAGAGAATCACAGCCTCCCCCGTCCCACTGCCCGAGTCGGCACGGGCGGTCTAGAGTCACGCCCAGTCACCGCGCCGTCCGGTTCCCGGGTCGGCCGCCGCGACCCGGCACCGCCTGCCCTGTGCGCGTGTCCTCCAGATCCAGAAGGAGACCCTCGTCGTGCGAAAGAGCTCACTTCTTGTCGTGACCATTGCCGTGGCGGGGGCGCTCACCCTGTCCGCCTGCGGTTCGCGGGGCGGCAAGTCCGACTCCGGCGCGGACAACGCGAGCGGCGGCGGCAAGGGGGGCAGCGTCAAGGTGGTGATCGGCATCGACGCGCCGACCAGCGGCAGCCTGTCCGCGCTGGGCCTGGGCATCAAGAACTCGGTGGACCTCGCGGCCAAGCAGGCCAACGCGAAGAACTACGTCCCCGGCGTGACCTTCGCCATCGAGGCCAAGGACGACCAGGCCAACCCGACCACCGGCAAGCAGAACGCCACCGCGCTGGTCGACAGCAAGGACGTGGTCGGCGTGGTCGGCCCGCTCAACTCCAGCGTCTCGCTGACCATGCAGAAGGTCTTCGACGACGCCAAGCTGGCCCAGGTCTCGCCCGCCAACACCAGCCCCGACCTGTCGCTGGGCCCGGACTGGGGCAGCGGCAAGTTCACCCGCCAGTACCAGTCGTACTTCCGCACCGCCACCACCGACGTGGTGCAGGGCAAGTTCGCCGCCCAGTACCTGTACAACGACGCCAAGAAGACCAAGGTCTACGTCGTCGACGACAAGAAGACCTACGGCGCGGGCCTGGCTGCCATCTTCGCGGACGAGTTCAAGAAGCTCGGCGGCGCCGTGGTCGGCACCGACCACATCAACCCGGGCGACAAGGACTTCTCCGCCATCGCCACCAAGGTCGCCTCGGCGGGCGCCGACGCGGTGTACTACGGCGGCGAGTACCCGGACGCCGGCCCGCTCAGCGACCAGCTGAAGAAGGGCGGCGCCAAGGTCCCGCTGTTCGGCGGCGACGGCATCTACGACCCGGAGTTCGTCAAGCTCGCCAACGGCAACGGCGAGGGCGACCTGGCCACCTCGGTGGGCGTCCCGGTCGAGGAGCTGGACACCGCCAAGGAGTTCGTCGCCAACTACACCGCGGCCAAGTACCCGGAGCCGTACGCGGCGTACGGCGGCTACTCGTACGACGCCGCCTGGTCGATCATCGAGGCGGTCAAGGCCGCGGTCGAGCACAACGGCGGCAAGGTGCCGTCCGACCTGCGCACCCAGGTGCTGACCGAGCTCGGCAAGGTGAAGTTCACCGGCGTCACCGGCCCGGTCGCCTTCGACGAGTACGGCGACACCACCAACAAGCAGCTGACCGTGTACAGCGTCCAGGGCGGCGCCTGGAAGAAGGTCAAGAGCGGTACGTACAGCGGCTGATCCGCACCGCACCTCCCCGCAAGACAGCCGTGTGGCGGAGGGCACCACAAGTGCCCTCCGCCTTCTCGTACCCCCCTATCCACGGAGGCCCGCGGTGCACGAACTGCCGCAAAACCTGGCCAACGGACTGATGCTCGGCCTGATGTACGGCCTGATCGCCATCGGTTACACGATGGTCTACGGCATCGTCCAGCTCATCAACTTCGCCCACGGCGAGATCTTCATGGTCGGCGGCTTCGGCGCGCTGACCGCCTACGCGGCGCTGCCGCACGGCACCTCCCTCTGGCTGGCGCTGCCGGTGATGATCCTCGGCGGTGTGATCGCCTCCGTGCTCACCGCCACCGCCGCCGAGCGCTTCGCCTACCGGCCGCTGCGCACCGCGCCCCGGCTGGCGCCGCTGATCACCGCGATCGGCCTGTCGATCGCGCTGCAGCAGGTGGTGTGGGCGTTCTACCCGGACGGCAAGAAGGCGCTGTCCTTCCCGCAGTTCGGCGGCGACCCGATCGGCCTGGGCTCCTTCCACCTGCAGCGCAACGACCTGTTCCTGCTGGTGGCGGCGCCGCTGTGCATGCTGGTGCTGGCCGGCTTCGTGCGGCTCACCCGCACCGGCCGGGCCATGCAGGCCACCGCGCAGGACCCGGACACCGCGAAGCTGATGGGCATCGACACCGACCGGATCATCGTGGTCGCGTTCGCGCTGGGCGCGGCCTTCGCCGCCGTCGCGGCGGTCGCGCACGGGCTGCGGTACGGCCAGGTCGACTTCGCGATGGGCTTCCTGGCCGGTCTGAAGGCGTTCACCGCGGCCGTGCTGGGCGGCATCGGCAACATCTACGGCGCGATGCTGGGCGGCCTGGTGCTGGGCGTCGCCGAGTCGATGGCCACCGCCTACGTGCAGGACGTCCCGGGCATGCACCAGCTCGGCGGCGGCGCCTGGGCCAACGTGTGGGCGTTCGTGCTGCTGATCGTCGTCCTGCTGGTGCGGCCGCAGGGCCTGCTCGGCGAGCGCGTCGCGGATCGGGTGTGAGCGCGATGACCGAGACGACGACCCACGAGGGCATCCACGAGACCTCCCCGGTCCTGCCGCTGCCCGCGCACCTCGCGCTGGGCGCGGCGGTCGGCGGCGGGGTGCTGGCCGCCGCCTCCGCGGCGATGTCCTGGACCTGGACGCCGGACTTCCCCGGCGACCTGACGTACTACGGCTCCCCGGCCGGCCTGCAGTGGCTGGCGCTGGCCGGCGGCGTGCTGACCGCGCTGCTGGCGCTGGCCCACCGCGGGCTGAAGGGCCTGCGCTGGCTGAACCCGTCCGGCAGCGCGAACGGCGTGCTGTTCGCCGCGCTCGGCACCCTCGCGGTGTGCTGGTACGCGGCGGGCTCGATCGCCGTCGAGCTGGACGGCCTGGTCAACCTGGACCCGGGCGGCTGGCTGGCCGCGGTCGGCTCGCTGCTGGCCGTGCTGGGCGCGCTGGGCCTGCCGCTGGACCGCCGGCGCGCCGTCCGCCACGCCGAGCTGCACTGGGGCCTGTACGCGGTCCTGGTCGTCTCCGCGGTGCTGCGGCAGGGCCTGGGCCAGGGCTGGGCGCTGCACGCGGTGCCGCCCGGCATCCGGCCGCTGTTCACCGGGAACCTGTGGTTCTTCGTGGCCCTGCCGGCCGCGATCGCGGCGCTGCGGCTGTGGCGGCTGCTGGACGGGTGGCTGCGGATCGGCCGGATCGAGCGCCCGCTGCCCGCCGCCCGCCCGCTGCCCGGCTGGGCGGAGATCCTGGTGGTGACCGCGGTGTTCGCGGTGGGCCTGGGCGTGGTCGAGTTCGGCATCTCCACCGAGTACGGCGAGCTGTTCATCGGCTTCCTGCTGCTGACCGGCTTCGGCACCGCGGCGCTGCTGGCGTCCGGCGCGGTGGGCCGGCTGCGCGAACTGACCTCCCGGCACCGGGCGGTGACCACGGGCGCGGCGTTCGCCGCGGCGGGCGCGTTCCCGTTCACCCAGAGCAGCGAGACGTACGTGCTGATCGGCACCAACATCCTGATCTTCGCGACGGTCGCGCTCGGCCTGAACGTGGTGGTCGGCCTGGCGGGCCTGCTGGACCTCGGCTACGTGGCCTTCCTGGGCGTGGGCGCGTACGCGGCGGCGCTGGTGTCGGGGTCGAAGTTCTCGGTCTTCCGGGACCTGCACCTGCCGTTCCCGGTCGCGGTGCTGATCGGCGCGCTGGCGGCGCTGGTGTTCGGCGTGGTGATCGGCGCGCCGACGCTGCGGCTGCGCGGCGACTACCTGGCGATCGTGACGCTGGGCTTCGGCGAGATCTTCCGGATCGCGATGAACAACCTGGACGGCAGGTCGGGCCCGAGCCTGACCAACGGCCCGAACGGCATCGCGGCGATCCCGGACGTCAGCCTGTTCGGCTTCGACTTCGGCGAGGCGCACGACTTCGGGGCCCTGCACCTGGGCAAGAACGGCAACTACCTGCTGCTGATGCTGGTGGCCACCGCGGTCGTGGTGACGGTGTTCGCGCGGGTCGCCAACTCCCGGATCGGCCGGGCCTGGGTGGCGATCCGGGAGGACGAGACGGCGGCCGAGGCGATGGGCATCAACGGCTTCCGGGTGAAGCTGATCGCCTTCGCGCTGGGCGCGACCCTGGCGGGCCTGGCCGGCGCGGTGCAGGCGCACGTGTCGGGCGCGGTCTCGCCCGACCAGTACCTGTTCACCGGGCCGACGCCGCCGAACTCGGCGTTCCTGCTGGCCGCGGTGATCCTCGGCGGCATGGGCACCATCAGCGGCCCGCTGGTGGGCGCGGCGCTGCTGTTCCTGATCCCGGCGAAGCTGGAGTTCCTGCAGTCCTACCAGCTGCTGGCGTTCGGCCTGGCACTGATCCTGCTGATGCGCTTCCGGCCGGAGGGCCTGATCGCGGGCCGCCGGCAGCAGTTGGAGTTCCACGAGGTGCAGCTGCCCGCGCAGGCCGCCCCGGCCGACGACGTACCGACCAAGGCGGGGGCGTGAGCACCGTGAGCACCGAGACCGAGACCGTTCCGACCCCCGAGCCGCTCGCCGCCCCCGTGCTGGAGGCCGCCGGCGTGGTGATGCGCTTCGGCGGCCTGACCGCCGTGAACGACGTGGACCTGACGGTCCGCCAGGGCGAGATCGTCGGCCTGATCGGCCCGAACGGCGCCGGGAAGACGACCTTCTTCAACTGCCTGACCGGGCTGTACGTCCCGACCGAGGGCACCGTGAAGTACAAGGGCCGGGTGCTGCCGCCGAAGCCGCACCTGGTGACGCAGGCCGGGATCGCCCGGACCTTCCAGAACATCCGGCTGTTCGCCAACATGACGGCGCTGGAGAACGTCCTGGTGGGCCGGCACACCCGCACCAAGGAGGGGCTGTTCTCGGCGATCCTGCGCGGCCCGGGCTACCGGCGGGCCGAGGCGGAGGGCCGGGAGCGGGCCCGGGAGCTGCTGGAGTTCTGCGGCCTCGGCGCGAAGGCCGACCACCTGGCCCGCAACCTGCCGTACGGCGAGCAGCGGAAGCTGGAGATCGCCCGGGCGCTGGCCTCCGACCCCGGCCTGCTGCTGCTGGACGAGCCCACGGCGGGCATGAACCCGCAGGAGACCCGGGCCGCCGAGGAACTGGTCTTCGCGATCCGGGACCTGGGCACCGCGGTGCTGGTGATCGAGCACGACATGAAGTTCATCTTCAACCTGTGCGACCGCACCGCCGTGCTGGTGCAGGGCCGCAAGATCGTCGAGGGCGACCGGGAGACCGTCCAGAACGACGAACGGGTCGTCACCGCCTACCTGGGGGCCCCGCTCGAAGGAACCACCGCAGCTCAGGAGGACGGCCAGTGACCGCTCTGCTGGAGGTCGAGGACCTCCGTGTCGCCTACGGCAAGATCGAGGCCGTCAAGGGCATCTCGTTCACCGTCGAACAGGGCGGGGTCACCACCCTGATCGGCACCAACGGGGCCGGCAAGACCACCACCCTGCGCACCCTGTCCGGGCTGCTGCGGCCCACCGCGGGCAAGGTGCTGTTCGACGGGCAGGCGATCGACACGGTGCCCGCGCACCGGATCGTCGCCCTGGGCCTGGCGCACTCCCCCGAGGGACGGCACATCTTCCCGCGGATGACCATCGAGGAGAACCTGCTGCTGGGCGCCTTCCTGCGGCGCGACGCGGCGGGCATCGCCGAGGACGTGGAGCGGGCCTGCACGCTGTTCCCGATCCTCGCCGAGCGCCGCAAGCAGGCCGCGGGCACACTGTCCGGCGGCGAGCAGCAGATGCTGGCGATGGGGCGGGCGCTGATGTCCCGGCCCAAGCTGCTGATGCTGGACGAGCCGTCGATGGGCCTGTCGCCGCTGATGATGCAGAAGATCATGGCGACCATCGTGGAGCTGCGGGCGGCGGGCACCACCATCCTGCTGGTGGAGCAGAACGCGCAGGCCGCGCTGTCGCTCTCGGACCGGGCGTACGTGATGACCACCGGCCGGATCACGCTCTCCGGCACCGGCGCGGACCTGCTGCGCGACGAGTCGGTGCGCCGGCAGTACCTCGGCGAGGACTGACCGCGCCGACCGCGCGTCAGCGCCCCCGTCCGGATCGCTCCGGGCGGGGGCGCTCGCGCGCGGGCGGGGCTCAGCCCTCGGCGGTCTCGGCCTTCTTGCGGTCCTGGGCCGCGCCCTCCTCGATCACGGCCTCGGCGACCGCGGCCATCGTCATCCGGCGGTCCATCGAGGTCTTCTGGATCCAGCGGAACGCGGCGGGCTCGTTCAGGCCGAACTTGGTCTGCAGCACGCTCTTGGCGCGGTCGACCAGCTTGCGGGTCTCCAGGCGCTGCGAGAGGTCCGCGATCTCCTGCTCCAGGGTGCGCATCTCGGTGTAGCGGGAGACCGCCATCTCGATGGCCGGCACCAGGTCGCTCTTGCTGAACGGCTTGACGATGTAGGCCATCGCGCCGGCGTCCCGGGCCCGGTCGACCAGCTCGCGCTGGGAGAACGCGGTGAGCATCAGCACCGGGGCGAGGTGCTGCTCGTGGATCCGCTCGGCGGCCGAGAGGCCGTCCAGGACGGGCATCTTGACGTCCAGGATGGCCAGGTCGGGCTTGAGCTCCTCGACCAGTTTGACCGCCGTCTCGCCGTCACCGGCCTCACCGACGACGGTGTAGCCCTCCTCCTCCAGCATCTCCTTGAGGTCGAGGCGGATCAGTGCCTCGTCCTCGGCGATGACGATTCGGGTGATCTGGGGCGAGTCGGTCTCAAGCGGCTGTGGCTGCTCGTCGGGGGTGCTCACGGGGCTCCTCGGTCCGGCGGGGTGCTGCATGCATGAGCCTACCCAGACACGGTATGTTTGGTTCACCACGGGTGGGGGGTCCGACCTCCGATCCGCTGGGCCCCGATAGCCCAATCGGCAGAGGCAACGGTCTCAAACACCGTCCGGTGTGGGTTCGAATCCCACTCGGGGCACCCCAGTTCGCTCCCCGGCCCCGACCTCGGGGCCGGTCCCGGCCTCAGCCGGCCACCAGCGTGAGCACCGTCGGCTCGTCCGGCTGCTGCGCGTCCGCCGCCTCCAGGGTGTACGTCCCGGTGGTGTCCCCGTAGAAGTCGAACCAGGCGGCCAGGCTGATCCGGCCGGTCAGGTCCGGGTAGGGCGTGGCGTCGACCGGGACGGCGGGGGCGAGCCGCCGCCCGTCCGGGAGCGTCAGGTGTAGCAGCAGGCCGTCGGCGGTGCTGCCGGCCGGGGCCTCGAACAGCACCTCGACCGCGTGCCGGCCCGGCTTCGGGGCGCTCAGCACCCGCGGCACCACCGGGACGGTGCCGAGCAGGACGGTCGGCGCGCTACCGGTGCCGCCGCTGCAGTCCTCGCGCAGCCGGGCGGAGGCCAGCGCGAGCCGGTGGCGGCCGGTGCGCACGCCGTCCGCCGAGGGGCGCAGCGGGGTCGGGGCCAGGTCGACCTGGTCCTGGCCGGCCCGGGCGCCGACCGGGATCACCGCGCGGGCCGCGCCGGGGGCGGTGAGCACCAGGGCGAGCCGGTCGGGGTCGAGCTGCTGCCCGGCGGTGCCGACGTCCTGCACGGTGGCGGTCAGCGAGGCCCGGCCGTACGGCGGCGGGGTCATCTCCAGCGGGCCGCTGACGGTGACCCCGTCGGACTCCAGGGTGGCCCGGGGCAGGGCGGCGGCGACCGGCACCGGGGACTCGATGGCGACGCCCAGGACGAGTTCGACCGAGGTCCGGCCGTCCGGCTGCGGGGTGGTGGTCAGTGCGGTGAGCCGGTAGGAGTCGCCGCCCCACCAGGCGGTCCGGTCCAGCGTCACGGTCCGGGTCGGCGGCCGCCCGGGACTGCTGGTCTGCACCGCCCGCAGGGTGTCCGCGCCGTAGGGCGTGCAGCCCGCGGTGAGGACGACCGCGGTCCAGACCACTGCGATGCGGCGGCGTATCAACCTGCGTCTTCCCCCCGGTCCCGGCGCGGGCCCGATCCCCGGGACACCACCCAGGGCATGCTACCGACAAGGTGTCGCGCTCCGGCGCGGGGTGCCTGACGGTGCGTCAGGCGGGGCGCGGCCCGTCCCCCCGGCCGGGCCGGAGGAGCGGGCCGCGCGGTGCCCGGCGTCAGTTGGCCGGTTCGCCGACGTGGTGCACGCGCACCAGGTTGGTGGAGCCGGCCAGGCCGGGCGGGGAGCCGGCGGTGATGATCACGACGTCGCCGGGCTTGCAGCGGCCCAGGCTCAGCAGGGCGGAGTCGACCTGGGCGACGAGTTCGTCGGTGGTGGTGACGAACGGGCCGAGGAAGGTCTCCACGCCCCAGGTGAGCGCCAACTGGCTGCGCACGGCGGGCTCGTAGGTGAAGGCCAGCACCGGGATCGGCGAGCGGTAGCGGGTCAGCCGGCGGGCGGTGTCGCCGCTCTGGGTGAACGCGATCAGGTACTTGGCGTCCAGGAAGTCGCCGATCTCGGCGGCGGCCCGGGCCACCGCGCCGCCCTGGGTGCGGGGCTTGCTGCTGACGGTGAGGGCGGGCAGGCCGGCCGCGAGGATGTCCTCCTCGGCGGCCTCGACGATCCGGGCCATGGTCTTGACCGTCTCGACCGGGTACTTGCCGACCGAGGTCTCGCCGGAGAGCATCACCGCGTCGGTGCCGTCGAGCACCGCGTTGGCGACGTCGGACGCCTCGGCGCGGGTCGGCCGGGAGGCGTTGATCATCGAGTCCAGCATCTGGGTGGCGACGATGACCGGCTTGGCGTTGCGCTTGGCCAGCTTGACCGCGCGCTTCTGGACGATCGGCACCTGCTCCAGCGGGAGTTCGACGCCCAGGTCGCCGCGGGCGACCATGATGCCGTCGAAGGCGTCCACGATGGACTCCAGGTTCTCCACCGCCTGCGGCTTCTCGATCTTGGCGATGACCGGGACCCGGCGGCCCTCCTCGGCCATGATCCGGTGCACCTCCTCGACGTCCTTCCCGCTGCGCACGAACGACAGCGCGATGACGTCGGCCCCGGTCCGCAGGGCCCAGCGCAGGTCCTCGACGTCCTTGTCGGAGAGCGCGGGCACCGAGACGGCGACACCGGGGAGGTTGAGGCCCTTGTGGTCGGAGACCAGTCCGCCCTCGATGACGATGCAGTGCACCCGGGGGCCCTCGACGTGGGTGACCTCCAGGCAGACCCGGCCGTCGTCGACCAGGATCCGCTCGCCGCGCGAGACGTCCGCGGCCAGGCCCTTGTAGGTGGTGCCGCAGATCTCCCGGTCGCCCGGGACGTCGTCGACGGTGATGGTGAACTCGTCCCCGCGCTCCAGCAGGACGGGCCCGTCGGCGAAGGTGGCGAGGCGGATCTTCGGGCCCTGCAGGTCGGCCAGCACGCCGACGCTGCGGCCTGACTCGTCCGATGCCTTGCGGACCCGGTGGTAACGGTCCTCGTGCTCCGCGTGGGAGCCGTGGCTGAGGTTCAGTCGGGCGATGTCCATGCCGGCGTCGACCAGGGCCTTGATCTGGTCGTACGAATCCGCGGCCGGCCCGAGAGTACAAACGATTTTTGCTCGGCGCATACAGCAGAGCCTAGGCATTACCGGGACGTAACAGAGCGGTTCCGGCCAGTCCCCCCATGGCAGTTGGCGAAAGATTTGGTGAACGGGCCCGCAGCGTGCGGCGGGTGGCGCGCGGGGTGAGCGTCCGGGCGGCGGATTGACGCACGCGCGTGCGGGCGGGACGGGCGGCGTCACGCGGAGGTCATCCACGTCTCACCTGTTGGATGGCCGGAGGGTCTGGCCCCGGCGGCCGGAAAGCGGCAGACTGCCAGACGCGTTTTCTACGCGCGTCACCACGGGTGGCGGGGTGTCAGCCGCCCCGGCCCGGACGCCCGCTGACCGCCCGCACGCCCCACTTGGAGTCCTCGATGTCCCTGAACCGCCGTGACTTCGTCACCCGCTCCGCCGCCACCGCGGCCGGGGCCGCCCTGGCCGGCGGCCTGTCCGCCGCCGCGGCCACCCCCGCCGCCGCCGCGGACCACGACCGGGACGACTCCCGCGGCAAGGGCCCCGTCCCGTTCAAGGCCGCCTTCACCGTGATGGGCACCACCGACCTGCACGGCCACGTCCTGAACTGGGAGTACTTCACCGACTCCGAGTACGACGACGCCGCCCACAACGACGTCGGCCTGGCCAAGATCTCCACCCTGGTCGAGCAGGTCCGGCAGGAGAAGGGCCGCGGCCGCACCCTGCTGATCGACGCCGGCGACACCATCCAGGGCACCCAGCTCTCCTACTACTTCGCCCGGATCGAGCCGATCACCGGCAAGAAGGCCCCGCGCCACCCGATGGCCGCCGCGATGAACGCCATCGGCTACGACGCCGCCGCGCTCGGCAACCACGAGTTCAACTACGGCATCCCGCTGCTGCGCGCCTACCAGGACCAGCTGGACTTCCCGCTGCTGGGCGCCAACGCGGTCGACGCCAAGAGCGAGAAGCCGGCCTTCCCGCCGTACGTCATCCGCGAACTGCGCCTGGGCCACGGCCGCCCGATCCGGGTCGGCGTCCTCGGCCTGACCAACCCCGGCATCGCCATCTGGGACAAGGCCAACGTGCAGGGGCAGCTGGCCTTCCCGGGCATCCCGGAGATCGCCGCCAAGTGGGTCCCCAAGGTCCGCGCGGCCGGCGCCGACGTGGTCGTGATCACCGCGCACACCGGCGTGGACGGCGGCTCCTCCTGGGGCGACCAGCTGCCCTACTCGGAGAACGCGGGCGCCGAGACCGCCGCCACCGTGCCCGGCATCGACGCGATCCTGGTCGGCCACGCCCACAAGGAGGTCCCGCAGCGGATCGTGGTCAACGAGGAGACCGGCAGGGGCGTCGTCCTCTCCGAGCCCGCGCTCTGGGGCGAGCGGCTGACCTGCTTCGACTTCGAGGTCGAGTTCGCCCGCGGCGAGTGGACCGTCACCGGCGTCAGCGCCCGGCTGCTGAACGCCAACACCGTCGCCGAGGACCCGAAGGTCGTCAAGCTGGTCGCCGACCAGCACAAGAAGGTCGTCGCCTACGTCAACCAGGTCATCGGCAGCTGCGAGGAGACCCTCTCCATCGCCGACGCCCGGTTCAAGGACACCCCGATCATCGACCTGATCGGCCGCGTCCAGGCCGACGCGGTCCGCGACGCGCTGGCCGGCGGCCAGTACGCCGCCCTGCCGGTGCTCGCCCAGGCCGCGCCGTTCAACCGCACCGCGGTCATCCCGGCCGGCGAGGTCAAGCTGCGCGACGCGGCCGGCCTGTACATCTACGAGAACACCCTGGAGGCCCGGATCCTGACCGGCGCCCAGCTCAAGGACTACCTGGAGTACTCCGCCAAGTACTACGCCCAGCTCGCCCCCGGCGCCCCGGTCGACCCGGCCACCCTGACCAACCAGGCCAACAACACCCCCGACTACAACTACGACTCGATCTACGGCCTGTCCTACGACATCGACATCGCGCAGCCGGTCGGCAGCCGGATCGTCAACCTGTCGTACCAGGGCGCGGCGGTCGACCCGGCGGCGCGGTTCGTCCTCGCCGTCAACAACTACCGCGCCAGCGGCGGCGGCAACTTCCCGCACGTCGCCGCCGCCCAGCAGGTGTGGGCCAACTCCGACGAGATCCGCAACACGATGATCGCCTGGGTGAAGGCCAAGGGCGTCATCGACCCGGCCGACTTCTACGGCAAGAGCACCTGGCGCCTGGTCCGGGCCGGCGTCCCGGTCTTCTAGTCACTGACGAGCCGTCAACCCGCCGGGGCCGCCCGGGGATCCGTCCCCGGGCGGCCCCGCGCGCGTCCGGGAACCGTTCCCCGCCCGGGCCCGTCCAAGCCCCGTCCGGCCACGGACCACGACCCGGGGGGATGACGGAGGATGCGCGTACGGACAGCACTCGCGGCGGGCGCGGCGGCGGCCCTGCTGCTCACCGGGTGCGCGAGCGAGCCGGTCGGCACCGGCGGCGTCGGGGGCGGCAAGGCCGCGCCCGTCACGACCGTCCCGGCCGGGCCCGAGCCGCGGCCCGCGACCGGCGCGGCCGCCGAACAGGCCGCGAAGGTGGCGGCGGCCTGGCCCGGGTCGAGCACCCGGCAGGAGTGGGAGCACGGCTACTACCCGGTCGAGGACACCACCGAGTGGCTGCCCCCGGACGCCTTCCACAGCGGCGCCGACAAGCAGGCGTACCTGATGCGCCGGTTCGACCTGGAGGTGCCGCTGCCGGTCTCCTTCTCCGGCCTCTCCGAGGTGCGGTTCGCCGACGGCTCCACGCTCGCCCTGCCGCAGCGCTCCGCCGCGGACGTCCTCGACCCGCTGCCCGCCGCCGCCACGGGCTGCGCCGACGACTGCCCCTCGCTCGCCGTCACCGCCGCCCGGCCCGGCACCCGCCGGGTCGCCACCAGCCGGGGCGAGGCCACCGTCCCGGTCTGGGAGTTCACCTTCGCGGGCTACGCCGAGCCGTTCCGCTACCCCGCCGTGCTGCCCCGGGCGGGCTGGTCGCTCCCCCGCCCGTGGCCCACCGGGACCGGCGCGTGGAGCGCCGACGGCGTCCCCGTCTCCCTCACCGCGGTCTCCCCCGACGGCCTGCTGCTCACCGGCTACGTCCCCTTCGGCTGCGCCACGGTCGACCCCGGGAGCGTCTACGAGACCGACCTGGCGGTCGTCCTGATCGGCCGCACCACCCCGCGCGCGCTCGCCCCGGACGAGGGGTGCCCGGCGAGCCTGAACGCCGCCCCGGTCGAGTTCCGGCTCGCCCGCCCGCTCGGCACCCGGGTCGTCCTGGGCCTCGCCGACGGCCTGCCCCAACTGCCGCCACCACCGCAGCCCGCGGGCCGCTGACGGAAGGCGGAAGGCGGAAGGGGAAGCGTGAGGGGGCCGGCTGCCCGGCCCCCTCATCTCACCGCGCCGCTCAGAACGGGAAGCGCGAGCGCCCGTGCTGGACCGAGATCCACTTGAGGGTGGTGAACGCGTCCACGCTGGCCTCGCCGTTGAGCCGCCCGCTGCCGGAGCTCTTCACGCCGCCGAACGGCACCCCCGCCTCGTCCGCGATCGTCCCGTCGTTGACGTGGATCATGCCGGTGTCGATCCGCTGCGCGAACCGCACGCCGCGCTCGGTGTCGGCGGTGTGCACGGCGCCGGACAGGCCGAAGGGCGTGTCGTTGGCGATCCGGACGGCCTCGTCCTCGCCGTCGAACGGGATCAGCAGCGCGACCGGGCCGAACACCTCGCGGCGCAGGATCGGGTCGTCGGCGGGGATGTCGGTGAGGACGGTCGGGCGGACCAGGGTGCCGACGGTGGCGCCGTGCAGCAGCGGGCGGGCGCCGGCCGCGATCGCGCGGTCGACCTCGGCGGTGATCGACTCGGCCTGGGCGGAGTTGATCAGCGGGCCGAGCTGGGTGGTCGAGTCGCCCGGGTCGCCGACCTTCAGCGAGGCGACCTTGGCGGTGAACTTCTCGCTGAACTCGGCGAACAGCGCGCGGTCGACCAGGATCCGGTTGGCGGCCATGCAGATCTGGCCCTGGTGGACGAAGCGGCTGGCGACGGCGGCGTCCACCGCGTAGTCGAGGTCGGCGTCGTCGAGGACCACCAGCGCGCTGTTGCCGCCGAGTTCGAGGACGGTGCGCTTGAGGTGGCCCGCGGCGACGGCGGCGACGTGCCGCCCGACGCCGTCCGAGCCGGTGAAGGCGATCACCTTGGGGACGGGGTGCTCGATGAACGCGTCGCCGATCTCGGCGATGTCGGTGAGGACGACGTTCAGCAGGCCGGCCGGCAGCCCGGCCTCCTCGAAGATCTTGGCGATCAGGGTGCCGCCGGCCACCGGGGCGTCCTGGTGCGGCTTGAGGACGACCGCGTTGCCGAGGGCGAGCGCCGGGGCGACGGCCTTCAGCGAGAGGAAGACCGGGGCGTTGAACGGGCTGATCACGCCGACCACGCCGACCGGGAGGCGGTACAGCCGGTTCTCCTTGCCGGGCACCGGCGAGGGCAGGATCTTCCCCTCGGCGCGCAGCGCCAGCGAGCCGGCCTCCCGCAGCATGTCCTTGACCAGGGAGAGTTCGAAGAAGGACTTCACCAGGGTGCCGCCGAGCTCGGCGGTCATCACCTGGAGGATCTCCCGCTGGCGCTGCTCGACCACCCGCAGCGCGCGCTCGAAGACCAGGCGGCGCTGGTAGGGGCTGGTGGCCGCCCAGGCGGGCTGGGCCCGTTCGGCGGCGCGGTACGCCTGGTCGATCTCCTCGGCGGTGGCGACCGTGAACGAGGCGAGCTTCTCCCCGTTGAAGGGGTTGAGGTCCACGATGTCCCAGGAGCCGCTACCGGGGCGCCATTGGCCGTCGATGTACTGCTGGGCGAGTTCGGCGATCAAGGACATGTGATCCCTTTCGGCGCTGGCGAACACCTACTGACGGATCATCATCTTAATTGCGGCTCAGGTCCCTTGGAGGATCTCCGCGAGAAGATCCCTGGTCTCCCCCTCCGACAGCGCCGCCGCCGACACCCGCTCCAGCGCGGTCGCGTACTCGGCCACCTCGGCCGGCTTGTCCAGGTACAGCGCGGTGGTGAACTGCTCGACGTAGACCACGTCCGCCAGGTCCGGCTCGGGGAAGCACAGCACCGAGAACGCCCCGCTGTCCGCCGCCAGCGCGCCCATCCCCAGCGGCAGCACCCGCAGGCTGATCGTCCCGCGCAGCGACAGCTCCGACAGCCGCGCCAGCTGGGCCCGCATCACCTCCGGCCCGCCGCACGGGCGGCGCAGCGCCGTCTCGTCGACGATCAGCTCCAACCGGGCCGTCGCCCCCTCGGCCAGGAAGCGCTGCTGACGGCGCATCCGGACCGCGGCCCGGCGCCCGATCTCCTCCTCCGACGCGGCGGGGCTGCCGGCCCGCATCACCGCGTACGCGTACTCGGCGGTCTGCAGCAGGCCGGGCACGAACTGCACCTCGTAGCTGCGCACCAGGTTCGCCGCGTCCTCCAGGTTGAGGTACGTCTGGAACCAGCCGGGCACCACGTCCCCGTACCCGTGCCACCAGGACGGGGCGTTGGTGCCGCCGACCAGGCCGAGCAGGGCGCCGCGGGACTCCTCGTCGTCGACGCCGTAGAGCGTCAGCAGGTCCGCCACGTCGCGCTGCTTGAAGCCGACCCGGCCGAGCTCCATCCGGCTGATCTTCGACTCCGAGGCCCGGATCGAGTAGCCGGCGTCCTCCCGGGTCACGCCGCGGGCCTCGCGCAGGCGCCGGAGCTGGGCGCCCAACTGGATGCGACGCGCGGTCGCACCGCTGCCCGTCTGCAGGCCCGTCATGCAAACCCTCCGCCCCAGGAACGCCAAGTGGACCCCGTGGGAAGCAGTCTGCCACTGCGTGACGACACTCCGCGAGGTCCTTCCGGCATTTGGCCAATCCGTTGTACGGGCGAGGGTTTCGACTCCGCTCAGGACAGTGCCGGGAGCACCCGCGCGAGATCGGCCCGGGAACCCACCCCGAGCTTCGGGTACGCCTTGTACAGGTGGTGCCCGACCGTGCGGGCGCTCAGGAACAGCTGCGCGGCGATGTCCCGGTTGGACAGGCCGCGGGCCGCCAGGCGGACGATCTGCGACTCCTGCGGGGTCAGCCCGGCCACCGCCCGGACCGGACCGGACCCGGCGGCCGGGCCGCCGGTGGCGTCCAGCTCGGCGCGGGCCCGCTCGGCCCAGGGCGCCGCGCCCAGCAGCCGGAACGCCTGCTCGGCGGAGCGCAGCGGGGCCCGCGCCTCGGCCTTGCGGCGGCCCCGGCGCAGCCACTCGCCGTACAGCAGCTCGGTGCGGGCCGCCTCCCAGGGCCGGGGCTGCTCGGCGTGCCGGGCCAGCGCCCGCCGGTACAGCTCCTCGGCGAACTCGTCGGGGGCCAGCAGCGCGTGGCAGCGGTCCACCAGGGCCCGGGCCCAGGGGCGGTCGGCGCGCTCCGCCCACCGCTCGAACCGGGCCAGCGGCTCGGCGCACTCCTCGCCGCGGCGCAGCCGCACCGCGGCCTCCACCAGGTCCGGCACGGCCCGGACGGCGGCGACCTGGTAGCCGAACGGGCCGCCGGTGAGCGCGGCCAGCTGCCCGTGGGCGTCCTCGGCCCGCCCGGCGCCCAGGTCGAGCAGGCCCAGCGCCCAGCGGGCCCAGGGGACGCCCGCCCCGCCCCGGGCGAAGGCCGCGGCGGCCTGCTCCCGGCAGGGCTCCGAGTCGCCGCGGGCGGCCGCCAGGTACGCCTGGAAGCCGTGCAACTGGCCGGTCCACAGCGGCTGTCCGGTGTCCCGGGCCAGCCCGAGCGCCTCGGCGGCGTGGTCGGCGGCCAGGCCGGGGCGGCCGTCGAACAGCTCCGCCTCGGCGAGGAAGAACAGCAGCGTGGGCAGCGTCCCGAAGGCGCCACCCTCCCGGGCCTCCCGGACCAGTCGGCGGGCGAGGTCCAGCACTTCGGCGTCGTGCCCGGGCACCAGCCCGGCCCCGCAGGCCAGCACCAGGTCGACCGGGACGACCGCCCCCGCCGCCCGGGCCGCCCGCTCGGCCCCGGCCAGCGTCGGCCCGTCCCCGCCGCCCAGCGCGGCGCCCAGGTAGCGGACGACCGGCCCGAGCGGGTCCCCGTCCGGCAGCGGGAGGGCGGCCAGCGCGTCCAGCGAGCGGTGCACGGCCGGGAGCCCGTCGTACCAGGCGACGTGCACGGCCTGCACCAGGACCCGGGCGGCCGGGCCGGGGTGCGCGGCCGCGACCAGGGCGGCGGCCTCGGTCAGCCGCCGGTGCGCGGAGGCGTTCTCGCCGCGCCAGAACTCGGCGACGCCGCGGGCGAACAGCAGGTGCGCCCGGGTGACCGGGTCGGCGTCCGGCCGGTCGGCGGCCAGCGCGAGCCGCTCGGCCCGCTCCACCTCGCCCGCCTCCAGCGCGGCCTCCACCGCCTCCACCGTCCAGCGGCGGGCCAGCACCGGGTCGGGGCTGAGCCGGGCGGCCCGCTCGTACGCGGCGCAGGCGCCCTGGTGGCCGCCCCGGGAGGCGGCGGTGGCGGCGGCGACGGCCAGGTCGGCGGCGGCCTCCGCGTCCCGCCCGGTGGCGGCCAGCGCCCGGTGCCAGGCCCGGCGCAGCGGCTCGCCGGGCCCGTACGCGGCGGCCAGCGCCCGGTGCGCGGCCAGCCGGTCGGCGAGCGGCGCCCGGTCGACCAGGGCGGAGCGCAGCAGCGGGTGCCGGAAGGTGACCCGGCCCGCCGCCAGGGCGACCCGCAGCAGGCCCCGCTCCTCGGCGGGCGCCAGGTCGGCGGCGTCCAGTCCGCTCGCCGCGGCGGCCCGCAGCAGCACCTCCGCCTCGCCGGTCTCCTCCAACGCGGCCAACAGCAGCCACCGCTGGGTGCGGCCGGGCAGCCGGCTGACCTGGCCGTGGTAGGCCAGCCGCAGCCGTCCGTCGGGCGGCAGCGCCCCGGTGTCCTCGCCCTGCGGGAGTTCGCGCAGCGCCAGCGGGTTGCCCCGGGCGGCGGCCAACGCCCGGGCGGGGTCGGCGAGTCCGGGCGCGAGGTGGGCCAGCAGCGCCGCCGCGTCGGGCTCCGCGAGCGGCCCCACCGGCAGTTCGGGCAGCCCGGCCGGGTCGGGCCCGGCGTCCTCCCGGGTGGCGAGCAGCAGGGCGACCCGCTCCGCGCCGAGCCGGCGGGCGGCCAGCCGCAGCGCCGCGGCGGACTCCGGGTCGGCCCACTGCAGGTCGTCCACCAGCGCCAGCACCGGCCCCTGCTCGGCCAGGTCGCCGAGCAGGGTCAGCACCGCCAGGCCGACCAGCAGCCGGTCCCCGGCCGGGCCGTCGGCGAGCCCCAACGTCCGTTCCAGCGCGGCCCGTTGCGGACCGGGCAGCGCGCCGGTCCGGTCCAGGACGGGCGCCAGCAGCTGGCTGAGCACCGCGTACGGCAGCCGGGCCTCCGACTCCACCCCGGCCGCCCGCAGCACCCGCCACCCGGCGGCCCCGGCGGCCGCCGCGTCCAGCAGCGCGCTCTTGCCGATGCCCGGCTCGCCGCGCAGCACCAGCGCCCCGGCCCGTCCCCCGGCCGCCGCCGCGAGCAGCCGGTCGAGTGCCGCCCGTTCCGTCCCCCGTCCGTACAGCATGGGTCGACCCTACCTATAGGCGACTGATTCCCCGGGCCGGCGATCTCCGTAACTTCTTGTCCCGCAAGGGAAACCACCACCCAGAAGGAGCCCCCGATGGACCTGCGGAACCTCGCCGAGCGCTACCTCGCCGCCTGGAACGAGACCGACCCGGCCGCCCGCCGCAAGCTGGTCGAGGAGACCTGGGCCGCCGACGGCAGCTACACCGACCCGCTGGTGGTGGCCCGCGGCCACGAGCAGTTCGACGCCACCCTGGCCGCCGTCCAGGCCCAGTTCGCCGGCCTGGTCTTCACCCTCGGCCCGGTCGACGCCCACCACGACGTGGCCCGCTTCACCTGGGAGCTGGCCCCGGCGGGCGCCACGGAGCCCCTGGTGATCGGCTTCGACGTCCTCACCGCCACCGAGGACGGCCGGATCGCCACCGTGGTCGGCTTCCTGGACAAGGTCCCGACGGCCTAGGAGGGGAACGAACCAGGGGCTCGGGGAACGGCGAGCCCGGGTCTGCTGACGGTTCACTGCCGGAGCGCGCATCGGCTTCCGGTTCCGTTCAAGACACGCAGCAGCACGAACCTCCGATGGGCTCCGGCCACCAGCAGCACGGACTCGCCGTTCCCCGAGCCCCTGAGGGTCCTTCGGAAAACAGACAACGACGCCTGCCCTTACCTGGTCGGGGAGTGGGCAGGCGTCGTGATGACCGGGTCCCGGCGGCTCTGGCGGGTCGGTGTTTGTCGGCCTTGCCCCCCTCGCGGGGGGCGTGGGCGTTCTCGGGGCGGTGGTCGGTCAGACCACCAGCGAGCGGTCGGTCGGCTTGATCGGGGCGGGGAGCGGGGTCTTGCCGCCCAGGTAGGCGTCGACCGCCGAGGCGGCCGAACGGCCTTCCGCGATCGCCCAGACGATCAGCGACTGGCCGCGACCGGCGTCACCGCAAACGTACACCCCGTCGACGTTGGTGCCGAACTTGCCGTCCCGGCCGACGTTGCCGCGGGCGTCGAGGTCGACGCCGAGCTGCTCGACGAGGCCGTTCTTGACGTCGGTGCCGGTGAAGCCCATCGCGAGGGTGACCAGCTGGGCCGGGATGACCTTCTCGCTGCCGGGCACGGGCTCGAACTTGCCGTTCTTGAACTCGACCTCGACCAGGTGCAGTTCCTGGACGTTGCCGTCCTCGTCGCCGGCGAAGTGGGTGGTGGAGACGGAGTAGATCCGCTCGCCGCCCTCCTCGTGGGCCGAGGTGACCTTGTAGGTCATCGGCATGGTCGGCCAGGGCTGGTTGGCCGGGCGGTCCTCGGACGGCCGCGGCATGATCTCCAGCTGGGTGACCGAGAGGGCGCCCTGGCGGTGCGCGGTGCCGACGCAGTCCGCGCCGGTGTCGCCGCCGCCGATGACGACCACGTGCTTGCCCTTGGCCGAGATCGGGGAGTCGACGTAGTCGCCCTCCTGGACCTTGTTGGCCAGCGGCAGGTACTCCATCGCCTGGTGGACGCCGTTCAGCTCCCGGCCCGGGACGGGCAGGTCGCGGGCGGTGGTGGCGCCGGCCGCGATGACGACGGCGTCGAAGCGCGAGCGCAGGTCCTGGCCGCTGATGTCGACGCCGGCCTCGACGCCGGTGCGGAAGCGGGTGCCCTCCGCGCGCATCTGCTCGATGCGGCGGTTGATGTGGCGCTTCTCCATCTTGAACTCGGGGATGCCGTAGCGCAGCAGGCCGCCGATGCGGTCGGCGCGCTCGTACACCACCACGGTGTGGCCGGCCCGGGTGAGCTGCTGGGCGGCGGCCAGGCCGGCCGGGCCGGAGCCGATCACGGCGACGGTCTTGCCGGACAGGCGCTCGGGCACCTGCGGGGTGACCCCGCCGCGGTCCCAGGCCTTGTCGATGATGGTGACCTCGACGTTCTTGATGGTCACCGCGTCCTGGTTGATGCCCAGGACGCACGCCGACTCGCACGGAGCCGGGCACAGGCGGCCGGTGAACTCCGGGAAGTTGTTGGTGGCGTGCAGCCGCTCGATCGCGCCGGTCCAGTCGTCCCGGTAGGCGAGGTCGTTCCACTCGGGGATCAGGTTCCCGAGCGGGCAGCCGTTGTGGCAGAACGGGATGCCGCAGTCCATGCAGCGGCCGGCCTGCTTGGTGATGATCGGAAGGAGGCTGCGCTCGACGTAGACCTCGTTCCAGTCACGGAGCCGGACGTCCACCGGACGGCGCTCCGCCAGCTGCTTGGGCGTGGTCAGGAAGCCCTTGGGGTCAGCCATTTGCCGCCTCCATCATCTTGCGAGTGGTCTCCACCTCGGAGAGGCCATCGCGCTCAGCGGCGTCCTTGGCGGCGAGCACAGCCTTGTAGTCGGTGGGCATGATCTTGGAGAAGCGGGAGACCCCGCTGCCCCAGTCGGCCAGGAGCTCGGCGGCGACGGTGGAGCCGGTCTCCTCGTAGTGCTGCTGGACGGTGTCGCGCAGCCATTCCCGGTCGGCGGCGCTGGGGGCCTCGATGCCCACCATGCCGCTGTTGACGTTGGCCGGGCGAAGGTCGAGCACGTAGGCGATGCCGCCGGACATGCCCGCCGCCAGGTTGCGGCCGGTCTCGCCGAGGATGACCACCCGGCCGCCGGTCATGTACTCCAGGCCGTGGTCGCCCACGCCCTCGACCACCAGGGTAGCGCCGGAGTTGCGGACCGCGAAGCGCTCGCCGGCCTTGCCGCGCAGGTGGATGCGGCCGGCGGTGGCGCCGTAGCCGATGGTGTTGCCGGCGATGACGTGGTTCTGCGCGTCGGCGCCGATCGCGGCGGCGTCCCGGGCGGGACGGACCACGAGCACGCCGCCGGACAGGCCCTTGCCGACGTAGTCGTTGGCGTCGCCCTCCAGGCGCAGCGTCACGCCCTTGGGGACGAAGGCGCCGAAGGACTGGCCGGCCGAGCCGGTGAAGGTGACGTCGATGGTGCCCTCGGGCAGGCCCTCGCCGCGGTACTTCTTGGTGACCCGGTGGCCGAGCATGGTGCCGACGGTGCGGTTGACGTTGCGGATCGGCAGCTGGATCCGGACGGCCTCGCCGCGCTCCAGGGCGTCCTCGGCCAGCTCGATGAGCTGGTTGTCGAGCGCCTTGTCGAGCGCGTGGTCCTGGCCCGTGGTGTTGTGCAGGGCCGCGCCCTCGGGCAGCGCCGGGACGTGGAACAGCGGGGCCAGGTCGAGCCCGGCGGCCTTCCAGTGGTCGATGGCGGCCTGGGCGTTGATGTGCTCGGCGTGGCCGACGGCCTCCTCGATCGAGCGGAAGCCGAGCTCGGCGAGGATCTCGCGGACCTCCTCGGCGATGAACTCGAAGAAGTTGACCACGAACTCGGGCTTGCCGGAGAACCGGTCGCGCAGCACCGGGTTCTGGGTGGCGACGCCGACCGGGCAGGTGTCCAGGTGGCAGACCCGCATCATGATGCAGCCGGAGACCACCAGCGGGGCGGTCGCGAAGCCGAACTCCTCGGCGCCCAGCAGGGCGGCGATGACGACGTCGCGGCCGGTCTTGAGCTGGCCGTCGGTCTGCACGACGATGCGGTCGCGCAGGCCGTTGAGCAGCAGGGTCTGCTGGGTCTCGGCGAGGCCGAGCTCCCAGGGGCCGCCCGCGTGCTTGAGCGAGGTGAGCGGGGAGGCGCCGGTGCCGCCGTCGTGGCCGGAGATCAGCACCACGTCCGCGTGCGCCTTGGACACGCCGGCCGCGACCGTGCCGACGCCGACCTCGGAGACCAGCTTCACGTGGACGCGGGCGTCGGGGTTGGCGTTCTTGAGGTCGTGGATCAGCTGAGCCAGGTCCTCGATGGAGTAGATGTCGTGGTGCGGCGGCGGGGAGATCAGGCCGACGCCCGGGGTCGAGTGCCGGGTCCTGGCCACCCACGGGTAGACCTTGTGGCCGGGCAGCTGGCCGCCCTCGCCGGGCTTGGCGCCCTGGGCCATCTTGATCTGGATGTCGTCGGCGTTGACCAGGTACTCGGAGGTGACGCCGAACCGGCCGGAGGCGACCTGCTTGATCGCCGAGCGGCGGGCCGGGTCGTACAGGCGCTCCGGGTCCTCGCCGCCCTCGCCGGTGTTGGACTTGCCGCCGAGCTGGTTCATCGCGATCGCGAGGGTCTCGTGCGCCTCCATCGAGATGGAGCCGTAGGACATCGCGCCGGTGGAGAACCGCTTGACGATCTCGGAGACCGGCTCGACCTCGTCGACGGAGATCGGGGCCCGGCCGAGGCCGTCCAGCTGGAACAGGCCGCGCAGCGTCATCAGGCGCTCGGACTGGGCGTTGACCCGGTCCGTGTACTGCTTGAAGACGTCGTAGCGCTTGGTGCGGGTCGAGTGCTGGAGGCGGAAGACCGTCTCCGGGTCGAACAGGTGCGGCTCGCCCTCGCGGCGCCACTGGTACTCGCCGCCGATCTCCAGCGCGCGGTGCGCGGCGGAGATGCCGGAGGCCGGGTACGCCTTGGCGTGGCGGGCGGCGGTCTCCTTGGCGATCTCGTCCAGGCCGATGCCGCCGAGCTTGGTGGTGGTGCCCGCGAAGTAGGCGTCCACCAGCTCCTGGGCGAGGCCGATGGCCTCGAAGACCTGCGCGCCGCGGTAGGAGGCGACGGTGGAGATGCCCATCTTGGACATCACCTTCAGGACGCCCTTGCCGAGCGCGTAGATCAGGTTCCGGATCGCCTTCTCGGGCTCGATGCCCTGCACGAAGACGCCCTGGGCGACGAGGTCCTCGACGGACTCCATCGCCAGGTACGGGTTGACCGCGCCGGCGCCGTAGCCGACCAGCAGCGCGACGTGGTGCACCTCGCGGACGTCGCCGGCCTCGACCAGCAGCGACACCTGGGTGCGCTGCTTGGTGCGGATCAGGTGGTGGTGGATCGCCGAGGTGAGCAGCAGCGACGGGATCGGCGCGTGCTCGGCGTCCGAGTGCCGGTCGGAGAGGACGACGATGCGGGCGCCGTCGGCGATCGCGGCGTCGGCCTCGGCGGCGATCTCGGCGAGCCGGGCCGCCAGGCCCTGGCCGCCGGCCGCGACCTTGTACAGGCCGGACAGGGTGACGGCCTTCAGGCCGGGCTGGTCGCCGTCGGCGTTGACGTGGACGAGCTTGGCCAGCTCGTCGTTGTCGATCACCGGGAAGGTGATGCCGACCGAGCGGCAGTGCGCCGGGCTGGCGTCCAGCAGGTTGCCCTCGGGGCCGAGGTTGCTGTGCAGCGAGGTGACCAGCTCTTCGCGGATCGCGTCCAGCGGCGGGTTGGTGACCTGGGCGAACAGCTGGGTGAAGTAGTCGAACAGCAGGCGCGGCTTCTCGCTGAGCGCGGCGATCGGCGAGTCGGTGCCCATCGAGCCGAGCGCCTCGCCGCCGGTCTTGGCCATCGGCGCGAGGATGACCCGCAGCTCCTCCTCGGTGTACCCGAAGGTCTGCTGGCGGCGGGTGACGGAGGCGTGGGTGTGGGCGATGTGCTCGCGCTCGGGGAGCTTGGCGAGCTGGATCTGCCCGGCGGCGACCCACTCCTCGTAGGGGTGCTCGGCGGCGAGGGCGGACTTGATCTCCTCGTCCTCGACGATGCGGTGCTCGGCGGTGTCGATCAGGAACATCCGGCCGGGCTGCAGGCGGCCCTTCTTGGCGACCTTCTCCTGGTCGATGTCGAGCACGCCGACCTCGGAGGAGAGCACGACCAGGCCGTCCTCGGTGATCCAGTACCGGGCCGGGCGCAGGCCGTTGCGGTCCAGGACCGCGCCGATCTGGGTGCCGTCGGTGAAGGTGACGCAGGCCGGGCCGTCCCAGGGCTCCATCAGGTTGGAGTGGTACTGGTAGAACGCGCGGCGGGCCGGGTCCATGGTGGCGTGGTTCTCCCACGCCTCCGGGATCATCATCAGCACCGAGTGCGGCAGCGAGCGGCCGCCGAGGTGGAGCAGCTCCAGGACCTCGTCGAAGGACGCCGAGTCGGAGTGGTCCGGGGTGCAGATCGGGAAGATCCGGTCCAGGTCGCCGGGGATCAGGTCGGTGGCGAGCTGGGACTCCCGGGCGGTCATCCAGTTCCGGTTGCCCTTGACCGTGTTGATCTCGCCGTTGTGCGCGACGAAGCGGTACGGGTGGGCGAGCGGCCAGCTCGGGAAGGTGTTGGTGGAGAAGCGGGAGTGCACCAGGCCGATCGCGGAGGCGTAGAGCCGGTCCGACAGGTCGGGGAAGAAGGGCTCCAGCTGGCCGGTGGTCAGCATGCCCTTGTAGACCAGGGTGCGGGCGGAGAGCGAGGGGAAGTACACCCCGGCCTCGCGCTCGGCGCGCTTGCGCAGCACGAAGGAGAGCCGGTCCAGCGCGATGCCGGTGCGCTCGCCGTGCGTCACGAAGAGCTGGCGGAAGCGCGGCATGACGGAGCGGGCGGTGGCGCCCAGCAGGTCGGGGGTGACCGGGACGTCGCGCCAGCCGAGGACGGTCAGGCCCTCCTCGGCCGCGATGACCTCGATCCGGGTGGCCGCGGCGGCGGCCTCCTCGTCGCTGTCCGGGAGGAAGGCGATGCCGACCGCGTAGGAGCCGACGGCCGGCAGCTCGAAGTCGGTGTTGGCGCGCAGGAACGCGTCCGGGATCTGGGTCAGGATGCCCGCGCCGTCACCGGAGTCCGGCTCGGCGCCGGTGGCGCCGCGGTGCTCCAGGTTGCGCAGGACGGTCAGCGCCTGCTCGACGATCTTGTGGTCGGCGATGCCGGTCAGCGTGGCCACGAAGCCGACACCGCACGCGTCGTGCTCGTTGCGCGGGTCGTAGAGACCCTGGGCCTGGGGACGCGCGTCCGGAACGAGGGCGTAGGGGCCGGCGGCCTTGGCGTCCTCGTGGCCGGAGTGCATGGATGCAGACAGCATCGGCTCTCCCGTCGTCGTAAACAGTTGCTTCATGCAAAGGGACGACGTTGGCCCTGATGCGATTTGTCGGTGCAGGTTACATGATGCCGCTCGCCCCGGGAAGTGGATTCCTGCGTCCACATCGCGGACTGAACCCCAGGTCAGAGGGCGGATCGAGGGTAGGCGCAGCGTCGCGCGTTCCCTCCAGTGTGCCCTGGGCCGAACAGCGCGAAACAGGGGCGAAACGCCCCCGGCACACCTGTCACAGGAGTCCCACCTGGGATTCTTCGAAGTCGACGCCGCCCCCGCTTTTGATTCCGGGGGTCGACAGCCGTGTGTCGAGACTAGGGCAAGGCGCAGGCTCAGGCCCATGTGCGGAACATCACGCGTTCCATGGCATAACTATACAGAGGTCTGGATTTTCGTACAAGGCTGTCCGGGTGGCGGCCGGTCGGCGGACGAGTCCGCAGGTCAGCCGACCGCCCCGCCGATCAGCCGGCCCAGCAGGTAGGTGACGCCCGCGGCGGCGCCGCCCAGCACCAGCTGCCGCAGGCCGGAGAACCACCAGCTGCGGGCCGTCACCCGGGCCACCACCGCGCCGCAGCCGAACAGGCCGAGCACCGCCAGCAGCGCGGCAGGCCACAGCGTGGTCGCACCCAGCAGGTAGGGCAGCACCGGCAGCAGCGCGCCGAGCGCGAAGCAGCCGAACGAGGAGAGCGCGGCCACCAGCGGCGAGGGCAGGTCCTCCGGGTCGACGCCCAGCTCCTCGCGGGCGTGCACGGCCAGCGTGGTGTCCGGGTCGGCGGACAGCTGCCGGGCCACCTCGTGGGCCAGCTCCGGGTCGACGCCGCGGGCCACGTACAGCTGGGCCAGCTCGGCCAGCTCGCCCTGCGGATTGCGGCGCAGCTCGATCCGCTCGGCCTCCAGCTCGGCCTCCACCAGCTCGCGCTGGGAGGCCACCGAGGTGTACTCGCCGGCCGCCATCGAGAACGCGCCCGCCGCCAGGCCGGCCAGGCCGGTCAGCACCACGGTGCTCGGCGCGGCGGCGCCGCCGACCACGCCGGTCATCAGCGCGAAGTTCGACACCAGGCCGTCCATCGCACCGAACACGGCCGGGCGCAGCCAGCCTCCGTTGACGTCCCGGTGGTGGTCGGCGTCGGGTATCCGGGGCTGCGGGCCGTCGGTCTGCGGTTCGGCGGTGATGGTGCTCATGCGGGCGGCTCCCCTTCCGGGCACGGCGGAACCCCCCTGGCCGCGCTCCGGCCGGGCTTGCCGGTGCCCCCCGAACGTACCCGTTTTGACCTGCCGCTTTCCAGCAAAGTAAGCCTGCCCAAAGGCAGTTGGGGCCGCCTCCGCCGGTCTCGGCGGTGGCGGCCCCGACGGGGTCGAGCGGCTGCGCTCAGGAGGAGGTGCCGGACTTCCCGGGCTTCCCGGCGTCCTCCGCCGCGGCGCCGGTGGCCTCCGCGGCCGGCGCGCCGTCCTGCGGCTGCTCCGTCTCGGCGGCCGCGGCGGCCGCCGCGGCGCGCTCCTCGGTGGCCTGCGGGTCGATCTCGTCCGGGTCCTCGCGGCCCGGGCGGAGCTTGGCGGAGAGCACGAAGGCGACGATCGCGCCGAGGAAGACCAGGATCGCGGTCCAGTCGTTCAGGCGCAGGCCGAAGAAGCGGTGCGCCTCGTCGATCCGCAGCCACTCGGTCCAGAACCGGCCGAAGGTGTAGGCCGCCACGTACAGCCAGAAGGCCCGGCCGTGGCCGAGGGTGAAGCGCCGGTCGGCCCAGATCACCAGGACCGCGACCAGCACGCACCAGATCGACTCGTACAGGAAGGTCGGGTGGTAGACGCCCTGGACGACGGTGCCGTCGGCCAGCGTCTTGTCGATCTTCAGGCCCCAGGGCAGGGTGGTCGGCCGGCCGTACAGCTCCTGGTTGAACCAGTTGCCCCAGCGGCCGCAGGCCTGGGCGAGCACGATGCCGGGGGCGATCGCGTCGGCGTAGGCGGGCAGCGGGACGCCCCGGCGGCGGGCGCCGATCCAGGCGCCGACCGCGCCGAGGGCGATGGCGCCCCAGATGCCGAGGCCGCCCTCCCAGATCTTCAGCGCGTCGACCGGGTGCTTGCCCTCGCCGAAGTACAGCTGGTTGTCGGTGATGACGTGGTAGAGCCGACCGCCGACCAGGCCGAACGGCACCGCCCAGACCGCGATGTCGCCGACCGTGTGGCGGCCGCCGCCGCGGGCGACCCACCGCTTGCTGCCGAGCCACACGGCCACGACGACACCGATGATGATGCAAAAGGCGTAGGCGCGCAGCGGGATGGGCCCCAGGTTGAGGACGCCCCGCGACGGGCTCGGAATGTATGCGAGATCCATGGCACTGTCGACGCTACCGTGTCCCACCGGCCCCACCCGCACCGGAGCGGGTCACGGTAGCGTCACGCGACCGACCGGTCAGGGCGAGGGCGGGTTGTTGGACTCGCCGGCGGTCGAGGTGGGCGCCGGGCTCTGCCCGTTCGAGCCGGCGGTGCCGAGCTCCTTGCCCTGGTTGGCCGCGTCCACCCACTTCACCAGGTTCTCCGGGCTGATCTGCTCGTCGCCCTTCTTCGGGTAGACCGCCTCGCCGTTCAGCAGCACCGTCGGGGTCGACTTGAAGCTGGACTTGTCGAAGTCCTGCTGCACCGCGGAGACCCAGCCGCCGAACTTGTTGTCGTTGACGCAGGACCGGAACTCCGGGGTGTCCAGGCCGGGGACCTGCTTGGCCAGGTCGATCAGGGTCTGCTTGCTGCCGAAGGAGTCCTCGGTCTCCTCCGGCTGGTTGCGGTACAGCACGTCGTGGTAGTCGCGGAAGTGCCCCGCGTCCTGCGCGCAACCCAGCGCGTTGGCACCGTACTTGGAGCCGCTGCCGCCCAGCGAGCGGTCGATGAACGAGACGATGTGGTAGTGGACGACGATCTTGCCGGCGTCCTCCAGCTGGTCGATGGTCGGCGAGAAGCTCCGCTCGAAGCTGCCGCAGGCCGGGCAGCGCGGGTCCTCGTAGACCGTCAGCGTGGACGGGGCGTTGGCGGCGCCGACCGGGATCACCAGGTTCTTGTCGCCGACGGTGCCCGCCGGGGCGGCGGTGGGGGTCTCCGGCTTGGAGCGCTGGTTCTGCACCACCACGCCGACCACCACGGCGGCCGCGATCACCGCGACCACCACGCCGCCGACCGCCAGCTTCCTGGTCCGCCGCGCCTTGGCCTCCTCGGCGGCCCGGCTCTCCCGCATCTTGTCCCGGGCGTTGCGCTTGCCTTCTCGGTTCTTCTCGCTCATGGGGTGCTCTTGCCAGTCCAGTGGGTTGGGGTCGTCGGGGTCGGCGGACGGCTCAGGCGGCCAGCCAGGCGTCCAGCGAGAGCCTGGTCCGGGGCCGGTAGACCAGCCACGCCGACAGCAGCAGGAACCCGGTGTCGCGCAGGATCTCCTGCAGGTACTTGGTCTGCGACTCGTCCACCGCGCCGCCGCCGCCGAAGCAGCCGCAGTCGATCGAGATGCCGCGCGCCCACGCGGAGGAGATGCCGGCGATGAACACCAGCAGCAGCACGGCCGAGACGACCGCGACGATCCTGGTGCCGAGGCCGAGCACCAGCAGCAGGGCCAGCGCCAGTTCGAGGAACGGCAGCCCCCAGCCGACCGGTTTCACCAGCGACTCGGGCAGGATCTCGTACGCCCGCACCGCCTGCGCCGCCTCCGCCGGGTCGGAGACCTTCGCCAGGCCCGCCCAGCCCCACACCACCGCCAGGCCCAGTCGCACCGCCAGCCCGAACCACTCGGCCGCCGCGCCGTCCACCGCCCGGCGCAGTCCGCCGACCCGGCCCCGGTCAGCCTGCTGACTGGCCATCAGTTCCCCCTCGGACGCGCTCCACCGTTTCCTGCCTGATGAACCGTAGGGGATGCCGGGCGGTTCCTCCACATTGGCGAATTAAGCCGTATGAGTGACACTAAACGGTCATACGTCCGATTTTCCGGATCATCGTCCCGGCACGTCGCAGCCCGCCTCCGGCTGCTGGCACAGCACCGCCCGCTCCGCCCCCCGGCGGGCCAACTCCCGTTCCACGCCGCCGCTCCCGGCCAGCGCGGCGGCCAGCGCCAGCCCGGCCGCCAGCGCCCGCAGCAGCACCGCCCGGTGAACCCGTGCCATCCGGATGCCCTTTCGCCGACGAACCACCGGAGGGTTCAACGGCCCCGGCCGGGACGGGAGTACCCGCCCCCACCGGTTTTTCACCCTCGCGGAGTAGGGCCGCGACGCGAAGGGGCCGCGACGCGAAGGGCCGCCCGGGGAGCGGCGGTTGCTCCCCGGGCGGCCCTCGGCGGCGTGCGGTGCTACTGCGGTGCTACTTGCGGCGGACGCCCCGCGCCAGCTCGCCCGCGAGCGCGCGGACCGCGGCCGTGCCGTCCGCCGGCTCCGGGGCGTCCAGCAGCCGCTGGACGAACGCCGAGCCGACGATCACGCCGTCCGCGAAGGCCGCGACCTCGGCGGCCTGGTCGGCGTTGGAGACGCCCAGGCCGACGCAGACCGGCAGCTCGGTGGTGGCGCGGGTGCGGGCCACCAGGTCCTCGGCCAGGTTGCCGACGGCCGCCCGGGTGCCGGTCACGCCCATCACGGCCGCCGCGTACACGAAGCCGGAGCCGGCCGCGGTGACCTCGGCCAGCCGGTGGTCCCTGGAGGACGGGGCGACCACGAACACGGTGTCCAGACCGTGCTCGGCCGCCGCCTTGCGCCACTCCTCGGACTCCTCCACCGGCAGGTCCGGCAGGATGCAGCCCGCTCCCCCGGCCGCGGCCAGGTCGGCGGCGAACCGGGCGGTGCCGTAGCGGTCCACCGGGTTCCAGTACGTCATCACCAGGACCGGGACGGCCGGGTGGGCCGCCGCGACCTCGGCGACGGTGCGCAGCACGTCCTTGATCTTCACGCCGCCGCGCAGCGCGATGTCGTCGGCGGTCTGGATGACCGCGCCGTCCAGCACCGGGTCGGAGTGCGGCAGGCCGACCTCGACCGCGTCGCAGCCGCCCTCGATCAGGGCGTTGATCGCGGCGATGCCGCCGTCCACGGTCGGGAAGCCGGCCGGCAGGTAGCCGATCAGGGCCGCCCGGCCCTCGGCCTTCGCGGCCGCCAGGGCGGTGGTGAGCTTGGTGTCGGCCATGTCAGTTGGTCCCCTCGGCGTCGTAGAGGCCGAAGTACTCGGCAGCGGTGTGCATGTCCTTGTCGCCGCGGCCGGAGAGCGAGACCAGGATCGTCGCCTCCGGGCCGAGCTCGCGGCCGAGTTCGAGCGCGCCGGCCAGGGCGTGCGCGGACTCGATCGCCGGGATGATGCCCTCGGTGCGGGACAGCAGCCGCAGCGCCTCCATCGCCTGCGCGTCGGTCACCGGGCGGTACTCGGCCCGTCCGCTGTCCTTCAGCCAGGCGTGCTCCGGGCCGACGCCCGGGTAGTCCAGGCCGGCCGAGATCGAGTGCGACTCGATGGTCTGGCCGTCCTCGTCCTGCAGCACGTAGGTGCGCGAGCCGTGCAGCACGCCCGGGTCGCCCTTGGTCAGGGTGGCCGCGTGCTTGGGGGTCTCGGCGCCCTCGCCGGCCGCCTCGCAGCCGATCAGGCGGACGCCCGCGTCCGGGATGAACTCGTGGAAGATGCCCATCGCGTTGGAGCCGCCGCCGACGCAGGCCACCACCGCGTCCGGGAGCTTCCCGGTGCGGTCCAGCACCTGCTGGCGGGCCTCGACGCCGATCACCCGGTGGAAGTCGCGCACCATCATCGGGAACGGGTGCGGGCCGGCCACCGTGCCGAACAGGTAGTGGGTGGAGTCCACGTTGGCGACCCAGTCGCGGAACGCCTCGTTGATGGCGTCCTTCAGGGTGCGGCTGCCGGAGGTCACCGGGATCACCTCGGCGCCCAGCATCCGCATCCGGGCCACGTTCAGCGCCTGGCGCCGGGTGTCGACCTCGCCCATGTAGATGGTGCAGTCGAAGCCGAACAGCGCGCAGGCGGTGGCGGTGGCCACGCCGTGCTGGCCGGCGCCGGTCTCGGCGATGATCCGGGTCTTGCCCATCCGGCGGGTCAGCAGCGCCTGGCCCAGCACGTTGTTGATCTTGTGCGAGCCGGTGTGGTTGAGGTCCTCGCGCTTGAGCAGGACCCGCGCCCCGCCGGCCTCCGCGGAGAACCGGTGGACGTCGGTCAGCGGGCTCGGCCGGCCGGTGTAGTCCTTGAGCAGGACGTCCAGCTCGGCGGCGAACGCCGGGTCGTTCTTGGCCTTCTCGTACTCCTCGGCGACCTGCTCCACGGCGGCGACCAGCGCCTCCGGGATGAAGCGGCCGCCGTAGGCGCCGAAGTAACCGCGGGCGTCGGGCACCTGGGCGCCCGGAAGGTAGTGCTCGGACATGATCCGTCCTCGGATGAAGGATTGACGGCGTGGACGTGGAACGCGCGGCGGGTGGTCAGCCGCGGGTACCGCGCCATCGGCGTCCGGGGACCTGTCCGGGCTCGCAGCCGATCACGTAGCGCACCCGCCGCCCCAGCGCCCGGCGCGCGGGCGCGCGGCAGCCGCGCGGGCGGCAGCCGGGGGCGAGACGGGTGGCGATCGACACGGCGGAGACTCAGCCCCGCCCGTTGTTGCGCAGCGCCGGGTGGGCGCCGGCCGCGACCAGGTCGGCGACCGCGGCCTTCGGGTCCCGGCCGGTGACCAGGGACTCGCCGACCAGCACCGCGTCGGCGCCCTGGTTGGCGTAGGTGATCAGGTCGTGCGGCCCGCGCACGCCCGACTCGGCGACCTTGACGATGTGCGCCGGGATGGCGTCCGCCACGTTGCCGAAGGTGTTCCGGTCGACCTCGAGGGTCTTCAGGTTGCGGGCGTTGACGCCGATGATCCGCGCGCCGGCGTCCACCGCGCGGGCGATCTCCTCCTCGTCGTGCACCTCGACCAGCGGGGTCAGCCCGATCGACTCGGCCCGCTCGATCAGCGAGACCAGGGCCGGCTGCTCCAGCGCGGCGACGATCAGCAGCGCCAGGTCGGCCCCGTGCGCCCGGGCCTCCCACAGCTGGTAGGCGGTGACGATGAAGTCCTTGCGCAGGACCGGGGTGGGAACCGCCGCGCGCACCGCGTCCAGGTCGGCCAGCGAGCCGCCGAAGCGGCGCTGCTCGGTGAGCACGCTGATCGCGGCGGCGCCGCCGGCCGCGTAGTCGACCGCCAGCGCGGCCGGGTCGGCGATCGCCGCCAGCGCGCCCTTGGACGGGCTGGAGCGCTTGACCTCGCAGATCACCCGGACGCCGTCGCCGCGCAGCGCGGCCACGCCGTCCTTCGCCTCGGGCGCCTTGGCGGCGAGCTCCTTGAGCTCGTCCAGGGAGACCCGGGCCTGTCGCTCGGCGAGGTCCTGCCGGACCCCGTCGATGATCTCGTCGAGCACAGTCACGCGTGCGCCCCCATCGTGTTTCGGTGGTGAGGCCGGGGGCGTCGAGCGCAGCCCCGGCTCTTCGATGGTATCGGGCGCGGGGGGCGCACTCCGCATCCCCCGGCGCGCGTCTCGAACGGCGGACCCCCCGGTGGACGCCTCGTGCGCCCCGCTCACACCCCCGGCGGGGCCAGCCCCGCACCGATCGGCAGGTTCCGCAGCACCGCGAACAGCAGCAGCACCACCACCAGCGCCCCCGCCCGCCGGGCCGTCCAGCGCGGCCGCCACCCCGGCCGGCCGCGCACCGCCCGCACCACCCAGCCCGCCCACAGCACCGCCAGCCCGAGCACCAGCAGCACCACCACCAGGTTGTCGTGCGCCGCCGTCAGCACGTCCCCCCTGGTCAGCGCGTGCACGCAGCGCAACCCGCCGCACCCCGGGCACCACCAGCCGGTCGCCCGCAGCACCGGACACACCGGGTAGTGCCCCGGCGCGTTCGGGTCCACCACCCCGACGAAGGCGGTGGGCAGCGCCACCGCGGCCAGCGCGGCCAGCGGACGCAGCAGCCGCCCCGCTCTGGTGACGGGACCGGACGCGGCGGAACCGGGGGCGGCAGGAGCGTTCACGGGGACGATTGTGCCCCCGCCGCACGGGTGCCCGCCCGCACCGAAACGCCGGACCGCCCGCCCCCGGGAACGCCGGACGGCGGGCCGCAGGGGCCCGCCGTCCGGTTCCGCTCGGTCCGCTCCGCGCCGGGGTCAGCCCGCGGCGACCGCGCTGCGCTCCTCGGTGGTGGCCGGGGCGAAGTTCTTGCTGGGCTGCTTGCCCATGCCCGCCATCGACATGGCCTTGCCGACCACGCCGCCGATCAGGACCACGGCGAGGCCCGCGATGACCAGCACGACGTTCGGAATGATCATCGCGACACCCGACACGCAGAAGCCGACGAAAGCAATGACCACGCCGGTCCACGCGGCGGGGGTGTGGCCGTGCGCTGCTGCAGCCATCTTGTTGGTGCTCCTTGTTTCTCCGGGTCCCGGTCGGGCGGTCCTGGGCGGCGCTCGACGGGTTGACCCCTCCATTGTGCCGGGCCGAACACGACAGCCCCAAGCCGGGGCGGACGTGGTGCCGCGCACACTCGACCCCCCGCCGAACAGCGGGCCGGAGCAGCGGGCGCCGCCCCCGACCGGCGGCCGGAGGAAGGAGCGGAGGCCGAAGCCCGAACGGCGCCGCCACGCCCGGGAAAGAGCCCACCGGAAGAAGGCCACCAGCCCGCGACACCATGGCCGGCCAACCGCTCGACAGCCCCGGACGACGGCCTCAGCCGGTCGGGTCCTCGCCCCGGTCCAGCGCCTTCCACAGGTCGGACGGGCTGTCCGCGCGCACCGGGGCCTTCCGGGTCGGCGCCTCGTACCGCGAGCCCATGGCCGGCCAGCCGCTGCCGAACCGCGCCGTCAACGCCCCCGCCGCCACCAGCAGCACCCCGCCCACCAGCGCCACCCACGGCCAGGCGGTCCGGGTGATCTGCTCGGCCCGACCGCTGCTCAGCGCGAGCTGCCCCGCCGCGACGGCGTGCAGGCCCGCGGTATCGGTGTACCCGATCACCGCCCCGACGACCGCCCCCACCCCCGCCAGTACCGTCAGCACGCCCACCAGCACCCGCGTCCGGCCGCGCACCGCGAACACCGCGACGGCCGCCGCCATCGCCACCAGCGCCATCCCGGTCGGCAGCGCGGTCAGCTTGCTCCCGCTCGCACTCACCGGGACCCGGCCGCCGCCCATCCCGAGCGCCACCCCCTCCGCCCAGGTCCGCCCCACCGCCGTCAGCACCAGCGCGGCACCGACCGCGGTCAGCAGCAGCATCAGGCCCAACGTGCCGCGGGACTTCGCGGCGGGGGAAGCACCGGCGGGGGAAGCAGACGTCTCACTCACCCCCCCAGTGTCCCCGACCTCACCCCCGCCCTGATGGCCGCCCCGCCGGAGCCGCCCCGCCCAACGGCAGCAAGCCCCCACCCCCCGCCCGGCGCAGCCGAAGCCCGGCCCACTGCCCACCCACCGGCGCAACCGGGCCAGGCCCAGCGGGCAGACCCCGGCCGACGCAGCCGAAATCCCCACCCCACCCACCTACCCACCGGCGCAGCCGGGTCAGGCCCAACGGGCGAATATCCGCCCCCGCCCAGCGCAGCCGAAAACCTCATCCCCACCCACCCACCGGCGCAACCGAGCCGAGCCCAACGGGCAGACACCCGTCCCCGCCCCGCGCAGCCGAAATCTCCGCCGCCCCACCC